>CALVFH010000023.1 GCA_944326775.1 uncultured Parabacteroides sp.
GAAGTCTAATATAGAATAGCAAACTCTTCTTGTCAACTTTATATTCGTTGATAAGAAGAGTTTGTTGTTTTATGAATCTACAATGTGTACTTTATCGGATGTTTACGTAATTAAAATGTGTTAGAAAAGTTGATATTTTGTTTCTATGCTGACACAGTTTATTTTACATCCTCTTCGCGCATGTTTCTAAATAATTTGTGTCAACTTATTTAGTACATTACATTTAAAACCTATTTAAAAACAAAGCCCCGAAAGTTGATGGACAGCTTTCGGGGCTTCTGCTTATGCATCCTGCACGGAACGAGAGGCTCGAACTCCCGACACCTGGTTTTGGAGACCAGTGCTCTACCAACTGAGCTAGTTCCGTATTGCGGGTGCAAAGGTAGAAAGATTTTCCATATTCGCAAACCCGCAAGGGGAAAAATCAACTATTTTTCCCCATTTGTCAACGAATAAGGCTTGTCTGCTGCCGACAAACCGCGACGCTTATTGGGTGAGGCGGACATTTTGAATTCCAGCACGCCGCCCTTCAGCAAGTCTTCGTGGGTGATATACATTTTGTCGTAACGCTCGCCATTCAGTTTCACCGATTTCACGTAACGATTCTTGTCGCTCACCTCCGGAGCTTTGATTTCCAACACATTTCCATTCGGAAGCGTCAGCTTCAAATACGGCAGGTACGGTGCGCCCAAGACATATTGGTCGGTTCCCGGACATACCGGATAAAAGCCCATGACCGAGAAAATATACCAGGCAGACATCTGGCCGCAGTCGTCGTTACCGCCCAAACCATTGATATCGTTACGGTACATCTTGTTCAGAATCTCACGCAACCAGTATTGCGTTTTCCAAGGCTGGGAAGTCCAGGCATACAGATAAGGCACATGATGGCTGGGCTCGTTGCCATGCACATAGCCCCCCACCAGACAATCTTCCGTGATATCCTCATTCTGCGCATAATACTGTTCCGGCAGATGCATGGAGAAAAGTTTGTCCAGCTTCTCGATGAAAGCCTTTTCTCCGCCCATCACATCCATCAGACCAAACACATCGTGAGGCACATGGAAGGAGAAATTCCAGGAATTGCCTTCGATGAACCCCTCGCCGTAAGTCTGCAACACGTCAAAATCCTTCTTAAAAGAACCGTCGCTGTAACGCGGACGGGCAAAACCAGTCTCCGGGTCATAGAGGTTCCGGTAGTTCAACGCCCGTTTGCGATAGGTTTCAGCCGTAGCCTGGTCGCCGGCCTTCAGGGCTGTCTGATAAATCGTCCAATCGTCGTAAGCATATTCCAACGTGGAAGAAGCGGCAGTTCCACTCTTGTCCAGCGGGACATAGCCCAACTTCATATAATCCGCCACCCCTTCATAATAAGGAACCGTCGAAGTGCTGACCATCGCCGGCAGAGCCTCATCCACATGAGCATACACCCCTTTGGCAATGGCATCAGCCAACACCGATACGGCATGGTAGCCACTCATGCACCAGTTTTCATTCCCCATCAGGCTCCAGACCGGCAACATCCCATGCACACTCTGCTGCTCGTGCTTAATCATCGACTCGACCATATCCGCATTCCGTTCCGGTTTAATCAGATTCAGGAAAGGATGTTCTGCCCGGTAGGTATCCCACAAAGAGAAGATTGTATAATTCGTAAAGCCCTCTGCTTTATGGATATTGTGGTCCAATCCCCGGTAAGCGCCATCCACATCCATATACACCGACGGGTTAATCATCGTATGGTAAAGGGAAGTGTAAAACATCGCCTTCTGGTCTTCCGTACCCTCAATTTCGAAGTGGTCAAGCTCTTTATTCCAATCAGCCCGAGCTTCAGCCACCAGTTCATCAAACGACTTTCCGGCAGCTTCGGCACGCAAGTTCCGCAAAGCCCCCTCCGTACTGGTTGCAGAAAGAGCCACCTTCACCACCAGTTCCGGATTCTTCGAAGTTTCAAAATCGAAGTAAGCCACCACCTTGCGTCCGGCTATCTCCGGGAAATTCTGTTCCAGCTTAAACCGGCGCCAAAAGCCATTATAGAGCACCTTTTCCTTATCTTTATAGCCATAATTCTTAATTGGCTGGGAGAACGACATGGCAAAATAGGTATAATTGGTCCGGGCCCATCCGTTTGTAATCCGGTAGCCTGTCACCAAGGTGTCGTTTTCAACCCGCAGGCTGGTCCACAACTCTTTGCCGTCATAATTATAAATGCTATGGATCAGGTCCAATATCAGATGTCCGTCTTTTCCTTCCGGGAACGTATATTTATGTACCCCAACCCGTTGCGTGGCAGTCAGCTGAGCTTTAATGCCATCATCATCCAGCATCACTTCATAATAGCCCGGAGTAGCCTGTTCCGTCTCATGCCGGAAACGCGAACGATACCCCTCTTCCGGATGTTCGGCCGTACCCGGATTCAGCTGTAACGGTCCCACGGTAGGCATCAGCAGGATATCCCCCAAATCGGAATGCCCCGTACCGCTCAGATGCGTATGGCTGAACCCAACGATAGTCTTGTCCCGATATTGGTAGCCCGCACAATACTCGTAAGCCTTTTTCTGATAAACCCCATCTACATTATGAGGAATCGTATCCGTGTCCGGACTAAGCTGCACCCAGCCAAAAGGGGTACAAGCCCCGGGGAAAGTATGTCCCATTCCGTTCGTTCCGATTATCGGGTTCACATAATCAGCTGGCTCCTTGGCTGCTGAAGTCAAAGCCATAAAAGCGAAAGTGGCTATTAAAATCTTTTTTTTCACAAGTTTCATCGTTAATTCAATATTTTTTGACAGCGGCAAAGGTATAATATCCCCTTTACAACTCAAAGCCGAGAAGTATTTTTCTCCGATAAACCAGGCCACTCTTTCCCCAAGATATAAGGCACATAAAAAAATAATCCCTACCTTTGGACAGTCAATCAAAAAACACCCTATGAATACTTTTTTACACACAACGACAAGTCTTCTGGCCCCCGCCCTCCTTTTAACAGCCTGTAGCGGAGCCGGACAACAGCAAGATACGAAGCAGGAAAAGCCGCTGAATATCATCCACATCATGACGGACGACCATTCGTTTCAAACCATCAGTGCCTATGGACATGCATTAGGAAAGTTGGCTCCAACGCCCAATATCGACCGACTGGCCGCCGAAGGGATGCTGTTCCGCCAGGCTTTTGTGGAAAATTCACTTTCTACCCCCAGCCGGGCTTGCCTGATGACAGGCCTCTACAGCCATCAAAACGGCCAGCGCCAATTAGGGGCAGGTATCGACACCACGAAAACCTTCTTTTCCGAAATATTGCAACAACATGGCTATCAGACAGGCGTAGTCGGAAAATGGCACATGCAATGCGAACCGAAAGGATTCGACTACTACGCCGTGCTCTGGGACCAGGGAGAATATTACAATCCGGAATTCAAGACGAAAGATACGGCAGGTAAATATGTCCGGGAGGAAGGTTATGCGACCAAGCTGACCACCGACCATGCCCTCGAGTTTCTTGAACATCGGGACCCGTCGAAACCGTTCTGCCTATTGGTACATCACAAGGCGCCCCATCGCAACTGGATGCCTGAAACGAAATACCTGCACCTGTATGACGATGTAGAATTTCCGGTTCCGGAGACTTTCGATGACGACTATAAAACCCGCTGTGCGGCAGCCTCTACTCAGGAGATGCGCATAGCCGATGACATGACGCTGGTCTATGACCTGAAGATGGAAGGCCTGAAAGACCAGGATCCTTATAAAAAAGAAGGCTGGATCGGTTCTTTGGAAAGCTCGCTCAGCCGGATGAGTCCGGAAGAACGGGAAGCCTGGGACAAAGCCTATGCCCTCCGGACGGAAGATTTCCTGAAGAAGCAACCGAAAGGCGAAGACCTTGCCCGCTGGAAATACCAAGCTTATCTGCGCGACTACCTCCGTTGCATCAAAACGGTAGATGACGAAGTGGGCCGCCTGCTGGATTATCTGGAAAAGAACAACTTGATGGACAACACGGTGGTAGTCTATACCTCCGACCAGGGCTTCTACATGGGCGAACACGGCTGGTTCGACAAACGTTTCATGTATGAAGAATCCATGCGCACACCGCTCATCATCCGTTATCCGGGAAAGACGAAAGCTCATAGCGAATGCACCGAACTGGTACAGAACATTGACTACGCGCCGACCTACCTTGACATTGCAGGTATTGAAAAACCGGAATATATGGTCGGTACCTCTTTGGTACCTCTTCTGGACGGATCGACACCTCAGGATTGGCGCGAATATCTCTACTATCATTATTATGATTACCCGGCAGTCCATATGGTGCGCCGCCACGACGGAGTACGCGACAAACGCTACAAGCTGATCCACTTCTACGGAGATAAGGACGAACAGCGTGAAGCCATCAATTGCAACGAACTGTATGACTTGCAAAATGATCCGAACGAATTGCACAACTTATATAACGATCCGGCCTATAAAGAAGTGCAAGACCGTCTCCAACAACGGCTCGACCAATTCCGAACAGATGAAAAAGTCGATGAGTATTAATGATAATGAACAAAGATGCTGAGCAAAAACAAACAGAAATACATCCGTTCCTTAGAATTAAAAAAACAGCGAAAAGAAGAAAAAGCGTTTGTTGCTGAAGGGAAGAAGCTGGTGGGCGACATGCTCCCGGCTTTTTCCTGCAACCTGCTTGTGGCGACAAGAGAATGGATAGAACGGCAAAAGACATTGCCGGCTTGCGAGCTTGTCGAAGTTTCAGACGAAGAACTTCAACGGATCAGTTTTCAAAAGAATCCGCAAGAAGTGCTTGCTGTATTTAATTTCCCCCAATGGGACTTAAGCCACGCAAAACCCGAACAAGAACTGACGCTTGCCCTCGACGGAGTGCAGGATCCGGGAAACATGGGAACGATTATCCGCCTGGCCGATTGGTTTGGCATAGAACATATTATCTGCCATACGGATACCGTAGATGTATTCAATCCCAAAACCGTACAGGCAACCATGGGCGCCTTGGCACACGTGCAAATCCATTACACTCATTTAACGGACTACTTAGAAGAACAAAAACAAAAAGGAACTCCGTTGTACGGTACCTTCCTGAAAGGAGAGTGCATTTACCAAAAAGAACTGACTTCACACGGCATTTTGATTATGGGCAATGAAGGGAATGGGGTACGTCCCGAGGTCGAAAGGCTCATTGACGAAAAGCTCTATATCCCCAGCTATCCGCCAGAACGAGAAACTTCGGAATCGCTGAATGTTGCCATAGCCACCTCAATTGTTTGTGCTGAGTTCAGAAGAAGAATAACGATGCGAGTCTAAGAGAAAAAGACGAACAGGATCATTTTCACCAATCAGGTTGTTCCCGGGAAATCCAGAAGAAAAGTTCTCCCAAGTAAGCGGAAGATGTTCACGGCGGAGATACGATAAAACCGCATCGACCGCCTCTCTTTCCATTGAAACCGGAAGAGGCAACAAAATGCCGTCAAAAAAGGCTGTCCCGGCCAATTCCTCGTCCAACGGGAATACTCCGGCAAACAGCCCATCCTGAATCTCAATATAATACATGTATAATGCCTGCCCGTAAAAGACATAATGGGCAGCAAAACGCTTTCTCATGACTTATTTGTAAGAACCGTAATTATAACGCATCAAGTTCAGGCTATCCAGAAAAACTTTATAATAATGCATTCCGCCATTGTCCAAACGGATAGACCCATATACACGCTTGACTTTCTTAACCGGAACACTGCGGAGAACCGTCTCATGGTAACCGTCGGTCTGCACCCGGTCTCTCACCACAACCGTGGTATCGCCTTGATCCACGGCAATATGAATTTCCGGACGATGCTTCATTTCCTTTTCCAATCCCCAAACATGCATGCCCAGGACAAAAATACTTCCCGAAGAATAATTTTCCTTGGGACGAATATCGAATGTTGTACCGTTGAAAAGCTGATCGGCTGAAAGTGTCAGGTAAGTACGGCGTGGCCAGATATCAATAGAATCGCGCGAAGAAGAAACAGCCTCAGCCTGAATATCTCCCAAAGCATCAACACGGCTATCCAAATCCTTGATCATCCGCCCGTAAATCTCCATATAAACATCCAAGTTTTTCCCGTACCACATCAACGAGCTATCGTACATAGCCTGAGTAATCCCATGCTTACGGAAAACAGACTCATAAAGCGCCTGCTTCATCGAATCGGATTTATAAGTTTGATAGTCTATGCCTACCATGGCTTCGGCCAGATACATATCCGTCATTACACCCTGCATTTCCTTTTCCGTCAAGATACCCGACGGAGCCTTGCTGCAAGAACAGAGCAACAAAGTAAAGAATATTGGGAAACAACTGATTTGCCATTTTTTCAGCCCCATAGCCTTTAGTCTTCTTCTTTTGATAAACTCTTTGTCAACGTATGCCTGTAAAATAAAAGCAATGCGAAAACGCCCACACAAATAGCAGAATCGGCAAGATTAAATATCGGACGGAAAAAGATAAACTCCTGTCCGCCATAAATGGGAACCCAATCAGGCCAAGTTGTCTGAATCAAAGGAAAGTAAAACATATCAACCACCTTACCATGAAACCAGGGAGCATACCCCCCACCCTCAGGCATAAACGTAGCTACCTGGCCGTAGCTATGATCAAAAATAACACCATAAAATATCGAATCGATGATGTTCCCCACAGCACCAGCCAATACCAAAGCGACACAGGCAATAAACCCAAAGCGATAATTCTGCTTTACAATCTTATACAGATAATATCCGATGAAGCCTACAGCGATAATACGGAAAATCGTCAAAAACAATTTCCCGATAACTTCTATACCAAAAGCCATCCCCGGGTTTTCCGTGAAATAAATATAAAACCACGGCGTAATCTCGACACTCTCGTGCAATTGAAAATGTGTCTTAATCCATATTTTTATAACCTGGTCTAAAAGAAGGAGCAGCATTACAATGAACGCTGCTCCCTTACCTTTGGATATTCTCATGCTATTTAGCGCCTCCTTGTTTTGCTTCGATACTTAACGTGGCATGAGGAACAGCCCGTAAACGTTCTTTCGGAATCAGTTTCCCCGTTTCACGACAAATGCCGTATGTTTTGTTTTCAATTCGAACCAAAGCGGCCTGCAAATTTTGGATAAACTTCATCTGCCGTTGAGCTAACCGGCCGGCCTCTTCTTTCGACAAAGTGGCTGCTCCCTCTTCCAAAACTTTAAAGGTAGGAGATGTATCAGCAACATCATTGCCATCCGAATTCGTCACACCGGCTTTCAACATTTCATAATCTCTTTTTGCGAGTTCCAGTTTTTCCAATATTATCGCGCGAAACTCCTCGAGTTCTGCGTCGGAATATCTTGTCTTCTCTGACATGGTCATTTATTATTTAGGTTGAACAATATCTGCTCCTTTGTGCGTGCAAAGATAATACAATTCTTGTATATCCTACTTTTATCGGGAAAAAACTTACTTTTCATGGTTATTCATAACCAACCTTTTTATATTTGCGACTCAAAGCGCTCTTTTCAACTTCATTCACATCCAAAGAAACAGGCGCTTCCACAAATTCCGGGATATTATACGAGTAAAGCAACATTTCGTTTTGTTCAGGGTCTTCCTGGGGAAGCAGAAAAGGTTTGCTCATCTGTCCATCCGGGCCGACAAACGTAAGATAGAGACGGGTATAGAGTCCGTCCAGGCGACGACTGCTAAACACCATCCAACGCCCATTGCTGCTGAAGCTGTGATAGCTCTCCACATCAGGGCTATTCACTTCGTCCAAACACCGAGATATTCCGGTCCGGAGATCCAGCAAATACAAATCGGCATCTTCATGCCAAATAGAAAACGTACCATAATCAGACAATGTATAAACCAGGAAATTTCCATCCGGGGTAGGTCGCGGAAATGAAACACTCTTTCCCTCAGCCGAAGCCAAGACCAAGGTATCAACTTGCTGGGAAAACGTTTTCTGATCCGGGTTGAAAGCTATTCGACAAAGATTATAATGTACTTGCTGATAATCTTTAGGAAGTTCCTGACGGACAGCCGAACAAAAATATAGACTCTTCCCGTCTGGCGAAAAAGACGGAAAAGTTTCAAACGCACCTTCCGATTTCAGTTGCGGACAAGAAAAGAGAACGTTACGCTCAATGTCATAAACGACCACATCAGAAGCATGGTCAAATACCTCTATCCGTTTATCACGAACCGCATGAAACACCTGCTGCGTCTGGTTAACCGAATAAGCGATATATCGTCCTGAAGGATGCCAATAAGGATAAACACACGAAGACAACGTCTGGGGAGTCTTCGTATCCAGATAATCCATCTTGCCGCCATGCTTCAGAACAGTTCCTCCATATTCACCCCTCAGGTGCAGACTCATATTCTGAGGATTATTCTTACAAAACGAATGACAATTGACGCAACTGGAAGGGATCAACGTATTTTCATAAATTGCATCCTGCGAAAAATCAGAAAGATTGCGTTGGTAAATTCCCATCTTACTATACATTTCGTATCCAGGAGCTATCAACCGATAAACCAATCCATAATCGATAGGAGCCTCACTTACCTGAATCTGGAACGGAGCATACTGCACCCATCTCCCTTTCTGTTTCAGAGAAACGGTCAGTTCCAAATTACCCCCTTTACTTTGTTCCAGCAAATCTGCCCAATCTTTCTCCGGGAAACGGGCCACCTTAGCCTCCTGTACATGCAACATTCCCCCATTTCCTGCCCGGACGACAACATCTATCTTCTCATACTCTGCCTGAACTTGAAAATTCAATGGGGCAATGGTTGCCGGAACCGTTACTTCTACATAATCGGGAAACAACACTGGCTGCTCTTTCAAGGTTTCCGCCGGGATAACCTCCTCTTGACAAGCCGTCAATCCCCAAAAAACAAAAGCGATTAAACTATAGACTATTTTGTTCATAATAATATCCTGTATGATTATCTAAAATGCAAATAATACCAATAAGTCCCGGAATATTGCTTGCGAAGCAACGGTTCGGCATTCGCATACGAAGTATAAATCTGCCCATAAGCATTCACCCGGCTCAACACCTGATTATCTATCTGATATGGAATACCTTTCATGTCTTTATGCTGAAGTCCCCAAGCATAGACAAGAGCCTCCTGATAGCTTTCCGGAATCCGAGCGTAACCGATTGATTTCCCCATCGGATAATACTTCAGAAAAGAGGGCAAATCTTTGCGAAGCAAACATACAGCCATCAAATACTCATAAGCTATCCGATTGGTAGAATCTTGCGAAAAGACAAAACCCAACATCATATCGGGCTCCTGTTCACTAAAGAAAAAATCTTTCTTAGTCCGGTATTTGCGGAGCTGCATCCATTCCGCATTCTGTTCCACTTTTTTCTCGTCCGACAGGATGGCCAGGGTTTCTGTCGCCCAATCCCGGTAGAAAAAAGTACGTTGAAGAATATGCAGATATTTACGGGCAACCACATATTCGCCATTAATAATATTGGTTTCAGCCAACCGCTTAATAACCCGGACATTCTTCTGCAAATTCGGAATACATTCCATCGCTTCAAAAGCATAGCGCTGAGCCGTATTGACAAAACCGATATGATAATAAATCTCACTGGTAATCAGCGGGGCGGTAAAATCTTTTGTAAAGGAAGGCAAAAGACCTTCGGTTCCATTCTGATAATAGTGGAACATACGGTCGGCCATCATTCCTTCCTTACAAAGAGCCAGATTCAGGCAAGCCACCGAAAGAGGAGAAGAAGGAGCCTGCTGTTCTGCCCGTTCAATGCTTTTCTTCCATTGCCGGTGTAACGTATGATAATCATAGGCCATAATTTCTTCCTTTAAGAAATCTGCAGCATGTAAAATCAGGAAACCGCCGCCCCCGAAAAGAACCCCTATTTGCAAAACACCTACGACAAGCATAAGTTTCCCTTCCTTTTTCACCTTCCGAGAAAGCCAGGCCGTCAACAGAGGAACCCCGCATAACATCAACAAATAAACCAAAACCACCGACGACGTTCCAAGCAAGGGAAAACGAAAGAAACTGGTTCCAAAAAACAAAAGTTTCCATGGATACATCCAACCGGCATATTTCAAGGCCAGGGGGAAAAGCAGACAGACCAATATCCCCCAAACAAAATAAAAGCCATAGACCTTCCGAGACCATTCCCGCTTCTGCCATTCATACGCCATCCACAACAGCAGCCAGATCCAACAGGATATGCCGGCAAAGAAATAAAGGCCAAGAGGCATCAACAACCAATACCCCCACCAAAGAGAACGTCCCCTTCCGGCACAAAAACAGAAAAGCCCCAACGCCATAATCGGTGCAACCAATCCAACCAGCAGATAGTTTTCGTTACACAGCAACATCCAATAAAACAATGATGGCAAGAAAGTCAATGGATAAAACACCGCTCTAAACCCACCCAAGGATTTCGCCGAAACATAAACCAGACGCTGCATCAGCACAAGTAAGAAAGCCAGAATGAAAGCACCGGCCGCCGAAGATATAAAGAACTGTGTCAGAAAGGTTGAAACATACTCGGCCAACCCTCCAGGCTTCGACAAGACATCTATCATATAGGACGAAGAGAACAGGAAAAGCTGATATTGTTCCTGATAACAGACATGGAACGGATAAAGTCTCCAAAAGAAGAGAAAGGCCAGAAGGCCAAATAAAAGCGTACCCGCCCCCATTACTTTTTGTTCTGATATTCTCATGGCTTTATGTTTTCATTGTTTAATTGTTGTTCTAACACAGCAAATATTCCGGTATCTACAGGCTGCGTAACCAAAATCGGGCTATCCATTGATCGGAGCATATAATCATACCAGGCCGGATCACGTTGCGGTAATAAAAAAGGTTTATGAGCAACTCCTGCGCTATCAACGTAACAAAAATACGGTTTTCCATACAATTTATCGCCTCTTTTGCTATTAAAAACGAACCAACGACCATCCGAAGCCCAAAACGGTTGTCCGTCAAACGCATCCGAATTGACGACTTGCAGGCTATCTATCTCCTGACCAGGCAATATCATCCGTTGCAAGTCTGCTTCCTGTTGCCAATCCGGAGACATCCCATAAGAAGATAAGGTATATAACAGATCATGTCCGTCGGGCGAGAGACTCAAATAGGTAACCGTATGCCCTTTTGCCTTGGCCTCGTAAAGAGTATCCATCGGTGACTCGCAACGGCCAGTCCGAGGGTTAAAAGCAGTCCGGTATAAACTAAAACGCCAGTCATTTAAACTATCCGGATCAAAAGACGGAGCTTCGCAATAATACAGCCATTTTCCATCGGGCGAAAGAACCGGATAAGCCCGTGTCATTTTACCGGCCAGACTATCCGATACTTCCCTAAGCTCCTTCTGTGTCTTATCAAAAAGATACAGCGAACTATTCTTCCCATAAAGTACCCAAAAATCATCCGAGGAGATTGACAGGCCGGCATCAGGAGAACACGTAGCGAAAGCTATGTAACGTCCCGGGGAAAAATAGGGTTTAGCCTCCTTAAAACGATATTTTCCCGGAAGCTTCCGTTCCTGGAAAGTCTCTATATGCCTCTCCCGCCATTGCCCGCCATCCGACAACTGATCCGGGGAAATGGAATTATACAAGAGATAAGCATCCAAGGTATCATACGTAATCTCCCATTTAAATGGTCTATAAACAACCCATTCATTCCCAATCAACGCTCGAACAGTCACTTGAATGGTTGCGCCTTGTTCGCGTTCCAACATTTCCTGCCAATCCGTTTGGGGAAACTGGACTTTCCCATTGTTACTGATATAGGTATATTCTATCTTCTTACCTTTTAACTTTACTTCTACCTGTTCCGCATCGTCCCGCATCAAAAAATTCAACGGTGCAATATTGGGCGGTATGGTTACATTACAATAATCCGGATAAATCGGAGGCAAGCTATCTGCTTCCCGTTCCTCCGCAAAAGGACGGCAAGCCCCAAACAGAAAGAACAAGCAACTCAACCAACTTATATAAAAACAGAAACACTTCATCATCTTTTTCCCTCCTCTGAAAGATCATAATAGTACCAATAACTCTTACCATAGACTACCTGTAATGCCTCCAAATGCTTATCAGCGTACTTTTTTACCGAGAGGTAATCCGCATACGCTTTCTTCCAAACTTCCGGAATGACGAATGTTTCCGGTTGCGTCTTCTTCGTTCGCCGCCCTTTTTTCGGTTCAGGAAGCATTTGCATCAACAAAGCTTCCGCATAAATCCGGGGTATTTCCGGATAAAATTGGACACCCCACCGGCGATACACTTCAGCAAAGGTCGATAGATCTCGATCTACCAAACAATAACAGAGCAAATAATCAACAGCATCCTTGTTTCTGCGATCAGACTCTACAAAACGATAAAGAGAAAGCTTAAAATCAGAAGGATCCCGCAAACGATTCTTCTCCGCTCCTGCCAATGTATCCGGAAGAACTGTTTGTTCTTTTGCCCAAGACGAATAGAAAAGCGTACGTTCCATTATCCGTTGATATTTTTCCAGTCCCAGCGTATCCCCTTCATTCCGAGAAATTTCAGCCAATCGTTTTACTAAACGAATGCTCTCATCCGGCCGATTCTTTTCTTGAGCTCTCATCACCGCATATCGAGCCATATTCCAGTCCTTTAAAGCATAATAGACTTCACCAGGAGAGAACCGGTCGGGTAAATCCGACAGATTCCAGGGAAGAAAAAAAGATTCCGCTCCGGCAGGATAAGCATAATTCAACAACGCATCAGGCAACTGCCCGCTCCGAAGCAAGGCCAAAGTCCGATAATAGGAAGCCAACCGATTGTCTGCCCCCAAACGTTCACTCAACCGAAGAACATCCGACCAACGCCCGTCTGTATAAGCTTTATCCAACGCCAGCAACCGCTCTCTCCGGAAATCCGTGGTTATTCCCAAACCAATATAAAGAAAAAGGAAAGACAACATCCAAACGCCCAACTGTTCTTTCCAACTCATATACCACCTGCGGCGGGGAACAAAACAAAGGCCTAACACAAGGACTATCCAAACTACCGTCGGACAAAGCGAATACACGCTTTCAATCGGATATAAGCACATTGTTTCCCCCGGCAAAGCGTAAAGTTTTTTCAACCCCAAGGGTATCACTACTGATTCAGCTGCCAGGAAAAGCCAATAAGCCAAGCGGAACTTTCCCTGCTTGCTTTCTGCCAGGACCAACATCAAAAGAAACAGATACACCCCAAAACCTGCCGTACTATAGAGCAGTAAGACCAATAAAACGCCCGATAGAACCGACAACACCCGAGTCCGGATATGCATGTACAACTCTATTCCTAACAAAGCCAAGGACAAAGAAAACACGACACTCAAGGGATAAGTCAGCTGCCCTAACATTATAACTTCTGCAGCAAAAAGGAATAACGCATATAATTCTATATGCATAAAATCGACCAAACGTCGTAAAAAACGAGCAGCCAACCACCATTCAGCAACCAGCAACAAGACCATTAGCAAAACGCCCCCATTCCTCCAGCAAAAAAACTGCTCCAGACAATCGGCCAAATAGACGGCAAGCCAAGCCGGTTTTTCCAAATAAGATACAAAACAACCCGGCGTAAACAGCAAAAGCTGGATCTGCTCGCGTGCCTCCAAATGACACGGATAGAACCAACGGAAAAAGGCAAAGCCGCAAATGCCTGCCACCACCGCTACAAATACCCGGAATATCGTATCTTTATCTGGCATAATTTTTTGTTTAGACTAAAAATCCTCTATCGGCCCCAACTGTTCTAAAAAAACAACCGGTTATCCACATCGTTCTAAATCAGGACGCATGAACAACCGGTTATTCTTCTCATGAGAACGTCTGCTTAATGTCTTCTTGCGCGTTCACGTGCTTCTTTCTGTTTCCGAAGATTCTCTTCCTGAATCTTCTGGGCTTCTTCCAGTCGCTTCAGGAAACTCGACTTCTTCTGGGGCCGTTTTTTGTTTTCCTCTAACTTAGCCAACAACTTCTCTTCATTTATCGTATAACGGAAAAGAAGAGTCTGCGCAATGGAGATGACCATCGAAATAAAATAATAGTAAGTCAGACCTGATGCATAACTGTTGAAGATGAACATAAACATTACCGGCATAAAATACATCATCGCTTTCATACCCGGCATCTGCTGCTGACCGGTATTGGTCATATCCATATTAAACTTGGTATAAGCAATGTTCGTAATCGTCATCAACAAACAGAACAGACTGATATGATTTCCGAAGAAAGTAGAAATCAGCGGAATCTGAACATCCCAGCTTACAATAGCATCATAAGTCGAAAGGTCACTTGCCCACAAGAAACTTTCATGACGCAACTCTATGGCTGAAGGGAAAAACATGAATAGAGCAATCAGAATAGGCATCTGCAAAAGCATCGGGATACAGCCACTCATCGGACTTGCACCGGCACTACTATACAACTCCATCACGGCACGCTGACGATCCAAAGCCTGTTCCTTATCCGGATATTTGGCATTGATTTCTTCCACTTGCGGACGCAAAACACGCATCTTTGCAGAAGACATGTATGACTTATACGTTAAAGGCAACAGGATTAATTTGACAATCACAGTCATCCAGAAGATAATCCAACCGTAATTTCCCATAAATCCACCGAGGAAGTTGAACAACGGGATGATAAAATATTGATTTACCCATCGGAAAATACCCCAGCCTAAGGGTACCAGTTTTTCCAAATGCGGTTTTTCACCTGTTACATTATCATTATAGTCGTTCAACAGAGCGAATTTATTCGGTCCGAAAAAGAAACGGAAGTCTGTAGTCTGCTCTCCCTTTAAATCAAAGGGAACAGCAGCCTTAGCCGTAAAATGTTTCATGTACTCACCCGTCTTATACAGATGCGAATCGAGTGTTACCTGATCCATTCCCTCATCGCCCGCCATCAGAAGAACGGATGAGAAAAACATATCTTTAAAACCGATCCACTGCGTTTTGCCGGTCAGGGTCTTGTTGTCGTTGCTCGTTTCGCTCAGATAGTCCGGATCTTCTCCCAAAAGTTTATAATGCAACCCTACATAACGGTCTTCAAACTTACGACCTTTTTCCTGCTGACGGACATCCTGCTCCCAAACCATCGCCAACGAGGTCGTGGTCGGGGATAGAATACCATTCAGCCCTATACCTTTTATGGAGAAATCCAAAAGATAATCATCCGGCTTCAAACTATAGGCAAAATCCAATGAAGCACCATTCCCGGCATCCAGACGCATGATAAGCGTATTTCCATCTTTCACCGGAGTAAAGTAAAGGTCACTTGTATTCACCACCTTATTGGATGCCGTCACCAATGTGAAGTCCATCTTCGATTCCTGCTCATCGAACAAAATCAAAGGCTGCTCATCAAAACGGCTATACTCCTTCAAACGGACATACGCTACACGCCCACCCTTTGTGCTTAGCTTTACTTCAACTAAATCATTTTCCAAAGTCACCAGTTCTTCCGTACCGATCATAGCTTGAGCAAACGATCCGAAATCATTCTGTAAGCGAACCTGACGAACGGAATCCGGCAAAGAAGCCAACTCATCAGCTGGAGAAGTATTCGTATTCTCTTTTAGCTTCTGTTCAATCTGCTGCTGAACCATGGCGATAGAATCGTGATAACGACGCTGGGCTTCAATCTGCTCTGGCGTCGGACGATTCCACCAACTGAAACCAAACAAGACAACACCAATAAGAATAAATCCAATGATTGTATTTTTATCCATCTGTATCTTTCGAATTAGTTTTTCTTATTGTCTATGGCTGCCTTCACGAAACTCAAGAATAACGGATTCGGCTTCAAGACCGTACTATTGTATTCCGGATGATACTGCACACCTACATACCATTTCAACTTCGGCATTTCGACCACCTCAACCAGGTTCGTATCCGGATTTTCTCCCGTACACATCATGCCGGCTGCCTCAAACTGGGCTTTATATTCATTATTAAATTCGAAGCGATGACGATGGCGTTCCTGAATATGCTTCTGCCCGTAAGCCTCATAGACCTTCGAGCCTTCTTTCAATACACAATCATAAGCACCTAAACGCATGGAACCACCCATGTTGGTGATATTCTTCTGGTCTTCCATCAAGTCGATTACCTTATGGGTTGTATTCGGTTCCATTTCCGTGGAGTTGGCGTCTTTCATACCCAACACATCCCGGGCAAACTCAATCACCATACACTGCATGCCCAAGCAAATACCCAAGCAGGGTACATCATGCTCGCGAGCATATTTCAAGGCAGCAAACTTACCTTCTATACCACGCTGGCCGAATCCCGGAGCAATCACAAGGCCATCCATATCCTTCAACAATTCTGCGGCATTCTCGTCATTCACTTTTTCTGAATGGAACAAATGCAAATCCAACTTATGATGGTTATAGATAGCCGCCTGCAACAACGATTCATCAATAGACTTATAGGCATCCTGCAATTCCACATATTTTCCGACAAGACCGATCTTCACCGTCTCGGTAGCCGAAGCTTTCAAAGCCAGGAATTCACGCCACGGCTTCAATTCCGGAGTAGGCCCTACTTCCAATCCCACCTTGCGAAGGACAATCTCATCCATCTTCTGACGCTGCAAGACAAGCGGAACCTCATAGATAGTCGGCACATCAATAGACTGAATCACAGCATCTGGTTCCACATTGCAGAACAAAGCCACTTTCCGGAGGATATTCACATTCAATTCATGCTCCGTACGCAAGACAAGGATATCCGGCTGAATACCCAATTCCTGCAACTGCTTTACAGAATGCTGGGTCGGTTTTGTCTTATACTCTTTCGCAGCAGCGATATAAGGAACATAAGTCAGATGCACACAAAGACAGTTCTTGCCTAATTCCCATTTCAGCTGACGTACGCTTTCGATGAATGGCAACGATTCAATATCGCCTACCGTACCTCCGATTTCAGTAATTACGAAGTCGAACTTGTACTTGTTTCCAAGCAATTTCACATTCCGTTTGATTTCGTCTGTAATATGAGGCACTACCTGAACCGTTTTCCCCAAATAATCGCCACGACGTTCCTTGTTGATGACGCTCTGGTAAATACGTCCAGTAGTAATATTGTTCGCGCGTGTAGTCGTAATATTAAGGAATCGTTCGTAATGTCCTAAATCCAAATCAGCTTCATGTCCATCCACCGTCACATAGCACTCTCCATGTTCATAGGGATTCAACGTTCCCGGATCTATATTAATGTAAGGGTCGAACTTCTGAATGGTTACTTTATAACCTCTTGCCTGAAGTAACTTACCCAATGAGGCCGAAATGATTCCTTTACCCAATGAAGAAACCACGCCTCCCGTAACAAAAATGTACTTTGTATCTGCCACGATAGTAATATTTTAGTTTGCTTATATTCTATGAGATATACTTTTAAGGCGCAAAGTTAGTGATTTATCTTAAGAGAACAAATTGCCGTATCTTCTTTTTTCGTACTTTTGCCGCGTGTTAGATTTTAATCAATTAAACCGAACTACGATGAAGAACGTTAGACTCATCTGTTTCCTTGCTCTTTGCCTTTGGGCCTGCCTCGAAGTCAAAGCACAGGATTCTCTTTTTTTAGCACCAGTCCATACCCCGGATCCTCTATATGAAGAAGCCGAGGCCGACTCGTTATACAAGCTTGACGCAGCTGCTCTTAAAAAGATCCCGGACCTGAAAACAACTTTGCAAAAGCTCAACAGTCAATATTCCAAGCCCAAGACACTCACAGCATCCCTGCAACGTTTCCTGAAAGGAGACAAGCTGGAGATGTCGGAAGAAGCTCTTTACTGGATCAACAAAATGTATGACCGAAGTAACGAATTCGATGCTTTCACGACTTTTCAGGACACGATGATTGTTAATCCGCTTTTTATGCCTATCACGTTCGAGGGAGATTTCCTGCCTGAAGATCTTTCTTTTTATCATCCCGATTCGCTGATGCCTGGCTACAAACAGAAGCCGCTCTACCCGCAAGATACAACCTTTGCCACTTTCGTGCGCAACCGGAAGCGCGAGCTGGCTGCCCATGAGTATGTGGAACAGCGTCACCCGGAATATTTCCGCTATTCCGCCTACACGCTGCCCCGAGACACTGTGCATACCCGAATTATCCGCAAGCATATTACCGAAGACAACCTGCTGCCGGTCATCAACAATGCCGACTTCAGTGATGAAAGCGCACCCGCCAAATTCATCCCCGAACGTCGTTATTGGACGTCCAGCTTCGAGAACACGATTCAATTCTCGCAAAACTATATCTCCCCCAACTGGAACGGAGGTGGAAACTCAAACTTCAACATCAATGACCGACAATTCTTCAAATATGACTATAACAAAGACAAGATACAGGTGACGAATGAGCTGGAGCTGAAAATCAATGCCAACACCTTACCCGACAAGGCCGATTCCGTCCACTCCTACAAAGTGAACGACAACCTCCTGCGCTTCCGCACCTTGTTCGGTTACAAGGCGTTCGACAAATGGTTCTACACCCTCGACATTAGTTTCAGCACCCAAATCATCAAAAACTATGAAGTCAACAGCAACAAACTTCTGGCTGCTTTCCTCGCCCCGATGACGTTCAACAGCGGTATCGGTATGAAATATCAGCTCTCAAAAGACCTGCCCAAGGTCCGCCACCGCAATGTGAAGTTTGATGTCAATCTGGCGCCGCTCTCTTTCAACTATATGTATAGCCGCTACAAAGACGCCAACATGGACTTGGCCCGTCACGGTTTCAAACAGAAAAAGAACCTCGAATCACTTGGTGAAAATGAGAACCAATATGAAAATGTCTTGCGACAGATCGGTTCGAAAATCGAAGCAAACCTGACGTTCAACATCAACCGTAACGTAACGTGGACCTCCCGTTTCTACTACTTCACCGACTATCACCGTATCACGGGCGAATGGGAAAACACGCTGAACCTCCAAATCAGCCGTTTCTTCTCCACCCGCATCTACCTGCACCTGCGCTACGATGACGGAGTGGACAAGATGGACGAATTTGACCGGTATATCCAGATCAACGAATTGCTAAGCTTTGGATTTAATTACAAGTGGTAACGAGAAGAAATTCCCTATACTTTAGCTTCTTTCGGCTTCCTGTCGAAAAACGGATTCTTTGAAGTGGCACTGACCGGTATAGCCATAATACTGCCAACTCCTTCCCCCAAATAGTTCAGTTGCTGGGCAGCCAGTCCGGCACTGAACATGACACGGGTATCCACACGCATATCTGCAGCCGTAGCACAAGCGGAACCGATTGCAATACCGACATCTATTGAATTAATGGCACAAGGGACTTCCTCAGGCTTCGCCGCACAAGTTGGAAATCCGCAATGGAAACAGTTCAGACCTTGAACCTGTTGGCGTGTTCCAATCAATAAGATCGCGTCGGCCTGTTTGATATTTTCCGCATCACGCAAGAAAAACTTCATTCCCTTTTCTTCAGCAATCTGAAGCATCTTCTCGGAAAGACGCAAAATATCTTCCTCGGTTACGATAGCTATCTCTATCACATCTATCCCTTTTCCTTTAGGTGCCGTTCTTGCGGCAACCGCCATACGACGAACAGCCTCCATCACCAGCTGTTTCCGTATATTCCTTTCATTTTCAATCATAATCGCTATTCCTTTCTAAGATTTTCTCAAAAGTAACCTTTTTCCACCAAAAAACTTATTATTGGGGAGAATAAAATACACTCATATAGGGATATTTTCAATCGTCTTTATCTTGATGTCAATCATAAGATACCCTGTTCCCTCAAAACGAAATACGAAATATATCCAATGCTTCTTCAATAGCAGGCTACACATATGATGACATACCATTTTATTTACTAACTTTACATTCGCACCATAAATTAAAATACACATGATTACACGACGTGACTTTTTAAAGATAACCGCGGCGAGTGGGGCACTTGCTTCTATCGGAAACATTACTGATGCACAGGCTACTGTCCGTTCGATCATCCCCGATCCAAACTATGGCTATGAGTCTCCACGACAAATTCCAGTCCTTGCGGATGCCGACCTTGTCGTTGTCGGAGGCAGTTCACGGGCAATCGCTGCAGCTACGGCTGCTGCCCGTACAGGATGCACTGTGTTTCTCATAGCTTATCTGCCTTATTTAGGAGACGACATTTGTGGAGCATTCCTTTACGATTTGCAGGAAAATGAAAAATGCCAAACGGCTCTCGCCCTACGACTTTTTGCAGACATAAAAACATTCCGGCCACTCCATTACAAAACGGTCCTGGAAAATGAACTCATCAACCATGGAGTTAAATTTCTATATAGCAGCTATGTTACTAATTTACTTGTTGATGCAGATGGTACTCCGGCTGGTATCACCTTGGTCAATCGATCCGGAAGACAGGCCATCCGATGTAAAGCGATTATCGATGCAACGCACACAGCGACCATCGCCCGGATGTTGCTCCCTGCCCAAAACGAAAAACAGGTACCAACAGATTTCACTTTTACCGTCGTCGGCAACTCTCCCAAAGCAGCAACCGATTTGATTCGTACGGAGATACTTAATCCGCCAGTCATGTCGAACGGAAAAGAATATCCCGTCACACGTTATACCTTCCGGATTCCACCGAAAGATACATCCTACGCATCCTTTATGGAAATAGAACAGACGATCCGCAGCCGGACATGGGATCCGGACCAAGTGGACAGCTCTGATTTACTATGGTATATTCCACCTCAAACCATAGCCTGCCGGAAAACGGTTGAAAAGATAAACATCCGCAACCTGCGGGAAATCCCTACCGAAGCTTTTCAAAGCCAACAATTTGACAATTTATGGATACTGGGACCCTGTGCGGATCTCCCCAAAGAAGATATGCCCACCCTGATGCGTCCTGCCCAAGCACTGTTTTTAGGCGAACTCGTGGGCGAAGCGATAGGCTTCCTTACGCAGAAACGCTCCGCTCCGCAATCTGCAATCGTCTATCATAAAAATGTACAAGCCTCCCGCTACGGACAAATCCGGGAGATACTTCAACCGCTCCGTCCTCTTCTTCAAAAAGAACAAGTAGAATCACCAGCCGGGGCCTTGCCGGTCTTGGGCGATTTCGATGTGGTCGTCATGGGAGGAGGTACGGCCGGAGCTTCGGCAGGAATCTCGGCCGCCCGACAGGGAGTCCGCACGCTTGTCCTTGATTACCTGCATGGCTTAGGAGGTTTGGGCACATTAGGACTGATTGGCTGTTATTGGGATGGATTCCGGGGAGGGTTCACAGCAACTATCGACCAGGCAGTCCACGAAATGGCACCCGCCAACCACCCCCGCCAGGAGAAAGACTGGAAAAACCGGTCGGTAGTGGATTGGAAAATGGAATGGTATCGCCGAGAATTGCTCAAAGCAGGCGGCAAAGCCTGGTTCGGAGTATTAGGTTGCGGTGCTTTGGTCGAGGGAAACCAGGTAAACGGAATTATCATTGCCACACCATTCGGACGAGGTATCGTCCGTTCAAAAATTATCATTGACAGTACCGGCAGCGCCGACATCGCCATTGCTGCCGGTGCCCAATTCGACTATACGGGCCTAAAAACCCTGGCTGTACAAGGCGCCGGAGGCGGGAAGCGCGACCCGGAAGATTCTTACAACAACAACGACTGGCTGTTTATCGACGATACGGACATCCTGGATGTTTCACGAACATTCATCCAGTCAAAAGTCAAAATGAAAGGTTATTATGATGTTGTGAAAATTCCGCAAACTCGTGAGCGTCGGCGTGTGATTGGCGAACATATCATTTCCGTTTACGATGTACTGAACCATCGGCGCTACCCGGATACCATCTCTTTCCACCAAAGTTCATTCGACACACACGGGATGGTTATCGATCCTTATTTTCTCCTTTCGCCTCCCATGAAACGGCATGTCATCTATGATGCCGACGTACCTTTGCGCAGTCTTTTACCCAAAGGACTTGACGGAATTCTGACAACAGGTTTAGGTGCCAGTGCCCACCGCGATGCCATGCCGGTTATCCGTATGCAGCCCTGCCTTCAAAATCAAGGATATGCTGTCGGATATCTGTCAGCCCAGTGTATTAAAGAACACAAGGCACTGCGGGATATAGACATTAAAAAGATTCAGAAACACTTAGTTCAAATAGGGAACCTTCCGGAACGAGTTCTGAAAGATAAGGAATTCAAAGGATTCAGCCGTTCGGAAATGCAGAAAGCAGCCGCTACCGTCTCCGACCATTACAAAGGACTGGAGATTCTGCTCACCAACCGCGAACAATGCCAGAAGCTCGTAGGCAAGCAATTCCTACAAACGAACGACAACACTCATAAGGTTATCTTAGCCAGCATCTTAGGCATGCTGGGAGATAAACAGGCCGCTCCTACCCTTATCGAAGCCATCCGTCAATACGAAACATGGGACCAAGGCTGGCATTACACCGGCATGCATCAGTTTGGCATGAGTCTCAGCCGCTTGGATGCCCTCATCATGGCTTTGGGCAAAACAAAGGAACTTTCAGCCCTCCCGGCTATTCTTGAAAAAGCGGTTTTGCTACAACCGGAAGACTGTTTTTCACATTTCCGCGCCATCTCTTGGGCAACAGAAGATATCGGCAACCATGAAGCGGCACACCAATTGGCCAAAATGTTAACTACTCCCGGGGTTCGTTTCCATGCGATACGTGACTATCAGGAGGCACAAGCCTGTGTTGTTCCTGGTGATATTGATACTTCCACCCGTAATTTAGCCCTCAAAGAGCTACATCTGGCACGAGCCCTTTACCTTTGTGGAGACCAAGACGGAATCGGACAACAGATCTTAGAGCAATACGCCAACGGCCTACAAGGACATTATGCTCGTTTTGCCTACGAAGTTTTGACATCTTGCCCACATTTGAAGCCTTAAAATAAATACAAAATAAAATCGCCCAAAACCATTTCATAATACAATCGATATATTTTGCTTATAAATGCAAAGCATATCGATTGTATTTGTTTCAATTTATCACAAGTTTATTCTTAAACGTTTTTTAATAATTCATTATTCAAGCTTTAAAATGTCATATATGAAAGTATATTATTACTTTTGCAAGCAAAATGACAGATTAGAATAATTATTAACAACAAAAAGAAAACAAGCACCCATGAAAAGTGATAAATTGATTAAAAAAGAAGGGAAGACACTTTCGCAAGGGTTATATGAACCTGCGAACGAACACGATGCTTGCGGCGTAGGCATGATTGTCAACATCCACGGTGGCAAATCACATGAACTGGTTGATGCTGCCCTCAAGGTGCTTGAGAACATGAAGCACCGCGGGGCCGAAGGAGCCGACAGCAAAAGTGGTGATGGAGCCGGCATTATGGTCCAGATCCCTCACGAGTTTATCCTTCTGCAGGGCATTCCTGTGCCCGAAAAAGGGAAATATGGAACAGGACTGGTGTTCCTACCCAAAAATGAAAAGGAACAAACCCCTATTCTCGCCATCATGAACGAAGAAATCGAACGGGCAGGATTATCATTAATGCACTTGCGCTCCGTACCGGTCAATTCTTCCATTTTGGGGAAAAGCGCGGCTGAAACCGAACCGGATATCAAACAAATATTCATTTCCGGTTCTAAAAACACCGGCGATCTGGAACGTACGCTTTACCTCATCCGCAAAAAAATAGAACGGCGTGTAAACCATAAGGATTTCTACATCGTTTCGCTTTCAAGCAAAAACATGATATATAAAGGTATGCTTACGTCCATGCAGTTGCGTGAATATTTCTGCGACCTGACCCAGCCCTACTTTACCAGCGGACTGGCTCTTGTGCATTCACGCTTCAGTACCAACACGTTCCCGACATGGAGCCTGGCACAACCTTTCCGATTTCTGGCACACAACGGCGAAATCAATACCATCCGTGGAAACCGGGGTTGGATGGAAGCCCGCGAATGTGTGCTCTCCAGCCCGCAGTTAGGCGATGTTAAAGAGATCCGCCCGATCATACAACCCAATATGAGCGACAGTGCCTCGCTCGACAACGTACTGGAATTTTTTGTCATGTCAGGCCTGAGTCTGCCTCATGCCATGGCGATGCTGGTTCCCGAATCGTTCAACGACAAGAATCCGATCAGCGAAGAGCTGAAAGCCTTCTACGAATACCATTCCATCCTGATGGAGCCTTGGGACGGACCGGCCGCCCTGCTGTTTAGCGACGGACGGTACGCCGGAGGCATGCTCGACCGGAACGGATTGCGCCCGGCACGCTACCTCATCACCAAGAACGACATCTTGGTAGTGGCCAGTGAGGCCGGTGTAATCGGCTTCGATCCGGAAAACATCCAGGAGAAAGGGAAGCTGCAACCGGGAAAGATCTTACTGGTCGATACCGAAGAAGGGCATATCTACTATGACAAGGAAGTCAAGGAGCAACTGGCGTCAGCCCTGCCCTACCGGCAATGGCTGGCCAACAACCGCATCGAACTGGATACCCTGAAAAGCGGCCGAAAAGTAGAAAATACCGTGACCGACTACAAACGGAAATTACGCGCCTTCGGCTTTACCCGCGAAGATATTGAACGGACGATTTCTCCCATGTGTACAAGTGGCTCGGAACCGACGGCTTCGATGGGCAACGACACCCCACTGGCGGTATTATCAGACAAACCTCAGTTGCTGTTCAACTACTTCCGGCAGCAATTCGCCCAGGTAACCAATCCCCCGATCGACCCTATCCGGGAAGAGCTGGTGATGTCGCTTACCGAATACATCGGGGCGGTAGGCAACAACATTCTGCAACCCAACGAAAGTCATTGCAAGATGGTGCGCCTGCCCTATCCCATCCTGACAAACACGCAACTGGACATTTTGTGCAATATCCGCTACAAAGGCTTCAAGAGCGTCAAACTCCCCATGCTGTTCGACCCGGCGAAAGGCAAGACCGGCTTGCAGGAAGCCTTGGCCAAACTTTGCCATCAGGCTGAAATGGCAGTCGATGAAGGGGCCAACTACATCATCCTCTCCGACCGGGATATCGACACCGAGCATGCGGCCATCCCGTCCTTACTGGCTGTCAGTGCCGTACACCATCATCTGATTGCCGTCCAGAAACGAGTGCAGACAGCCCTGGTTGTGGAAAGCGGTGAAATCCGTGAAGTGATGCATGCCGCCCTCCTCCTGGGATACGGTGCCAGTGCCATCAATCCCTACATGGCTTTTGCCGTTATCAACAGCTTGGTACATCACGGAGAAATCCAGATGAACTATGAGACCGCCGAAAAGAACTACATCAAAGCGGTTTGCAAGGGATTGTACAAGATTATGAGTAAAATGGGTATCAGCACCATCCGCTCTTACCGGGGTGCGAAGATATTCGAAACGGTCGGTTTGGGAGAAGACCTGCTGAGCCGTTACTTCGGCACACCTACCTCGTCGGTCGGGGGAATCGGACTGAATGAAATCGCCCGCGACTATACGCTCTTCCACGACAACGGCTACCAGGCCGACGAACCGGAAGACCTGCTGCCGCACATCGGACAATTCTCCTACCGCAAAGACGGAGAGCGCCATGCCTGGAACCCGGAGACCATCAGTACCCTCCAGTTGGCTACCCGCCAAGGAAGTTATGCCAAATTCAAGGAGTTCACCTCGAAAGCCGACCATAAGGACAGTCCCGCCTTCCTGCGCGACTTCTTCCGCTTCCGCAAGAATCCGATTCCGGTCGAGCAGGTAGAGCCGGTTGAAAACATCGTCAAGCATTTCGTGACCGGTGCCATCTCGTTCGGTGCCATCAGCAAGGAAGCCCATGAAGCGTTGGCGCTCGCCATGAATGAACTTGGTACGCGAAGCAACACCGGCGAAGGGGGGGAAGACTCTGCCCGCTTCCGGGAGACATTAGACGGGATCTCCCTCAACAGCAAAACGAAACAAGTAGCCTCGGGCCGCTTCGGAGTCACGGCGGAATATTTAGTGAATGCCGAAGAAATCCAAATCAAGGTGGCCCAGGGAGCCAAGCCCGGCGAAGGCGGTCAGCTGCCCGGCTTCAAAGTGGATGAAGTCATCGCCCGCACCCGCCACTCTATCCCCGGCATCTCGCTGATCTCGCCTCCGCCTCATCACGATATCTACTCCATTGAAGACTTGGCGCAGCTGATCTTCGACCTGAAGAATGTCAACCCGAAAGCCAAGATCAGTGTCAAGTTGGTTGCCGAAAGCGGGGTCGGAACGATTGCCGCCGGTGTAGCCAAGGCCAAAGCAGACATCATCGTCATCTCGGGGGCAGAAGGGGGAACCGGTGCTTCTCCGGCATCCTCGATCCGCTACGCCGGGATACCGCCCGAGATTGGAGTCAGCGAAGCCCAGCAGACCTTGGTACTCAACGGACTGCGGGGGAAAGTGCGCTTGCAGACCGACGGACAGCTGAAAACCGGACGCGACATCATCTGCATGGCGCTGCTCGGAGCCGAGGAGTTTGCCTTCGGTACCGCCGCCCTCATCGTGCTGGGTTGCGTCATGATGCGTAAATGCCACGCCAATACCTGCCCGGTTGGGGTCGCTACCCAAGACCCGGAACTGCGGAAGCATTTCAGAGGCCATTATAAATATGTCGTAAACTACTTCCGCTTCCTGGCCCAGGAGGTTCGCGAGTATCTGGCCGAAATGGGATTCACCCGCCTCGAAGACATCGTCGGGCGGACAGACCTGATCGAGGTCGTTCCCGCTCCGGCCGGCACAAAGGCTTCCCTGCTCGACTTCAGCCGCCTGTTGCATAAAGTGGATAATGGCGAGACGCTCCACAACGAGACCGCGCAGGTTCACGACATCGACCACGTCATGGATGTTTCCATCCTGGCTGCCACCCAGGAAGCCTTGGACAACCGAAAAGAAGTGTCGCTGGAATATGCCATCGCCAATACCGACCGCGCCGTCGGGGCCATGCTCTCGGGAGCCATCGCCTCGCGCCACGGCGAAAACGGACTGCCCGACGACACCATCCAGATCCGCTTCAAGGGCTCTGCCGGACAAAGCTTCGGCGCTTTCCTGGCCCACGGCGTCAGCTTCCGTCTGGAGGGTGAAGCCAACGACTATTTAGGTAAAGGACTGAGCGGCGGCCACATTGCCGTATATCCGCCGGCCCGCAGCGGCTTTGCGGCCGAGCACAACACCATCGTGGGCAACACCTTGCTCTACGGGGCAACCAGCGGCGAGGTCTATATCAACGGACGTGCCGGCGAGCGTTTTGCCGTACGTAATTCCGGAGCCATCGCTGTCGTCGAAGGGGTTGGCGACCACTGCTGCGAATACATGACCGGCGGGCGTGTCGTTGTCCTGGGGGAAACCGGGCGCAACTTTGCCGCCGGTATGAGCGGGGGCGTCGCTTATGTCTGGGACAAGAATCACCATTTCGACTACTTCTGCAACATGGACATGGTGGAACTCTCTCTGGTGGAAGACGCCGCCTCGCGGAAAGAGCTGCACGAGCTGATCCGCAAACATTACCGCTACACCGGTTCCGAACTGGCCCGCACCATGCTCGACGACTGGAACCGCTATGCCGACGAGTTCATCCAGGTTACGCCCATCGAATACAAGAAAGTGCTGGCAGAAGAACAGATGCGCAAGCTGCAGGAGAAAATCGCAGAAGTGCAACGGGATTATTAAGTTTACAAGAGTAACGAACAGGATTAAAACAAAGATATATGGGAAATCCAAAAGCATTCTTAACGGTGCCCCGTCAGGAAGCGGGATACCGTCCGATACACGAACGTATTGCCGACTTTGGGGAGGTAGAACAAACGCTGAACACCGGCGAACGGAAGCTCCAGGCTTCGCGTTGCATGGACTGCGGTGTTCCTTTCTGTCACTGGGCTTGTCCTTTAGGCAACCGCCCTCCGGAATTCCAGGACAGCCTGTACCGGGGCAAATGGCGCGAAGCCTACGAAATCCTCGCCGCCACCAACGACTTTCCGGAGTTCACCGGGCGCATCTGCCCGGCACTGTGCGAGAAAAGCTGTGTGCTGAAACTGAGCATGGATGCGCCTGTCACCATCCGTGAAGACGAGGCGGCCGTGATTGAAACCGCCTTCCGCGAGGGCTTTGTCAAACCGCAGACCTACGCCCGCAACGGACGGAAGGTGGCGGTAATCGGCTCGGGACCGGCCGGCCTGGCTGCCGCCAACCAGCTGAACCGGAAGGGCTACGAGGTGACGGTGTTCGAGAAAGACGAATACATCGGCGGGCTGCTGCGCTTCGGCATCCCCAACTTCAAACTGCATAAGCCCATCATCGACCGACGGCTGGCTATCCTGAAGGCGGAAGGGATTACTTTCCAGACCAATACGCCCATCGACCTCGCCAACCTGCCCGAGGGATTCGACGCCTATTGCATCTGCACCGGCACCCCGCAGGCCCGCGACCTGGCCGTGCCCGGACGGGAACTGAAAGGCATCCACTTCGCCATGGAAATGCTGGCCCAGCAGAACCGCATCCTCGCCGGGCAGACGTTCGCGCCGGAAGAACTCATCTCCGCCCGGGGCAAACAGGTCCTGGTCATCGGGGGCGGCGATACGGGCAGCGACTGCATCGGGACGAGCCACCGCCAGGGAGCTGCCGGCGTGATGCAAATCGAAATCATGCCGCAACCGCCCGTCGGCAACAACCCGGCTACGCCCTGGCCTCAATGGCCTGTCGTGCTGAAAACCAGCAGCAGCCATGAAGAAGGATGCGTCCGCCGCTGGAACCTCTCCACCACGCGGTTCATCGGAAACGAACAGGGCGAAGTGACCGGTGTGGAAGTCGAGGAAGTGGAATGGCTGCCGAATGAAGCCGGCGGACGTCCGCAGATGCGGCCCACCGGCAAGAAAGAAACGCTGAAAGCCGACCTGGTGCTGCTGGCGATGGGCTTCCTCAAACCCCAGCTTCCCCCGCTGCCCGACAACGCATTTG
>CALVFH010000024.1 GCA_944326775.1 uncultured Parabacteroides sp.
TCGGATATATTAAGGTTAGCAAATTCGGCCGGACCACCTACAACGAATTCATTACCGCCATTGCCAAACTGAAACAGCAGAACTGCCAGTCTTTTGTCATCGATTTGCGCAGCAATACCGGTGGATATATGGAGGCAGCCGTAAATATGATCAACGAATTCATGCCCGAGGGCCGTCTGATTGTTTATACCGAGGGGAAAGCCTTCCCGCGTTCCGATGTGTATGCGAACGGAACGGGAACTTGTCAGGATGCGCCGATTGTGGTCCTGACCGATGAAATCTCCGCTTCGGCCAGCGAAATCTTTGCCGGAGCCATCCAGGACAACGACCGCGGACTGATTGTGGGCCGGCGCACCTACGGAAAAGGTTTGGTGCAGTCGCCTATCCGCCTGAACGATGGCTCGGAACTCCGCCTGACGATTGCCCGCTATTATACGCCGTCCGGCCGATGCATCCAGAAGCAATACACCCTGGGCGACGAGGAATCCTACGACCAGGATATTTATAACCGCTTCATGCACGGCGAATTCGATTCGGCAGACAGTATCAAGCTCGACGACCATCTGAAATATCTTACCGCCGGCGGCCGCACCGTTTATGGCGGCGGAGGCATCATGCCCGATGTCTTTATTCCCCGCGACACGAGCGGAATCACTTCTTATTTCACCAGCGTTGTCAATTCCGGCGTGCTCTATCTCTACGCGCTCGAATATTCCGACCATCACCGCCGCGAGTTTGCCGCCTATCCGAATTATGAAGCGCTTTACGAGCATCTGAAGCAGCAACCCCTGCTGGAAGATTTCACCAATTTCGCCGCGAAGAAAGGCATCCGCAAGCGTCCGCATCTGATTGCCGTTTCCGGAAAACTCATTGTCAAACAGTTGCAGGCTTATATCGTCCGCAATTTCTTCGACGATGCCGGTTTTTATCCCATTTTCCTGAGCGACGACGTCACGTTGCTCCGTGCCGTGGAACTTTTAAAAGAGGGAAAGTCTGACCCGTTAAGTAACCATTATGGAAATCTGCAAAGCCAAGCAAGCCATCCGGAAACGTATGGCTTCTGCAAAGAAATCGTATTCCGCGACGCAGTTGTCGGATTGGTCTGAACAAATCCAGGGCCGTCTGGAAGAGCTTCCCCTCTTTCAGGCGGCCCGTTGCGTGGCGCTCTATCATTCCTTGCCCGGCGAAGTCCAGACCGCGTGCTGGCTCGACGCCTGGCTGGGGCAGAAGGAAATCGCCCTCCCCCGGGTGGATGGCGATGATTTGCTGCTCCTTCCTTACACCGGCCCCGCGTCGCTCGAGCAGGGCGCCTTCGGCATCTGGGAGCCGGTTTTGCCCGCCTCACCTACCTTTATGGACGAGAAGATAGACCTCGTCATCGTCCCCGGCGTCGCTTTCGACCGCCATTTGAACCGTCTCGGCCGCGGCCGCGGCTTCTACGACCGTTTGCTTTCCACCCTCCGTGTCCCCTGCGTCGGCGTATGCTTCGGCTTCCAGCTTTTCGATGAAATCCCCGCCGAAAGTTTCGACCGGCCCATGGATGCCATCGTCACCGAGCGCGAAATCTGCTTCGCAAAATAAATTTTTGAATTTCTTATCCAAATTTTTGGCAATAAGCCGGAATCCCATAAATTTGTGCAGGCCTTTCGTTGCCAGAGTTTTCGACAACTGTCGAAAAGCTCCCCAGCGATTTGGGAAGGAATTGACAACTGTCGAAAACCTGAAAAATGATTTTTGGAGCTTTCGACACCTGTCGAAAACGCAAAAAATGGTTTTTGGAGTCGGAATCACTTTACGAAAACGCAAAAAATGATTTTTAGCGATTTCGACACGTTACGAAAAGGCAAAAAATGATTTTTGGAGATTTCGACACCTTACGAAAACGCAAAAAATGCTGCAGGACGATTTCGACACCTGTCGAAAACGTAAAAAATGATTTTTGAAGATTTCGACATGTGTCGAAAAGTCGGAAAATGATTTTTGAAGCGCGTTGACAACTGTCGAAAGTCCAAAAATTGATTGGGGAGAATTTCGTAAGGTTACGAAAAGTCGGAAAATGATTTTTGAAAGTTTCGTAAGGTTACGAAAAGGCGAAAAATAGTTAGGAGAGAGTTTGGGAGAGGAAAAAGAGTAAACGGAAGAGTGTTTGCTTCGGCACAGTTCCCTGCATCCTTCCGTAGAATATCAGAAACTAATTGTGCTCCGGGGGAACTTCACAGAATTTTATTTTTTAATTACATGAAAAAGTTTTTACTTATGTCGGTGCTTGGGATGCTGGCGATAGGCGGCGCGCAGGCACAAAATGAGAGTGCGAGTATGGCGATTTTGAAAAAAGCATCGTCAACCATGGATGGTGCATTGCCAGGTTCAGTATTGCGTGCAGACGGCACTTATTGGGAATTAGACCAGGCTGCCGAATCGTATGCCGGAGGAACGGGAACGGAAGCCGACCCGTATCAAATCGCGACGCCAGAACAGTTTATTAAATTCTGTAGGGAAACTTACAAAACTACGGGCAGAGATACGATTTACTACGAAGGTGTTTATTTCAAACAAACGGCCGATCTTGATTTTTCTGCCGCCTATGCAAATGTTTTGAGAGTTGGTGTAGGAGGATTTTTCTCCGGTACATACGATGGCGGTAATTTTGCAATAAAAGGTCTTAAGCAGGTGGTTTCGAATGATAATGAAGTGGACTCGACGCATATAGGAATTGCACCATTTGCCAATATAGTCAATGCGACCATTAAGAACGTTGTGTTGGAAGATGTGGAGGTGGATATGGAATATCCGAATATGATTCATAGCAGTATTCGTGGTGGAATGCTTGTGTATGCACCTCAAAACTCGGTTATAGAAAACTGTTCTGTTTCCGGAAATATTAGTTTGACGGTAGGTGGAGAGGATCTTTCTATTTTTATAGGTGGAATTGCCGGTATTGTCGTCGATACGGAAATCAATAACTGCCGGACTGAAGGAACCGCTAATGTAAAATACAATGTGAAAGGCGGAACCGCAGAAAGTGAAAATTTTTCATCAGTAGGCGGTATTGTTGCAGAGGCAGTTGATGCTACGAAGATTATGAATTCGGTTAGCACTCTTTCGATTAATAATGAGGCAGAAGATGCTTCGGAAGGTTTTTTATTCGTAAGAAGTGGCGGTATGGCAACGTGGGCCGGTGATGAGAATACGCAAATCGTAAATTGCGCCCATATAGCTCCGCTGAGTGCGGTTAGCAAGACGGCAGACTTTGTTCAAGTGGGCGGTATCATTTCTTGCTGCACCAATGTTTTTCTGGATAATGTCTGGACTGCTTCTACTTTGAATAGCGAAGGAGGTGTTGAAGGCGAAAATATCGGTAGCATTGTTGCTTCTTTTGACAGAATTGGGTCAACATTCTGTGCCTATGATGTAGAATTGTCCGGAATATTTGAAGAAGAGGAAGAGATGGTGGGTAGTGCTTTTGATACGGAATTTATGCAAAGCCAGGATTTTGTTGATTTGTTGAATTCACATCTTCCTGAAGGCGGATTTGCGTGGGGCTATGTTGAAGGTTCTTATCCAGTCCTGACTTCATCTACCGACGTGCCCGAACCCGAAGACCCGACCGCCAACGAATCGGTAACTGCATCGGAAACGGTTCTGCGTGTTCTGCCGGGTGCGGTAGTCGTTACTTCTCCGGAAGCCGTCCCGTTTGCTGCTTACACCTTTAGCGGAGCCATGCAGGCTAACGAACTGCTTCCTGCCGGAACTTCGACCGTCAATCTGCCTGCCGGATTGTATATCTTGAAGGTCGGCGAAGAAACCTACAAGGTGAACGTGAAATAAAATCGTACTTTTCTGAAAAAAATCAGACTGAAATATTTGTTTCTTAGGAGGAAACTGATAATTTTGCAAATGTCATGCAGAAAGTTTTGATTTTTTCAAATTTGATTTTTTGTTAACCCAATACTTCCAATTAGTTTGAGACTCTGAACTGGTCATTCGGACAATCAAACTGGTTGTAGAGCCTAAGTAACAGTTTTTATAGATTTATTAATTAGTAATTAGTACGGTTGTGAAACCGGGATGATTTTTTCTAAACCTAGTTAGTGGTTTCAAAATGTGGCAGATTTCCGGAGGATTCCAAGAAATTGGATGAATCCGGAAATCTTTTTTTTATGCCTTTTGGATGGGGTTTTTTATTTCTTGCTGAGGATTAAGGTTGAGGGCATCCGCTGCAGGGCTTTCTTGGAATCTTGCGAGATGGTATTCCACGTTTCATAGCTGACGAGCATGAAGTTGAATGCGCGGAGCACGGCCTGAGTCAGCTCTTTCTCGGGCGAGACGATGCCGTGGTGCTGCAACTCGGTGAATGCGTAGAGCTCTTTGACCACCGTCTGATAATCCGGATGGTCGGGATTGAGGCGGTTCAAGACGGTGATACCCGTGTTGGTCGAGCGCTGGAGCGTGCTGGCATATCCCAGGAGGAACAAGTCTTTCGCGCTGTCGATAATCACGAGCGTATAGGTCGCCTTTACGAATTGGCGGTTGATAAAGACGCCGACCGGGCAATTGGAGCGTTCGATGAAGTATTTCGTCTTGTCTTTGAGCAATTCGCCCGGGTAGAACCACGATTCCGGCGCTCTCAGATGTTTCATGAATCGGTTATAAAACGAGTTTTTCAGACGGCTTGCATCTACATCTGCCGGAACATCACTCATCGAAATGCCAGCACCTACGAGCAGGAAGTCATATCCTTCATTATTAGCAATGTCGCAGATGTCTTGACCGGCATTTGTTGAAATTTCGTAGCGTGTTTCAATAGGAATATTCAGTTTTTTCGCGCCATAAAGGATGGGACCGAAGCTGACTTCTTCGAAATTGTCGGTATGCATTGGATTGACATCAGGGCCAACGGTCAAATGCAGTGCAGTAATCTCCAGCTTGTTGTTGGCTTGTGAAAACATCTGGTGGGCAACGTCGAGCATCACTTGTCCGTTTCCTGCACGGCCAAAAGAAAGCAACACACGGAAGATACCGGTCTGTTGCGGTGATGCCAAGGGAACCCGATAGACTTTTTCGTGTCGGAAACAGAAGGTAATGAATGAGAGCAAAGGCGTGGTCATGAATGTGGTGACGAGTGTCATCAGAACGAGCATGACGAAGACTGGCGGCGTTAAGATTCCCATCTCGTAGCCGATAGTCAGAACGACCAATTCCATCAATCCACGGGTATTCATTAAGGCTCCGATATAAAGGCTGTTCTTCCACGATTCTCCGACGAAGCGTGATGAAACCATGGCTCCACCGAATTTTCCGGCGATGGCCACCAGTGTGATGATAACACACATGGTCCAAAGTTCCGGGCTATTCAGCAATCCTATCTCTGTTCGTAATCCGGTTGATGCGAAGAATAAGGGCAAGAAAAGTGAGAGTGAAACATCTTCCACCTTTTCGGTCATGATTTTGCGGAATTTCGCATTGCTTGGCATGACTACACCTGCGATAAAAGCCCCGAAAAGGGCATGTAATCCTAAGATTTCAGTCAGGTAGGACGAGCCCAAAAGTATTAAAAACATGAAAGCAACCAGTCCTTTGTCGATAACTTCTTTGTTGTGATAGATATTTCCTATCATACGTAAGAATGGGCGTATGGCAAAGAACATCAGCAGAATATAAATAACTGAAAAGCAGATGTTGTAAATGGCGCTGAGCATGGTTCCTGCTTGGGCGATGGCTACGACTACGGCAAGGAGACACCAAGCCGTGATGTCGCCGTTGGCAGCACTGGCAAGAGCAATTGTTCCTAAATGCGATTTCGTCATTCCTTTTTCCTGAATAATTCGGGCCAATACCGGGAATGCCGTGATGCTCATGGCAATGCTAATAAATAAAGCAAATGACAAGAACGGTGTGTTTCTATCAGCATAGGTGTCGTATAGGAAAAAAGCGGTAACCATTCCGAAGAAAAACGGAACAATCGTGCTGGTATGGCTGATGATAATGGTCTCGTTCAGCTTTCTTCGGACTTCACCCAAATCAAGCTCCATGCCAATCGCAAACATGAAGAGAATTAACCCGAATTGGCTTAACATATTGATGTTGGCCAATGATTCTATCGGGAAGATAAAATTGGCGATTTCCGGAAATAAATTACCCAAGACAGAAGGCCCCAGGACAATACCGGCAACAATTTCTCCGATAACAGTAGGCTGGCCGATTTTTAGGAATAACCACCCGAACAGGCGGCAGGCAAGCAAGATAGTAATAATTTGAAGCAAAAGAATCCCCAGTGTGGATTTGATATGTTCCATCACTAAATGTTTGAACACGCCAAATCCTTCACTCAGATTGGTTGGTGCATTTTGGGCAGTTTGGATTACATTTTCTATTTGGTGATTCTCTCCTTCTTTGGCAATAAAATACATTAACGTTCCGAATAAAATAATCATGCCAAAATAGAAGACAACACTTCTTGTTCCTTTGCTCATATCAGTTTTTTAGGGTATGCTTTGTGCAAATATAGTAAAAAATATGACAGACAAGTACATTATTGCTCTGTTTATGCATAAAATGCTTTCAGATTATTAGCTTTTTGCTCTTGTGTCATTTTGTTACAAAAGATAAGCAGTAAGTGTTTAAGTATTCGTTTATATTTGCATTTCGAAATAGTTTTTTAAGTGAAGATATGGAAAAGATTGAGTTTACAAAGATGCAGGGTGCCGGTAATGACTATATTTATGTCAATACGATGCGTTGCCCGATTGTTTGCCCTGAAAAATTGGCAATAGAATGGAGTCGTCCGCATACGGGAATAGGAAGTGATGGTTTGGTTTTGATAGAGGCTTCTGATGTGGCAGATTTTAAAATGAGAATTTTTAATGCCGATGGTTCCGAAGCGAAAATGTGTGGGAATGCCAGCCGTTGCATTGGAAAATATTTGTATGAATACGGACTTACCCAGCAGACGGTTATTCGTCTTGAGACACTTTCGGGCATTAAAGTGCTGCATTTGAATGTATCTCCGGACGGGAAAGTGCGTGCGGTAACTGTTGATATGGGGAAGCCTGCTGATATTCACGAAGTAGAATTAGGCGATGAATATTCTTATAAAAAAGGGATAGCCGTTTCGATGGGAAATCCACATCTGGTTATTTTTGTAAAAGATATGGACTCTGTGGAGTTGTCGAAAGTCGGTCCTCAATTGGAATATCATCCATTGTTCCCGGATCGGGTAAATGTAGAATTTGCTCAAATCTTGGAGTCTGGAAAGGTCCGTATGCGTGTTTGGGAACGAGGTTCAGGTATTACCTTGGCATGTGGAACTGGAGCTTGTGCTACGGCTGTAGCCGCGGCATATACGGGTCGGTGCGGTCAATCTGCTGATATAATAATGGATGGTGGTTCTCTGCATATCGATTGGGATGAGTCAGATAGGCAGGTTCGGATGACGGGGCCTGCCGTAAAGGTTTTCGATGGGGTGATTGAAGTCTGAAACAGGCCAAGATAGAAAAAACGCAGCAAACGGAATAAGAAAACTTATCACATTTGCTGCGTTTATTATGTCAGCTTGAATAATAGTTATTTCAATAAAGCATCACGGATGCCTTGGATATCAGCTTGTGCGGCACGAGCTTCAACAATAGAAGCTGTCTTGTCTTCCAGCGGAGAAATAATTGTAATTGTTTGCTGGAGATCGGGATAATATTTGGATAAATCACCTACAATCTCACCTAACATGGAAAGACGTTTAGACATATTGTCGGACAAACCGGCAGAAACTGCATCACCTTCAACAACTAATGAAGGGTTAGCTATAACACACGCATATTCAGCCGTGGAAGATGCCAGTATTTCAATCGCAACATCCAGCTTGTTCTCATTGGCCAGAGCCTCAATAACTTTATATTCTTGATTTTGCAGGAAAGTGTGCAACTGTTCTTTAGTGGCATCTTTCGGCGCTTCTTCTTTTAGAATATCCAAAACATAAGTTACATTCAAATCTGTTGCCAATTTGCTGATTGTGCCTGCAATTTCATCGGTAGATTTGCCAATGGCTTTTGCTACGTTATAATCTGCCAGATAGATACCCAATGCACGAGCTTTCTGTGTATTGGTTGTCAACTCAGAAGCTTTGGATACAGGTAACATGTATGAAACATCACCTACGTTTACTTTTACTTCACCTGTAAAAAAGCGGTAAGGAACGTCGGAACTTGGCAAGTCTTTCAAAAACAAGAGTGTTTCTTGCTTCAATTCTTCTGAAAGCAAATCTTTCGGAGCTTCACCGGCGATTACTGCAGCCTCTTCCGTAGCTGCTTCTTGGTTATTTGCTTTCTGTGCATTACCACCGCAAGAAACCATTCCAAACATTAAGGCTGATAAAGCAGCCATACATAATACATTTTTCTTCATAAATATATGTTTTTTGTTATTTCTTCAAGATACATTTAGGAAACCCCGCAAATATAGCTATTATTGTGATAAATGCAAAGAAACCTATTATGAATAAATTAAATTTATAGGTAGAAATTTCTATCCCGGCTAAATTTTTAGTGTGACTAAAGAAAACCGCGCGTCCATTGTGATTATCTGGAGTCAGATAAATTTGTCCGATAAGTGGATAAATGCGGTGGTCTGTTATAATGAATGCAGAATTATTATTGCCTCCAGTTACCAGATTTTCAATAGCTGTATTGTGATTCGCCCTTTTCATGTTGAGTAAATAGTCCTGGCCATATTTATTGGATAGTTTTTCTTTTTCATCATCCAGATAGGCTGTAAAATTGCGTGCGCGTTGATGTAAGGCTGATGCGGCTCTATCGAGAAATGCCGCATAGCTTTCTCCGTTTTTCAGCGGTTCGATACGTGCGGCACGAGCTAATATGGGCAATTCATTCTCGATGGTAAGGCGGATATCTGTATCCTTGGGCTTGATGTTTAGTGAATCTACTAATTTCCGAACTTCGCTTAAATGAATATTTTCATAATATTGTGCCAAATATTTCTCTTTGTCGGCATAGAAAAAGGGGGATTCGTAAGCATTATCAACATACTGCTCAACCATTAGTGTTTCAAAAGCCCAACGGGCGGGGATGATTTCGCCTATCCAAGGCACATAGCCTTTTTTAGCATCATCCATATTAAGATCGCTGAAGCGAACGACTAATCCGCATAATAGAATTTGTGGAATGAGTAATAGCGGAATGGAAATATAAATAGATACGACCGAATTCATCGTCTGGGAAAGGACGAGGCCCGTTAAATTCGCCAAAAACGCGGTCGCCCAGAGTGTGCTCCACCAAATCCAGAACATTCCCTCTCCTACACCAATAATGCTATTGCCAACTAATACGAAAAGCAGCGACTGGATTCCTGAAATGCCAAATAGATAGACTATTTTGGAGGTCAGATAGCTGCTTCGGCTTAATCGGAGGAACCGCTCTCGTTTTAGGATAATCCGGTCTTTAATAATTTCTTCGGCACTGATACTTAGTCCAATGAATGTTATGACAATGACCGCCATAAAGATATAAGAGACAAAATTTTTGTTGTTTAGCAAAGAATAGTCCCCATTTTCCGTATATCGGGTCAGCAGAGCGACAATCAAAGCCAGTATAGGTGCTTCCAGCAACGTAATGGCCCAATATTGTTTGTTTGGTAGTTTGGTGCGGATATTACGTTCCAGGAAAATGAGGAATTGCATAAACCATGACGGTTTTTGTTGTTTGTTTTCGGGAAGCGAATTTTCTTTGACAGGCAGAAATTGGGGGCGGTGCGCCAGATACATTTCATGCCATTCTTCAGGGGTGAACTTCCGGATATCTGTCTCATTACCGGTATCGTCAATCTTCTTTGAATCAATGATATTCAGAACTAATTCCGGATTGACATTTCCGCACAAGCTGCAAACACTGATGTCTGGATCCGTGTATTTGGCCGCCTTTTTGAAGTAGGTTATGGCTTCGATAGGGTTTCCGTCGTATATTGGATAGCCCCCTTTGTCGAGCAGCCAGAGCCGATCGAACAATTTATAAATCTCTGAAGACGGTTGGTGGATATTTACGACCACCAGTCTTCCTTTGTGCGTCTGTTCCTTTAATAAGGTAATGACCTTTTCCGAATCGGTTGACGACAAGCCTGACGTGGGTTCGTCGAGGTATAGTATGGCCGGCTCGCGTATTAATTCAAGTGCAATGTTGAGCCGTTTCCGTTGTCCGCCACTGATTGTCTTCCGGATAGGAGAACCTACTTCCAGCTGTTTGATGTCTTGCAGGTCTAATTCCTTTAATACGGTATCGACTCGCGTTTCGATTTCTTCCGGGGTCAGGCCGGAAAAACACAAGCGTGCGGTAAAAAGAAGATTCTGGTAAACGGTTAATTCTTCTATCAGCAGATCGTCCTGGGGGACAAACCCGATAAGTTTCCGGGCTTCCGGTGTGCGGATAGAGTGTCCGTTTACGGTGATGTCTCCTTCGTCCGGGATAATTTCTCCGTTCATGATGCTGAGCAGGGTAGATTTGCCTACTCCCGATCCGCCCATGATTGCAACCAGTTCTCCAGATTGAAGGTTGAAAGCGAAGTTGTGCAATCCGTTGTGGCTGTTTTTAAACGTGAATTTTATGTTGCGTCCGCACAGGTTGATGATTTCATTTCTCTCATCTTTGTTGAACACACTCAGCAAGTCGCTGTAATAGACCGGCAGAAAATGCGGGCTTTTCAGTACGCTGCTGTGTTGCCAGGTATAAAATAAGTCCGCCGAAAGAGGAATATCATTCATGAAGACTTGTCCATTTCCATGGTAGCTGAAAATGATGCGGTCGAAACGGCGGATATACCATACGCGTATTTCTCCGGTTAATCCTGCGCGGCAGATATGGTTGTTTTGCTTTTGCTCCTGGCTGTCGATTGTCAGTATGGAAGGGGCATCTTTCCTTTCAATAAAGGCAAAAGCCTCGGTGAATTCAGTTTCCGGGATGGCGAAAATCTCTGCAACCAGATGGAATAGCGAGATATGCTGCCCGGCATCCGCACTATTGGTATAGGCAAATTCGATGAAACGAATCAGCAAGAGGAGTTGTTCTTCGGCTTTCAGTTTCATTTTCATTTGCTCGCAGACGTTGCGTACTACTTGTTCTTTGTCAATCGTGAAGAGCGAATCGTCGTACATGTCGCGCAGCGTGTGGAACAATTCGATGTATTCTTTGTGCGACCGCACGCCGAAATGGCTTGATAAATACGAATTGATGGCAGTAGTTGCTTTTTCTTTATCTATTTTGACCGCTGAAGCAAAGAGGGCAAACAGGTTTAAAAGCCCATTTAAAATGACTTCATTCATATTTTTGATGGTATTATCTATTTCTAAGGCAAAAGTAATTTAAATGTATGGAAAGATAAGTCCTTTTCCGATGCTTTTTTTTCAATATGTTTTTTATTTGTCCGAATTGGTAGGATTGTTTTTTTAAGAAAGCTCCGTATCGAGGAGATGACATGTGTTTATGTTACAAAATTGTTACATATTGCAATATTTGCCCCTTTATTTCTAATGTTTCCACATCTTTTTGCGCCGTATTTTGCCAAATTGGTAGGAAAATCCTTGATATAGGTCAAAAGAAACGGCTGGTTTACATAATTTAAATGTGTTGGAGAAATATGTTTTACAACATATCTATACCTTTGCATCGACAAAAAGAAAGAGAGGATTCGAAAGAATTCTCGGAAAGTTTAGGTTAGTTAATTGATTGTTTAGGTAAAAAGGAGATTAGATTATGAAACGTTTTGGTTTGATGGTTGCAGCTGTATTGATGATGGGTGCAACGAGTGTTTTCGCAAAGAATGATGTTTCTACAAAAGAACCGTTTGCTGCAAGTATGTATCAGTTGGCAAGCTACTTGAACTTGACTGCTGCTCAAGTTGACGAAGTTGAGGCTATCAATACATATTTTATCGAAAAACAGAAAGAATGCATGCATTCTGCTGCCAGCATTCAGGAAAAGAAAATGCGTGATGCCGTATATGGTAACCTGAAACTGATGAAAAAAGTCTTGACGGAAGAACAATATCGTAAATACGTGATGTTGCTGAACGTAACGAACAACAACAACCGCCGTATGAACGTTACTTCTGTTAATGATGTTTATTTGGCTGAAAATAACTAATTTATGTTGATGCAGCGGAACTTGGTTCCGCTATTCCCTGTAAAGTTGATAAGTCGTGTCTTCGAGAGCGGAGAGACGGCTTTTTTTTATGTTTTGGCGTGTGAAATCCGTTCTTCAGGCGGAAAAAAGAGGCTGTTTTTCTCCATGAAGAACCCCGTCTTTTTCAAATCCAGATAAGGTTCAGAACATCCAAAACTCTACAAATCTGGATATTACAACGTGACGGCGTGACAGTTGTGACAGTGTGACAGTTATATTTTGGGCTATCATAAATCTTGGTAGAAAGAAGAAATAAAGTATATAATATATATATATATTAATATATATATTATATAATATATTATATTCTATTTTCCCCGATGCGATAAAGTATGCTTTCAAAAACTAATTGTCACACTGTCACAACTGTCACAACTGTCACGGTTTGTCCTTTTCGCGAAGCAAAAAAAAACAAACCGGCTCTTTGCAATGAGGGTACCATAGTTTTGCATTCGGCAAAGATTATGTTTAGCATTCTTAACAATTCGCCCCCTCCCCAAAATGGTACCATCTGCGGGGCGGATGCTGTATCTTTGCATTGTCGATCGATCAGTAATTAATTTTAAGTCAAACATGACTGTGATGGAGTGAACCCGTGATGATTTTCAGGCGTGAAAAAAAAATCAGTTGGCCATTCCTTCACAGGAACAGACCAACTGCTAAAATATATGAATTATGAAAACGAATGTTTCTCTATTTCTCCCGGATAAAGATGTTTATCGGAGTTCCTGAAAAGTCCCAGTTTTCTCGGATTTTGTTCTCCAGGAAACGCTTGTAGGGGTCTTTGACCCATTGGGGCAGGTTACAGAAAAAGACAAACGACGGGATGCTTCCTCCCGGTAATTGGGTGATGTATTTGATTTTGATGTATTTTCCTTTCCAGGCAGGGGGCGGATAATTCTCGATAATCGGGAGCATCACCTCGTTGAGCTTGGCTGTTGACACTCGCTTCTTCCGGTTCTCATACACCTGCTTGGCCGTTTCCAGCACCTTGAAGATGCGTTGTTTGGTGACAGCCGAGATGAAGATGATGGGAAAGTCGGTGAAGGGTGCCAGGCGTTCGCGGATAGCCTTGGTGAAGGTGCTGATGACCTTCTGGCTCTTGTCTTCCACCAAGTCCCATTTGTTGACACAGACCACCAGTCCTTTCTTATTCTTTTGAATAAGGGAGAATATGTTTAAGTCCTGACTTTCAATGCCGCGTGTTGCGTCGAGCATCAGGATGCAGACATCCGAACTTTCGATGGCCCGGATGGAACGGATGACGGAATAGTATTCCAGGTCTTCGGTGACCTTGCCTTTTTTGCGGATACCGGCCGTGTCAACCAGGTAGAAATTCAGGCCGAACTTGTTGTACTTCGTATAGACCGAATCGCGGGTCGTACCGGCGATGTCAGTTACGATGTTGCGTTCTTCCCCGATAAAGGCATTCAGTAGCGACGATTTGCCGGCATTCGGACGGCCTACGATGGTGATGCGCGGCAGTTCCTCTTCCAGCTCCATCGGCTTTTCAGCCGGGAAGAGCGAGATGATTTTGTCCAGCAAGTCGCCGGTCCCGGAGCCATTGATGGCCGAGATGCAGAACGGGTCGCCTAAGCCTAAGGCGTAGAATTCGGCCGAGCTGGCGTGCAGCATGTAATTGTCGGCTTTGTTGGCAACGACAAGAACGGGTTTGCCGCCTCTCCGCAAGATCTGTGCGACTTCCGAATCCAGGTCGGTCAGTCCGTTCACCACATCCACGACAAAGAGGATGACATCCGCTTCTTCGATGGCAATTTTTACTTGTTTGTTGATTTCTTCTTCAAAGACGTCTTCCGAATTGACCACCCATCCGCCAGTATCGATGAGCGAGAATTCTTTATCCAACCACTGCACTTTGCCATATTGGCGGTCGCGTGTCGTACCGGCTTGCTCATTGACGATGGCCTGGCGTGATTGCGTCAGGCGGTTGAAGAGCGTCGATTTTCCTACGTTGGGCCTTCCAACTATTGCAACGATATTTCCCATAATTATAAAAACTTGTTAGTCTAATTGGTATCCGAAGGCTTTCAGCAATTGGTCTCGGTTCCGCCAATCTTTCTCCACTTTAACGAACAGTTCGAGAAAGACTTTCTTTTCGAAGAAGCGTTCGATATCGTGGCGGGCCATAGACCCTACTTTTTTCAGGGCCTGTCCCTTGTGGCCGATGATGATTCCCTTTTGCGAATCGCGTTCGGTAATAATTAGCGCCTTGATATGGATTTGATCTTTCTCCTCCTTGAACATTTCTACGACGACTTCCACGGAATACGGGATCTCTTTCTGGTAGTACAGAAGAATCTTTTCGCGGATAATTTCCGTCACGAAGAAACGGGCAGGTTTATCAGTCAGCGCGTCTTTTTCAAAGTAGGGTGGGGATTCGGGCATCAAATCTTCCACCCTTTTCTTTACATAATCAATGTTGAAGTTTGCCAATGCTGAAATCGGGATGATTTCAGCTTGTGGAAGTAATTCTTTCCATTCGGCAACCAATTTCTCCAAGTCTGCTTGGTTCGACTGGTCTATTTTGTTGATAAGCAGAAGAACCGGATATTCCGTGATTTTACGGACTCGTTGGAGAAATTCTTCATTCTTGTCGATTTTTTCAACAACATCGGTAACATAGAGCAAGACATCGGCATCGCCCAACGCCGATTCCGAGAAATTGAGCATAGACTCTTGCAATTTGTAATTGGGATGCAAGACTCCGGGAGTATCAGAATAGACGATCTGCATATCGTCGGTATTTACGATTCCCATGATGCGGTGGCGGGTGGTTTGGGCTTTCGAGGTGATAATGGAAAGACGTTCTCCCACCAGCCTGTTCATCAGAGTCGATTTGCCCACGTTGGGATTCCCGACAATATTGACAAATCCGGATTTATGCTTTTTCTCCATCATAGCCCCATTTGAGGTAAATAGATCCCCATGTGAAACCTGCTCCGAAAGCCGCCAAAATCAGTGTGTCTCCTTTTTTCAGCTGCTTTTCCCATTCCCAGAGACACAAAGGTATCGTTCCGGCACTTGTGTTACCGTATTTCTGGATGTTAATCATCACCTGGTCTTCGCGGACTCCAAGGCGTTTTGCCGTAGCGTCGATGATGCGAAGGTTTGCCTGATGAGGAACCACCCATGTAATGTCATCGTTTGTCAGACCATTGCGTTCAACGATTTCTGCTGCTACGTCGGCCATGTTGGATACGGCGTGCTTGAAGACATAACGGCCATCTTGATAGACATAATGTTCGTGCTTATCAACCGTCTCATGTGTCGGAGGATATGCCGAACCTCCAGCTTTCATCAGCAGATGTTCGAATCCGGAACCGTCGGTTCGGAGGATAGTATCCATAACCCCGACATTTTCTGTTGTCGGTTCCACCATCACAGCTCCGCAACCGTCGCCGAAAAGCGGACAAGTATTCCGGTCGGTATAGTCGGTGATAGCTGTCATCTTGTCGCCGGCCACTACAATAATTCGTTTGTAACGTCCGGAACGGATGTAGTTGGAAGCTGTTTCCAGCGCGTAAAGAAAACCAGCACATGCGCCTTGTACATCAAATGTAAAAGCATTCTTACATCCTGTATTGTAGGCGATAATAGAGGCTGTTGTCGGAAAGTGATAATCGGGAGTAGTTGTTGCACAAATAACCGCTTCAATCGATTCTGGTGCGGCTCCGGTTTTTTGGAGCAATTCATTGACGGCACGAATACCCATGAATGAAGTACCTTTCCCTTCGCCTTTCAATATCCGGCGTTCTTTGATGCCAACGCGGGTCATAATCCATTCATCCGACGTATCAACCATTTTTGCGATATCGTCGTTTGTCAAAATGTCGTCTGGCACATATCCGCCGACGCCCGTGATAACCGCATTAATCTTTTCCATGATAAAAATCTTCTAAATTAAAAAAAGCCCTAAAAAATATCTTTTAGGGCTATTTTTTTTGAGTTTTGCCAAATCGTGTTGAACTTGATAGGCTTTACACCGCTGCTTCTTTTACGATTGCCAACTTGCCTCTGTAGTAGCCGCATTCGTTGCATACAGTGTGATACACATGCCATGCGCCGCAGTTCGGGCAGATGGCCATTGTCGGAGCTACAGCCTTGTCGTGAGTTCTTCTCTTGGCTGTTCTTGTCTTACCTTGTCTTCTTTTAGGATGTGCCATGATTAATTTATTTTAATTGTTATTATTCTTCATCAAGTCTTTCAATGCAGCCCAACGGGGATCGATGACATCATTTGCCTCTTCTTCCTCTTCGTCCAGATTGTCGAGAGGATAATCATCCTCGGTGTCGTTAGCCTGGCGGGCTGTATGCTGTCTTAATTTGGAAGCCATTGCTTTGTTGCATTTGCCCGGAGCATGTATATGCTTCATAGGGATAGCCAAAGCGATGAATTCGTAGAGGAACCATGCCAAGTTGATTTTGCCTTCATCTTCCGGGATGATTACAATCTCTTCGTCTTCTTCCGAATATTCAGGACCGAATTTCACAATCAGGCGATTCTTTGTTTCGATAGGTTGTTCCATCTCGTCCAGGCAACGGTCGCATGGAATGATTACCGTTCCTTCGATTTCGAAGTTCATCTCAAACATCATGGAGAGTTTCTTTACCTCCAGTTTGACATGGACTTTTCCTTTCTGTACTTGGTCTCCTTCGATGTCTGCAAAGAATTTGTTCTCCAAAAGATACTCATACTCATGAACTCCTGGAGTGAGATTCTTTAAATCAATACTATATAATTCAAATTTTCCCAATGCCTATTTGTGTAAAAACCATGCAAAGGTACGAAAAATCTTCACAGAAAAGCAATATCTCTTTCGTTATTTTTTCGTATAATATCTCCTTTAGAAGTTAATGTGTTTATTATTAGTGCATTGAGCTATTCTTTGTATCGTTTGAGTTCGATGCGGAAGGTTGTTCCTTTTCCTATTTCAGACCAGCGGACGAAGATTTTTCCTCCGTGATAAGATTCGATGATGCGTTTCACCAGCGAGAGGCCCAATCCCCAGCCTCGCTTCTTGGTGGTATATCCGGGGTTGAAAACTGTTTTGAATTTGGATTTCACAATTCCCTTGCCGGTATCGGTAACATCGATGCGCACCTTGTTCTCTTTTTCTTCCAGAACGTAGGTAATCTGGCCTTGGCCTTCCATCGCGTCCACGGCGTTCTTGGTCAGGTTTTCGATAACCCAGGCAAACAGGGAGCTGTTCATCAGCACCAGCACCGGATGGTCGGGCAGGCGGAGGTCTATCTTCACTTTCGAGGAAATGCGTGTGCTCATATAGTCGAGAGCCGATTGGATGGAATCGCAGATATTCACCGGCACGGGGTCGGGGTTCGAGCCAATCTTCGAGAATCGTTCCGCGATGGTCTCAAGCCGTTTCACGTCCTTGTCCATTTCGCCCAGCAGGTACGGGTCCACATCCTTCGTCTTTAAGTATTCCACCCAGGCAATCAGGGAAGAAATCGGCGTCCCCAGCTGGTGTGCCGTCTCCTTGGAGAGACCTACCCACACTTTGTTCTGCTCCGCCTTCTTGATGCTGGCCAGTGCCAGAAAAGCAATCAGGATGAAGATTGCCATCACCGAAAGCTGGGCATACGGATAGACCAGCAGCCGTTTGAGGTTCGTCGAATCGTCGTAATATAAATATTGGTAGGTGCCGTCTTCCATATCCACGACGATGGGGGTGTTCTTATGCTTCAGCTCCCGGAGCTTCGCTTGCAGGAAAGCCTCCACATCCGTCTCGGGCAGCTTGAAATTTTTGTAGGTCAAGACACTATCGCGGTCGTTGCAGAGCAGAACCGGGATAGACGTGTTGCCTTGGATGATTTTCAGAATCAGATTCATGTTCAAGCTCGGCTCCTCGCTGGTCAATACACGGGTAGCCTCGGCCCACACCTCAATCTTGTCCCTTTCCTCGCGTGCCAGGTCTTTAATCAGGATATCCGAGACGACTACCGAGACAATCGCAATCAGGATGGCGGCGAAGATAAAGATATATTTCAAACGCTCGCGGGCGTCATAGATATTGTTCATACGTTGCAATTTTAGTAGAGGAGAACTTCTCCTGCCCTTTGCGGACAGGAAAATACCGTTTCCGGCGCGACAAAGTTACGTGTTTTCATAAAGTTTTCCAGTAGGACAAGGAAGTTTCTCCCAGAATCTTTATCTTTGTCCTGCAGACTTGACGGCTTCCGGGGGCCACTCCCGGGGCTCTAATCCTATTTTTACATGAAGCGATACCTCTATCTTCTCTTATTCTTTTGTTGTACTGCCCTGCTTCGGGCGCAATACACTCCCGATTTGCTGGGCAACGGCTACCAGGCCCGTACCTTCCAGATGCCCAATGACTATGAAGGCAAAGTCGTTTGCACCTTGGTCCGGAAAGCGCTCCCCCGCAATGGCAGCGGCAGGGCCGTCCTTTATCTCCACGGATACAACGACTATTTCTTCCAGGCACAGCTGGGCGATAGTTGTCTGGCCCGGGGCTACAACTTTTATGCCCTCGATTTGCGGAAATACGGCCGTTCCCTCAGGCCCCACCAGGATGCTTTTTTCTGCAAAGACCTGAAGGAGTATTTTGCAGACCTCGATACCGCCCTGACAACCATCCGCGAAGAGAGAAACCCTGAAATCATCCTGATGGCCCATTCCACGGGCGGGCTGATTGCTTCCTATTATCTCAGCCAGCGTCCTTCGGGAACCGTCGATGCCCTCGTGCTGAACAGCCCTTTCCTCGATTGGAATTTCGGCTGGTTCATGGAGAGCGTCCTCATCCCGGCCGTCTCTGCCACCGGCCGCCTTTTTCCGGAGCTGACGGTGCAGGGCGAGAACAGTTCTTCGTATGCCCGAAGCCTGCTGAAAGTCTTCAAGGGCGAATGGATGTTCAACACCGACTGGAAAATGCCCAACGGCCATCCCAAACGCGCCGGTTGGGTGCGGGCGATACAGGAAGCGCAGGCCTACGTCCAGAAGCGCGCCTCCGTCCCGTGCCCGGTGCTGGTTCTTTCGTCCGACCGTTCCTATCCCGAGTCGGCTCTCTGGCATGATGAATATATGGTGTCTGATATTGTCCTCGATGTAGAAGATATCCAGTCTTACGGGGCCCGGCTGGGGAAGGAAGTGACGTGCCGGAAGATTCCCAAGGGCATGCACGACTTGATTTTGTCGGGTAAATCCGTCCGCGACGAGGTTTATCGGGTGGTTTTCGAATGGCTGGAAGCGAAAAGGGGGCAAGAATAAGCGGGGACAGTGCTTCCAGAAGATTTTTAGCGTTGTCCCCGCAGGGGACGGTGCTTCCGGAAGATTTTTAGCACTGTCCCCGCGAGGGATAACCCTTCTGAAACTTATTTCCGGATGACTTTCTTGAATTTCTCGAGGAAACAGCCGGCTTCATCCATGCTCAGGCAGAGCGGGGGCAGCAGACGGATGGTATTGGTTCCGGCTACGCCTGTAAATACTTTCTCTTTGAAAAGCAATTCGCTGCGGATTTCCTTGATGGAGTTTTCAAACTCGATGCCAATCATCAACCCGCGGCCGCGCACCTCCTTGATTTCGGGGAACTCCAGCAACTCGCGGATCAGGTAGTCGCCTACCTTCCGGGCGTTTTCAATCAGGCCTTCCGCCTCCATGATTTCAAGCACGGCGATGGCTCCGGCACAAGCCAGGTGGTTGCCGCCGAAAGTCGTGCCCAGCATCCCATAGACCGGCTTGAACATCGGGCTGATCAGTACGGCACCCATCGGGAACCCGTTGGCGATGCCTTTGGCTACGGTGATGATGTCCGGGCGGATGCCGGCATACTGGTGGGCGAAGAACTTCCCGCTGCGGCCGTAGCCGGACTGGATTTCATCGAGAATCAGCACCGCGCCGTGCTGGGTGCATAGCGTGCGGAGGTCGCGCATGAACTCGTCGGTCGGCACCTGGATGCCGCCCACGCCTTGTATCCCTTCGATGATTACGGAAGAAACATCTCCTTTTTTTAGCTCCGCTTCGACGGCAAAGGGGTCATTCAGCGGAAGATAGGTCACGTCAAGGCCTTCGTTGACCGGCGCGATGATGCGGGGGTTGTCCGTCACGCGGACAGCAGCCGAGGTCCGTCCGTGGAACGAATGCTTGAAGGCCAGGACACGCTTCTTGCCGTTGTGGAACGATGCCAGCTTCAGCGCGTTCTCGTTGGCTTCGGCTCCCGAGTTGATCAGGAAAAGCGAATAGTCGTCATATCCCGAAGCCTTGCCCAGTTTGTCGGCCAGGGTCTGCTGGAGGGAATTGATGACGGAATTGGAGTAAAAGCCCAGTTTGCTGACTTGTTCGCTGATGGCCTTTACATAGGTGGGGTGGCTATGGCCTACCGAAATCACGGCATGGCCGCCGTAGAGGTCCAGGTATTCGTTGCCTTCCTTGTCCCAGACGTGGCAACCCTTGCCTTTCACGATCTCTATATTAAATAATGGATAAACGTCGAATAATTTCATGGGATATATTATTAAATGGTTAGAAAGCCGAGGGCTTCAAATGTAATCCGATGGTTTCCTCCAGGCCGAACATCAGGTTCAGGTTGTGGACGGCTTGTCCGCTTGCGCCTTTCAGCAGGTTGTCGATGACAGAGACAATCAGCAGCTTGCCGTCGATCTGCTCGAGGTGGAGGAGACATTTGTTGGTATTGACCACCTGCTTCAAGTCCGGATTCTTGCGGGTAACGAACGTGAACGAGTGGTCGCTGTAATACTCTTCGTAGAGCCGGATGATTTCTTCCAGTTCTATCTTGCAGTCCAGATAGGTCGTCGCGAAGATTCCTCTCGAGAAGTTTCCGCGCACCGGGATGAAATTGATATGGCTCTGGAAGCTGTTCTGCAACTGGTGCAAGCTCTGGTTGATCTCCGCCAGATGCTGGTGGGTAAACGGCTTGTAGATGGAAATGTTGTCGTTGCGCCAGCTGAAGTGCGACGTGGGCGAGGGCTTGACGCCTGCGCCGGTCGAACCCGTGATGGCATTGACGTGCAAGTCTGAATTCAGCATCAGATGCTTGGCCAGCGGCAGTACGGCCAGCTGGATGCAGGTGGCGAAGCAGCCCGGATTGGCGACGTGCATGGCGTGGCATATCCGGCGGCGGTTCAGCTCAGGCAGGCCATACACGAAATCGTGCGTGCCGTCTTCGATGCGGTAGTCCATGCTGAGGTCGATGATTTTCACCTTTTCGGGCACGGTATGGCTCTCCATGAATTTCTTTGTGTCGCCATGCGCCGTGCAGAAGAAGAGGCAGTCGATTTCATCGAGCGGCAATTCGCTGGTGAAGCGCAGGTCGGTCTCTCCATACAGCCCTTCATGGACGTCGGTAATCTTGTTGCCGGCATTGCTCGAACTGTTGACAAAAGCGATCTCTACATCCGGGTGGTTGAGGAGCAGGCGAATCAGTTCGCCTGCCGTATATCCTGCACCGCCTATAATACCTACCTTTATCATAAGCTCAGTTCGTCTTTATGGTTTGCATAGTAGGCACGCAGCGGAGTGGAAAGCACCTTGATGAAGCCTTTTGCGTCTTCAGCCGTCCAGCCTTTCTGCATCTCTCCGTATTCGCCGAACTTGTTCTTTACGAGGTCGTCTTTGGAATCGACTCCTACGGTAGAGAAGCTGTACGGACGGAGTTCGAGGATGACGGTCCCATTCACGTTGCGCTGCGATTCGGCCAGCATGGCTTCGATGTCGCGCATCACCGGTTCGAGATACTGGCTCTCGTGGAGGAACATGCCGTACCAGTTGCCGACCTGGTCTTTCCAGTATTGCTGCCATTTGCTCAGGGTATATTTTTCCAGGAAGCGGTGTGCCCCGATAATCAGCATCGGAGCGGCAGCCTCGAAGCCTACGCGCCCTTTGATACCGATGATGGTGTCGCCCACGTGCATGTCGCGGCCGATGCCATAGGGAGCACCGATTTCTTCGACCTTCTGGATAGCGGCAATCTTGTCTTCAAAGACTTCCCCGTTCACGGCATAAAGCTCGCCTTTCTTGAATTCCAGTTTCAGCTGTTCGCTGCCGGTCTTGGTGATTTGTTTCAGGTAGGCGCTTTCGGGCAAACCCTGGGCAGAGTCCAAGATTTCTCCGCCGCAAATCGACGTGCCCCAGATACCTACGTTGTACGAATATTTCAGTTTGGTGAAGTCGGCTACGAACCCATGTTCCTTCAAGTAGTTGATTTCGTAGTCGCGGCTCAACGCCATGTCGCGGGTCAGGGTGATGATTTCAATGCCCGGAGCCATCACGAGGAAGGTCATGTCGAAACGCACCTGGTCGTTACCGGCGCCCGTAGAGCCGTGGGCGATGGCATCCGCGCCAATCTCGTTTGCATAGCGGGCGATGGCAAGTGCCTGGAAGATACGTTCCGAGCTGACAGAGATCGGATAGGTGCCGTTGCGCAGCACGTTGCCGAACACCATATATTTCAAGCTCTTCTCGTAATATTCCTGCGTAACGTCGAGAGTCACGTATTTGACAGCTCCCAGCTTGTAGGCATTCTCTTCGTTCTTTTTCAGCTGTGTTTCGCTGAAGCCGCCCGTGTTGGCGCATGCGGCATATACCTCATATCCTTTTTCCTTTGCCAGATACATCACGGTGAACGATGTATCCAATCCGCCGCTGAAAGCAACGACTACTTTCTTCTTCTTTTCTTCCATAATATGTTTGTTTAGTAATTGATTATAATTTCTTTTCATATTGCTCTTTGGCCTTGTCTTTCATTTCCAGCCGGATTTGCTCGGTCCGCTTGTGGAGGACTTCAAACAGTTCTTCGTGCATCAGGCAGCGGGGATCATCTGGGTCGAAGAGCATCGCGGTGCAGATGCAGTAGCGGCGGCCGGTACGTTCCAGCACGTCGTGGTTGATGCAACCCTCGCAGCCTTTCCAGAAAGCTTCGTCGTCGGTCAGGTCGGCGAAGGTGACGGGCATATACCCCAGTTCGGTATTCATTTTCATGACGGCGCTGCCCGAGGTCAGACTGAACAGCTTGGCTTTCGGCCAGCGCAGGCGTGCCAGCTGGAAGGCAGCATGTTTTACCCGTTTGGCTATTCCCAGATGGCGGAACTTCTCGGGTACTATCAATCCGCTGGTGGCTACATACTGTTTGTTTCCCCAGGATTCGATGTAGGTGAAGCCGGCAAATTCGTCGCCTTTGAGTGCGATGATAACTTTGCCTTCCTTCATCTTTTGGGCCACATATTCGTGTGTACGTTTGGCGATGCCTGTGCCTCTTACTTTGGCTGCCGCCTCGATGGTTTCGAGGATGGTATCCACGTATTTCTCGTGGCTTTCGTCTGCCACCATTACATCTATTTCATCCGGATCTTGTGTCATTGTCTTATTTGATGATTAAAAGTTCTTGATTCATTGTTAGTAGTTGAACCGGCTTAACGCTTGTTCGATAGCTTCTCGCGAATAGCCTTCGCGCGGGATGACGAGGATGGTATCGTCGCCGGCAATGGTCCCGAGGATTTCCTCCGGGGTCTGGTTGTCGATGTCTGAGGCAAGCCCCATGGCATAGCCCGGGCGTGTTTTGATGACCGCAAGGTTTCCTGAAAACTCTATCTGGAAAGGCTTTTTCTTCGTTTCTGGTTTCTTGCCGGCTGACTGATAGACATAGTTGCCGTTGGCATTGTGGATTTTGACAATCTTCAGCGACCGGAGGTCTCTCGACAGTGTGGCCTGTGTCGCACTGAACCCCTCGTCCGAGAGCCGTTTCAGCAGTTCTTCCTGGTTGCCGATTTCCTCTGTTTGGAGAATACGCAAGATGGTATCCAGTCTTTCCTTCTTTGTATGCATAGTTGTATATTTATTCAGAAAACGGCGCAAAGATACGGGAATGTTTTGAATAAATATACAGGTTGAGGCTTATTTTTCTGAAAAAATATTCATCGTATGCGGAGTCTGTTCAAGGCTGCCTGATAGCGTTGCGCGTTGCGGTTGTGCTCTGAAAGGGTACGGGCAAAGTTGTGCCGGCCTGATAAATCTTCTTTGGCACACATATATAGGTAGTGGTGGTGCGTGTAGTTCAGTACGCCGTCGATGCACTGGATGGAAGGAATGCGCAGCGGTCCGGGGGGCAGCCCTGCATATTTATACGTATTATAGGGCGAATCTACCTCCAGGTGGACATAGAGTATCCGTTGCAGCGAGAAGTCGCCTACGGCATATTTTACGGTCGGGTCGGCCTGCAGCAGCATTCCCCGCTTCAGCCGGTTGATGTAAAGCCCTGCCACCAGCGGATACTCGTCGGGAGCCGCCGTCTCTTCTTCCACGATTGAGGCGAGGATGGAAACCTCCACAGGCGTGAGTCCTGCTGCTTCGGCCTTCTTCAGCCGCTCCGGGTTCCAGAAGCGTTGGTATTCGCGTTTCATCCGCTTCAGCAGTGCCGGGGCAGATGTGTTCCAATAAACTTCATAGGTGTTGGGGATGAACAGGGTGCAGATGGTAGCGGTATCGAAACCCTGCCCGGCGCACCAGGCAGAGTCGTTCAGGAAGGCAAGTAGTTCGTCGGCGGTGAGCATCAGTTCCTCGTCCAGCCGTTCGGCCAGTTCCTGTTTCGTCCGTATATTATTAAAGGTAAGCTCTACGGCTTCCTGTTGCCCGCCCCGCAGCATGCGGATAGCCTCGAGGTTGCTCATTCCCGGGCGGATGGCGTAGCAGCCGGTCTTAATGTAGCGGGGATATTTCATCCAGTCTGCCAGCAACCGGAACGACGACAGCGAGCGGCAGTGTGCCGAATCGCGCAACTGTTGGCATACGGCGTCGAACGTATCTTCCGGGTGGATATAAATCCTCACCGGGGCATTTGGCGTGAAATTGGGGGCATAGGCCAGCCGGTAAGCATACAGGCCCAATCCTCCTATGCATAAGGCAAATGCCACGATTAGTGCATATATCCACTTCTGCTTCAGGGCGAAAACTTTCTTCATAAATATTGTATAATCTCTTGATAATCAGAAAACGTTGCAAAAGTAATATCTTTTTTTGAAAGAAAGTAACCATAGATGCTTGTTTATTCAAAAATAACTTCTACCTTTGCAACGCAATTCTAAGGAATTCGGCTACAAGGAAGTTTGGGTGAGTGGCTGAAACCAGCAGTTTGCTAAACTGCCGTACGGGTTACCGTACCGGGGGTTCGAATCCCCCAGCTTCCGCAGAGGGTTTTTAAGGCTTTGGTTGTCATTAAGATAACTGAAGCCTTTTCTTTTGAAACCCAATCGGAGCTAATGAAAATATTCATCGTGCAATTAAAAATACTTTTGTGCGGTAGAATAGGATCTATCATAGAACGAGGTGGAAATACAACAAATTCTTATATAATATCATGAAAAAGATTATTTTCCTTTTGAGTCTGTTTGTTTGTGCGGTGGGAGCGAAGCTGTCGGCCGCAACATGGAAAGCTGAACACGTCGTAATGATTGCGCTTGATGGCTGGGGAGCTTACAGTGTTCCCAAAGCGGATATACCTACGATCAAGGCATTGATGGATAACGGATGTTATACACTGAAAAAGCGTTCGGTTTTGCCTTCTTCTTCGGCTATTAACTGGGCATCTATGTTTAACGGGGCCGGCACGGAAATGCACGGATATACCGAGTGGGGTTCGCGTACGCCGGAAATCCCTTCGATGGTGGTGAATGAACATGGGATTTTCCCGACAATCTATTCCATCATGCAGGAGCAATGTCCGGAGGCTGAGACGGGGTGTTTGTATGAATGGGATGGCATCAAATATCTGGTAGATACCTTGGCCATCAGCTATTATGCACAGGCTACGGGCTATGATAAGAAACCGGATGAACTGTGCTGTATGGCTGAAGAATATATTAAGGATAAGAAACCCGCCTTTCTGGCAGTATGTTTTGACCAGCTTGACCATACCGGGCATGCGGATGGCCACGATACTCCCGGATATTATAAGAAACTGAAAGAATTGGATACCTACGTCGGACGGATTATTGAAGCAATTAAGCAGGCCGGCATGTATGAGAATACGATTATTATCATGACGGCCGACCATGGCGGCATCGATAAAGGTCACGGCGGTAAGACTCTGATGGAAATGGAAATCCCGTTTATCATTGCCGGGAAAGGTGTCAAGAAAGGCGGAGAGTTTACGGAATGTATGATGCAGTTCGATACGGCTGCTACCATCGCCTACATATTCGGATTGAAACAGCCTCAGGCGTGGATCGGTCGTCCGATGGTGCAGGTGTTCGAATAGCTTCAGATTATCCCCAAATCTTTGGCAACGCGGCAGGCCTCGATGGAGTTTTTTACTTTCATCTTCTGCAGAATCTCCTGGCGGTGACGGCTGACGGTGTTGATGCTGATGGAGAGCAGGCTGGCAATGTTTTTGCTCATCATCCCCTGGTCTATCAGGCGGAGAACCTGTTTCTCCCGTTCGGAGAGAATGCGGGAATCGCTGTGCTTCTCCAGCTCCGTCAGCTGTCCGGTGACGGAATCGACGATGCAGCCTCCGACGGGGACTTCGGCGAGCAGGGGCGTGTAGAGACACAAGGCAAAGCGAATGTTGCTTTCGGGGAAAGTATGCAGATAGAACATCCGGTGCAGCACGGGGATGAAGTTGCCTTGCGCATCCTTCATGCGCAGCTTCTCCATGAGGTAGTAGTCGCCACGCTTGCTCCGGGGGAGGTGCTTGGTGAAGTGGAAGAAGCGGAGTTCCAGCAGATACTTCCCATAGAGGTCGTTCGGATGAATCCGTTTCAGGATATCTTCTTCCCAGATGGAGCTGATGCGTCGTCCTTCGTGGGAGGGAGACATGCCCAGCGTCCGGGCGAAGCCTCCGTAGTAGATATGGCTGTTGTTGGTGTGCATGTCGCTCAGGACGGCCAGCGCATTCTCCACGTTGGCATATCCCTGGGCAAGCAGTTGGAACTGGTCGAATTCGTTCCGGCATCGCGGTTCTCCGGCAAAGTCCTGATTCAAAAGTTTCTCGTTCAGCTGGCTGACTATGTTCATTGCTTAAAATGGTTATTAATAATCATTGGATGTTATCTCACAACGCTTTACCTTTGCAAAGGTAATCAAAAAGCATGATTGTCTGATTTGTATAACTAAAGATAAGTAAGAACGATGAGAAAGTTTGTATTATCCAGCTTGTGTATGCTGGCGTTTTCGTTTGCCGGAATGGCACAAACCTTGGAGAAAATGCAGTGGTTCAATGAACCGGAAGAATGGGAGATAAACTCCGGCCGCCTGTCGATGTCGGTTACACCGCAGAGCGACTATTGGCGCATATCGCACTATGGTTTTACAGTCGATGACGCTCCGTTCTATTATGCAACCTATGGTGGTGAGTTTGAGGTGAAAGTGAAAGTTTCGGGCGATTACAAGGAGCGTTTCGACCAGGCCGGGCTGATGCTGCGCATCGACCACGAGAACTATATCAAGACCGGCATCGAGTTCGTCGATGGCAAATATAACCTGAGTACGGTGGTGACACATCATACCTCCGACTGGAGTGTCATCACGCTCGACGAGGCTGTTCCTTTCGTTTGGATTAAGGCTGTCCGTCGCTTGGATGCCGTCGAGATTTTCTACTCTTTCGATGATAAAAACTATGTCATGATGCGCAACGCCTGGTTGCAGGACAATACTCCCGTGCAGGTTGGACTGATGGCTGCCTGCCCGGACGGGAAAGGCTTCACGGCTACCTTCGAGCATTTCAAGGTAAAGCATCTGCCGGACCAGCGGCGCATGGAATGGTTGAAGAAGAACCAGGCTGAATAAACGGCCTTGCGAACACTTCGCAGAGAGCGCTTTTGTATT
>CALVFH010000025.1 GCA_944326775.1 uncultured Parabacteroides sp.
GGCAACTTCTCGGGTGAGAGGAAGCCCGCCGCGGCCCGCGGAAGTTAGTTTATCCGGATCGAGCAAGACATTCGACGGAATCCCTCGCACACCATAGAGCGCCGGGACTTCCGAGTCCCAATATTTCAGGTCGGAGACGTGCGTCCACGTCAAATGGTCGTCGGCAATCGCTTTCAGCCAACGTTGCCGGTCTTTATCCAGCGAAACACCCAAAACCGTGAAATTCCGGTCTTTGTATTGCTGGAAAGCAGCCACGACATTGGGATTTTCGCGGCGGCAAGGCGGGCACCACGACGCCCAGAAGTCAACCAACACGTATTTTCCCCGGAAATCGGACAGCGAGACGTTCACGCCCGCCGTGTCGGGCAGCGTGAAATCGGGAGCGACCTGTCCAATCTGCACTTTCTCAAGTTTCCGGATGATTTCGTCCAGTTCCTGCACGTAGGGGCAAGCTGCCAGCGAGGCGTCGAGCTTTCCGCGGACGGCTTTCAGTTCTTCCAGCGGCAATTGGTAGGTGAAATACCGGTAGAGGAAATAGGCGGCCGAAGGAGAAGCCGGATACTTGGCAATCAGGCTGTCAATCTTGTAGCCCTCGCGCTGAGCCAGGTCGGCATTGGCCTGGAAGATGTCGTTTTCGGGCGAGCCCTGCACGGAGACTTCGCCGTCGGCATCGATGGCCACCTTCATGCGGGTATTTTCAAGGATAAACTGCGCGGGATAGTCCATCTCGGCCGTTTGCAGGCCGTAGAGGAGCGGCTGCGCGGTTTTTCCGGCAAAACGGAACTGGCCGTCGCGGATTTCCGCCGAATCTTCGGTGAAGAACATCTTATTGCGGAACGACTTGAGGTAAATCATGCCCTCGGTTGCGCCGTCCACGGTTCCTTCCACGACGTAGCCGTCTGTTTTTTGCTGGCAAGCCGCCAGCGTCAGGGCGGCCGCCATCGTCAAAGCGAATTTCTTCATCATATTCCTATCATTTTAAAAGAGTGGGTTATCAACTTTTTCATCGAGCAAGGCAAAATCGACCACTTCCTGGATGTCATCGACATAATGGAAGGTCAAACCCTTCAGATATTCGGGTTTGATTTCGTCGATGTCGCGCTTGTTCTCCTGGCAGAGGATAATGTCTTTGATGCCGGCCCGTTTGGCAGCCAGGATTTTTTCGCGGATACCGCCAACCGGCAAGACCTTGCCCCGGAGGGTGATTTCGCCCGTCATGGCAAGGTTTTTCCGCACCTTGCGCTGCGTAAACGTAGAGACCAGCGAGGTGACCATGGTGATTCCGGCGCTTGGCCCGTCTTTGGGAATGGCGCCCTCGGGGACGTGGATATGAACGTTCCAGGAACGGAACAATTCTTCGTCGATTCCGAAGCGGGCGGCATGGGCGTGGATGTATTCCAGGGCGAGGACGGCAGATTCTTTCATCACGTCGCCCAGGTTACCGGTCAGGGTCAGCTTTCCTTCCTTGCCTTTGCTGATGCTCGACTCGACGAAAAGGATTTCGCCGCCGACGGCAGTCCAGGCCAGGCCGGTTACGACGCCTGCGTAGTCGTTGCCTTGGTATTTGTCGCGCGTATATTCCACCGTACCTAAATAATCTTTCAGATTTTCGGGTTTGACCTGGACGGGGCCCAAGGTCTTCCCGGAAGCGACATCGCGGGCAATCTTGCGGACCACTTTGGCGATTTTCTTGTCCAGCTCGCGGACTCCGCTTTCGCGCGTATAGGATTCGATGAGGGCATCGAGCGTTTTCTTGGAAAATTTCACGGCTTTCTTGTCCAGTCCGTGGGCCTCCAGCTCTTTCGGAACCAAGTGACGGGCGGCGATTTCAACCTTTTCTTCCTGGATATAGCCGTTCACCTCGATGAGCTCCATACGGTCGAGCAGAGGTTGGGAGATGGTGTTCAGATTGTTTGCCGTCGCGATAAACATGACCTTGCTCAGGTCGTAATCGATGTCGAGATAATTGTCATGGAACGTATTGTTCTGTTCCGGGTCGAGCACTTCCAGCAAGGCCGCCGACGGGTCGCCTTTGAACTCCGAGGAAATCTTGTCAATCTCGTCGAGGACGAAAACAGGATTCGAGGTTCCGGCTTTCTGGATATTCTGGAGGATACGGCCGCACATCGCGCCGATATAAGTCCGACGGTGGCCGCGGATTTCCGCCTCGTCATGCAAACCACCCAACGACATACGTACATATTTCCGGCCCAACGCTTCGGCCACGGAACGGCCCAGCGAGGTCTTCCCGACTCCCGGAGGACCGTAAAGGCAGATGATGGGCGATTTCATGTCTCCTTTCAGCTTCAACACGGCCAGATGCTCGAGGATGCGCTCCTTGACCTTCTCCAAGCCGTAGTGGTCATGGTCGAGGACTTTCTGGGCATGGGTCAGATTGAAGTTGTCTTTGCTGTAAACATCCCACGGCAATCCGAGGATGGTCTGGACATACTGCATTTGCATGGAATAGTCGGGAGATTGCGGATGCAGACGCTCCAATTTGCGCAATTCCTTGTCGAACGTCTCCGCAACGAAGTTCGGCCATCTTTTCAAGGCGGCTTTCCGGCGCATTTCCTCAACTTCCTGCTCGTTGATATTTCCGCCCAGCTCTTCCTGGATGGTCTTGATTTGCTGCTGGAGGAAATACTCCTTCTGCTGCTTGTCCAAATCTTCCTGCGTCTTCATCTGGATGGAAGCCTTCAATTCCATCAGCTGATACTCCCGGTTCAGAATCGACAAAAGGCGGAACGCACGTTCCTTCAAGTCGTTGATAAGGAGCAACTGCTGTTTCTCGGCAGCGCTGGTCATCAGATTGGCACAAGAAAAGTTAATCAGATATAACGGATTCCGATTATTCCGGATGGAGAAGACCAATTCCTGCATGATAGGCTCCGTATTGGCACGCAGCATCTTCAACGTCAGATCTTTCACATTGGAAAGCAGCGCATCGAACTCCCGGTCGGTCCGCTGAGGACGAGTATCTTCCAGCAACGTAATCCGTCCTTTCAAATAAGGTTCGGTTTCTATCAACTCATCAAGCGCAAATCTCTTTTTCCCTTGTAAAATAACCGTAGTTGAACCATCAGGCATTTCCAGAATGCGCAAAATTTCAGCAACCACTCCCGTCGTATATAAATCATCCAGTTTTGGCTCTTCCGTATCCATTTCTTTCTGACAGACAACGCCAATCAATTGCTTCGAATGAGAAGCGTCTCTGATTAAACGCATAGATTTAGGACGCCCCACAATCACAGGCATCGCTACACCGGGAAACAAAACCATGTTGCGCAAAGGGAGGATAGGGATGTCTTCACCTATTTTTTCTACGCCGGACGAAAAATCATCGTCTGCTTCACAATCTGCTACAATAGGCATCACCACACCCATGTTTTCGTCTTCGCAAAATGTTTCAGGGTTTAAAAATCTTTTCTTCAGTTTCATCTTTTTTATATACACGTGCAATAAGTGCGCCAAAGGTACGAATATTCGAATAATTATATGTACTTTTGCCCACTCCAATTAGCAAAAAATATGCCGAATCCCTATTTCAAATTCAAACAATTTACAATTTGGCACAACCTTTGTGCAATGAAAGTCGGTACTGACGGAACCCTATTGGGAGCATGGGTTTCTTGCCGTAATTGCCGGACGGCGCTCGACATCGGATGCGGAAGCGGATTAATAACCCTCATGCTGGCACAGCGGTGCCAAGCACAAATCGACGCAATAGATATCGATGAAGGTGCGGTTGCCCAAACCCGAATAAATGCACAAAACTCTCCCTTTGCCGAACGAATTACGGTCTGGCATGAATCGTTGCAAGAATTTTCCAAACGACACGCTAAATCATATGACCTCATCGTTTCCAATCCGCCCTACTTCATAGATTCTCTGAAATGTCCCAACCAGCAACGAAACACGGCAAGACATACCGACACACTTCCTCTCCACGAACTATTGGAAGGTAGCCGACGGTTACTGACTCCACTGGGACATTTGGCATTGATTTTACCTTACGACCAGCGCCAAAACTTGCTCGATGCCGCTGGCCAACAAGGTTTCTATCTTTGCAAGGAAACGGCAGTCCGTTCTATCCCTAACGCAGCTCCCAAACGTATCCTGGCTGATTTCTCCATGGAGAACACAGCGGTCCCTTTATCCAACCAACTAACTATCGAACAGGCGGATCACCAATTTACCGATGAATTCCGGGAATTAGCCAAAGATTTTTACCTGAAACTATAATGGATATACTCTTTATCTGAAAATATAGGGTAAACGACGGTCGAAGAAATGGGTTACTTCGTCAAACAGATAACGGACTTCTCGACGAAGCGAAATCTCTGTCGGAGTATAAACTTTCAATACATGAGGGATAACGGAAACATCAATCCGGCTATCAGCCATAACAGGTTCTCCGTCCAGATGCATAATTCCCGGCTTATGCCGAATAATAGACACCTGTTTAGCTTTCAAAGTCTTGATTTTACTATTCCGGTCTATCCTCCTGGAAAACAGCTGAATGGCAAGCGGTGCAATATCTATCGGGAGGAAGGGCGAAAGAATGGTAATATCCATTTCCCCATCCTGAATATTGGCATGCGGAGCGATGTAAGCATTATTTCCATATTGCGAAGCATTCGCACAAGCCACCAGAAAAGCTTTCTCTTTCATTAACTGCCCGTCAACTATCAAATCATACTGTTCCGGATGATAACTCAGATATTCTTCAATTGTACTCTTAAGATATGTCAAAGATCCGCGACGCTTCTCGTGAGCAAATTTCTGACTTACAGCAGCATCAAACCCAACTCCGCACGTACAGAAAAAGACCCGGTCATTGGCCCGACAACAATCAATCGTAGTAATATGACGCTCGCGAATTACATTTAAAGCACGACGAACTTCCATAGGAATATGCAATTCTCGAGCTAAACCATTTCCCGAACCTTTCGGAATAATTCCCAAAACAGCATCGGTATGAAGCATTGCACGAGCAATCTCATTCACTGTTCCATCACCCCCTACTGCCAAAATGCACTCAGCTCCGGCCTGAACAGCTTCTTGAGTCAAAATACTGGCATGTCCCACATATTCAGTAAAAGCCACTGTTACTTCATCTGCATTTTCTCCGCACATTTCTTCTATCAATTTCGGTATCTTTCGCTTCGAGCCTACACCGGAAATTGGATTAATAATAGCCTGCACTTTCATCTTTCTGCGCCTTTTCTGGTTATTATAACTTATTTGAGCAGGCAAAAATACTGCTTTTATGAAACTTTTAAAGCGAAATCAATCCTCATAAATCATTTTTTACTTACTTTTGCGCCGGATTTACCGAAGACTTTAAGGTTTAATAAAGTAATCAGCGTTCTTTAAACCAAAGAAATAACAAAGATAATTTATTCTCTTTATAACAATATGAAACTTTTACAAGAGAAACTAGCAAAATACGATGCGCCACAGCGATTCATGGCTGCGGGGATTTATCCTTATTTCCGCGTGATCCAAAGCGACCAAGATACGGAAGTAACCATCAATGGGAGAAAGGTCTTAATGTTCGGCTCAAATGCTTACTTAGGGTTAACTAACCACCCAAAAGTAAAAGAGGCTGCAATTGAGGCTATCAAGAAATATGGATCAGGATGCGCAGGATCCCGTTTTCTGAATGGTACATTGGATTTACATATCCAATTGGAAAAACGTTTGGCTGAATTTGTGGGAAAGGAAGAAGCCATTATTTACTCTACAGGTTTCCAAGTAAATTTAGGTGTAGTGTCTTGCATTACAGGTCGAGAAGACTATATTTTGTGGGACGAGCTAGACCATGCGTCCATTATTGAAGGACATCGCCTTTCCTTTTCTACAAAACTGAAGTACAAACACAACGACATGAACTCGTTGGAAAAACAACTTCAAAAATGTGCTCCAGACAAAATCAAACTAATTGTCATCGATGGAGTATTCAGTATGGAAGGAGACATTGCCAATCTTCCTGAAATCGTCCGTTTAGCCAAGAAATACAATGCAAGCATTATGGTTGATGAGGCTCATGGCATAGGTGTATTAGGCGACCATGGCCGAGGAACTTGCAACCATTTTGGAGTCACAGATGATGTTGACCTTATCATGGGTACCTTCAGTAAATCGTTGGCATCTATCGGAGGATTTATTGCTTCAGACAAAGAAACGATCAACTATCTTCGTCACAATTCCCGTTCCTATATTTTTAGTGCCAGCAATACTCCTGCTGCTACAGCAGCAGCTGGAGCAGCCCTTGACATCATGCTCAACGAACCTGAACGTATTGAACATTTGTGGGAACTCACCCATTATGCTCTCGACGGATTCCGTAATATGGGCTGTGAAATTGGACATACAGCAACACCAATCATTCCTCTGTTTATTCGGAACAACGACTTGACATTTTTAGTTGTAAAAGAATTGTTTGATGAAGGTATTTTCGTTAATCCTGTTGTTTCTCCAGCGGTAGCTCCAGAAGATACACTCATTCGTTTTTCATTGATGGCTACCCATACCAAATCTCAATTGGATTATGCATTAGAAACTATCCAAAAAATATTCAAAAAACATCATATTATTGAAGGTTAATCCTTAAAGAAAAGCGAAGGAATAGAGCGTTTACAGATATCTATTTCTTCGCTTTTTATTATAGAAAAAGCCCTTTTTATAATGTAAAAAGTCTTTATATACCCCTAACATCCCACAAATTCGCTATCTTTCCTTATCTTTGCATTGCAAACATATAATGACTAATATGAATTATAAACTAGATAATGGAAGCTCAGGCATGAATGCCAAAGGCTGTAGCAAAATACAAAACTCAAAACTTAATACATATGACTGGCTCTGTGGTGTCCCAGACGCTGAAGGAGCTACAGACTTTGTTGAAGTTCAATTTAAAAATACACGAAAAGGTTATTATTTAAACAACACACATATACCTCTCGAAAAAGGAGATGTTGTTGCAGTAGAAGCTTCTCCAGGTCACGATATCGGGACAGTTACTCTCACGGGCAAATTAGTCCTTATTCAAATGCGTAAAAACAATTATAGATATGACCTTGAACCTAAAAAAGTTTACAGAAAAGCACGTCCTAGTGATCTTGAGAAATATGAAGAAGCTAAAGCTAAAGAACATGCAACAATGATCCGCTCACGCCAGATTGCCGCATCATTAGGATTAGAAATGAAGATAGGAGATGTTGAATATCAAGGAGATGGAAACAAAGCTATTTTCTATTATATAGCGGATGAACGTGTGGATTTTCGACAACTCATCAAAGTATTGGCCGAAGCTTTTCGGGTCCGAATTGAAATGAAACAAATTGGTGCCCGACAGGAAGCTGGACGTATTGGTGGTATCGGTCCTTGTGGCCGCGAATTATGTTGTTCCAGCTGGATGACAAGTTTTGTCTCTGTAGCAACAAGTGCTGCCCGCTATCAAGATGTTTCAATGAATCCTCAAAAACTTGCAGGACAGTGTGCTAAATTAAAATGTTGCATCAATTATGAAATTGATGCATATGTTGAAGCATCAAAGAAACTCCCCTCACGCGAAATTCAACTTGAAACCAAAGATCACACCTATTATCATTTCAAAACAGATATTCTTAGTGGAATGATTACCTACTCCACAGATAAAGTAATGCCTATAAATGCTATAACTATTTCCACGCGACGAGCATTTGAAATTATTAATATGAACAAACGAGGTGAAAAACCGGATACCCTCGAGCAAAATATAAATACGCAACCGAAAGGTCAAGAACTAAGAGATGTTGCAGCTCAAGAGAATGTGAATCGCTTTGACAATAAAAACAAAAAACGCCGCAAAAAAAGCAATTCCCAGCAACCTGTTCAACAACAAACTCAAACATCACAAAACGATAAAAAATCAAACCAAGAACAACAAGACAAATTTGAAAAGAAAAATCAGCCGCAAGCAGAAAAAAAAGGCCAACAACCTCAAACTGGAAAGTCTGAGCAATCACAAACCGGCAAACAACGTCCTAACCGAAATAGACAACGACAACGTAACAAACAAATAAACAATAGTAATGGGACTAGTACGGAAACTAAACCTGATGCTTAAATATAAAATTATAATCTGGTTTGCAGGAGTATTATTATGCTCATGCAACCAGGTTTTGGTATATGAACAATACCAACCCATAAACAATAGCACATGGCCAAAAGACAAAGAATACTATTTTATCTTCAACATAGAAGATACAACTCGTACATACGATGTTACTCTCCAATTGCGTAACAACAACCGTTATTCTTATCAAAATCTGTGGGTGTTCATCCTCGAAGAAAAACCTGTAGGAGCTATTTCTCGTGACACAGTTGAATGCTTCTTAGCAGATGATTACGGCAAATGGTTAGGTCATGGTATATCCCTTTTCGAGTCAACTATTCCATTACGCAACAATTACAAATTTCCTTATCCTGGGCAATACACCTTCGCCATTAGGCAAGGTATGAGAGATTCATCAATAATTGGTATTCAAGAAATCGGTTTAGTCATAAAACCGATTACCGCTGTCGACGAGAAGCATCTATCCGAAGAAAAATAAATAACAAAATAGTAAAGCCTAACAAGGATGACCCTCCATAACTAAAAAAAGGCAATGGAATACCGATGACTGGGGTTAATCCAGTCACCATTCCTATATTTATGACCAAATGGAATAAAAATATTGATGCAACAGAATAACCATATACGCGACCAAAAGTGCCATCCTGACGTTCTGCCAAAACAAACAAACGAATAATAAGCGTTGCAAATAAAATCAGCACAAGAGTTGCTCCCACAAAACCCTGCTCTTCCCCCACCGTACAAAAAATAAAATCCGTTTCCTGTTCAGGCACATACTTCAACTTTGTCTGAGTACCATTTAAAAATCCTTTACCCCAAAGACCTCCAGAACCAATTGCTATTTTCGATTGATTCACATTATATCCTGCACCGCTGGGATCATCTTCCAAACCTAATGAAACTTTTATACGAATTTGTTGATGGGGTTCCAATATATTATTAAAAACATAATCCACCGAAAATAGAAACCCCATAGAAACTATTGCAAAAAAGGCTATAAGCGCATAATGCCATACCCAATGACGGACAGAAAGAACAATAAGAATTATAGCTTCTACAACCAGAATACCTATAGCGACTAATGCAAAATTAACTGCAAAGAAAAATGAAGCTATATAAGCTATTACAAAAGCCGTTATTGCTATGATGCTAATCCAACGGACCGCATCCTTATCTCGCCGTTCCCACCAAATAAGCCAAAGAGAAATGCCTATCAGCATTAATGCTACCAATAATTCACCTAAAGGGGTCTCCCCCATAGTAACTCCGGAATATTTCATTCCTATCACAAAGAAAACTACAGCGCACACACCCGATAACAAAACATATCCTGACATACCTTCGCGATATAACATCAAGAAAAATGCCAAATAAACCAATGCAGAACCCGTCTCTTGTTGCAACAGGATACAAATCATTGGCAAGAAAATTATAAACAATACTTTGATAAAATTGCGAGGTTGTGTAAGCTGAAAACCATAACTGCTCATAACATGAGAAACCATCAACGCCGTACCGAATTTCGCAAATTCAGCAGGTTGTAAACGAATAGGTCCCAAAACGATCCATGAATGAGAACCTTTAACATCCGGAGCAACAAATATTGTAACTACAAGTAAAGCTATAATCAAACCATAAAGCGGAAAAGCAAACATATCGAACAGATCATACTCCAACATCATAATTATAAAAATAATTATCATGGATATACCTATCCATTGCAATTGAGTCAATGGACGACTGCCAGACTCAAAAAGAGTTTCTGTTCCAAAATCATAACTAGCCCCACAAATACTGAACCATCCAGCTATGACTAAAATTACATATAGTCCGATAGTAAACCAATCTACAGATTGGAAAAGAGACTTAGGGGGATAAGTATTCATGTTTATTCTCTATCAATTTTCATATCCATCACCTGGCATGATTATAGCATTCAAGATATATTCTTCTATAGGCTTACTTTCTTCTGAAATATAACCCCGGAGATATTTTTCAAGCATCAGTCGCCCAATAGGCACTGCATAAGTAGCTCCAAAACCTGCGTTCTCCACAAAAACAGCAATTGCCACCCGTGGAGCCTCATAAGGTGCAAAGCCCATAAAAATACTATGATCTTTACCATGAGGATTCTCCGCAGTACCAGTTTTTCCACAAACGGCTATATCAGACAAATTCGCACCTCTACATGTAGCTCCATAAGGTGAACCAACAACTGCCCCTCGCATTCCTTCTGCAATATAAGAATACCATTTAGGATCTGCCATCGTATAATGACGACGAGTATAAAGTGTGTCTAATGTTTCGCCGGAAACTTCTTTTACGACATGAGGAACATAATAATAACCTCCATTGGCAATTGTTGCAGCTAAATTACAAATTTGAAGCGGAGTTGCCAAAATTTCACCCTGCCCAATTGCTATTGAAATAATAGTACTCGAATTCCAATGCCCCCGATATAACTTATCATAAACTTTACTGTTTGGAATATAACCACGCTTCTCTCCCGGTAAATCAATACCTAAACGATAGCCATAACCAAACGATACCATGTAATCTTTCCATTTATCAAAAGCTTCTTCAACGGTTGAATAACGGGATCGATCATCTAACATATAATGCAAACCCCATGGAAAAAATGAATTACATGATGTCGAAAGAGCTCCAGTAAGCGGCAATGGGGATGGATGACCATGACAGGCCGGCTTGCCACCCCGATAAGTATAACCATGTGCACAAGAGAAACGAGTCTCCGGAGTAATGACACCTTCTTGCAAGAATATAAGTCCTTGTGTTGGCTTAAACGTGGAGCCTGGTGGATACTGAGCCATCAATGGCCTATTAAAAAGCGGTTTCAATGGGTCTTTTTCCAACTCTTGATGATGTTTTCCTCGAAAACGACCAACAAGTAATTTAGGATCAAAAGATGGAGAAGAAACCATACAAAGAACTTCCCCTGTGGATGGCTCTATCATTACAATGCCCCCCAATTTATTTTGCATCAATTGTTCCCCATAAGCCTGCAATTCCATATCAATGCCCATAGTTAGATTTCGACCTGCTACAGGAAGCTGATCGTGTGCACCATGTTCATAATGCCCTTTTATACGTCCATGAGCATCACGAAGAAGGATTTCCACCCCTTTCTCTCCTCTCAATTCTTTCTCATAAAATTTTTCAATACCAGAACGACCTGAATAATCACCTCTAGCATAATAAGAATCATTTTTTATGTCAGAAGGACTGACTTCTCCTAAATCCCCCAATAAAAGAGCGCCATTAGGATAAGCATATTGACGCAAAGTTCGATTTTGTATATAGAAACCTGGATATTTATACAATTTTTCTTGAAGTACACCTGCTTCTTCCGCAGAAAGTTGCGATAAAAAAACTTGCGTAGTATAGCTTGAATAACCCGGATTAAGACGACGATCTTTGATATCTTGCATACGTTTACGAAAGTAATCAAGGGTAATACCTGTAATCTGACAAAAATCAAGCGTATCAAGGTTCTCTACCTCACGCATGATCACAGTCACATCATAAGCAGGTTGATTAAAAACTACAACACGTCCTTCACGATCATAAATTATCCCTCTCGCCGGATAAATCGTACGTTTCAAAAATGCATTACTATCGGCAGAAGCCTTATAGTCACTTTCTATTATCTGAAGATAAAACAAACGTACTATAAAAATAACCGTAATGACTATAACAGCAACAATCAATACAAAACGTCGATTTTCCAAGATTTCCTTCTTGTTACTCATTATAAGTAGTTATATTCAGATTAAATGACTCAGCGACAAATATTAAAAGAGCTGTCAAACAAATACTTGCCATGATACGCAAAACCAAATAAAACGGATCAAAAAAGGTAAGCGACTCTATAAGAAAAAGAGCGATATGATGTACTGCGGTAAAACCCAAGACATACCGAATAAATGTTCCACGTCCAAGAGAATTAAATGTAGGAACACTTCCTTCCGGAACATCCTTACCAACTAACAAATGAATAAACGGTTCACGCAAAAAAGCAATTAATGTGCAAGCTGCAGCATGCATCCCCGCTGTATTCGAAAAAATATCAACAATAAAACCGGTAACAAACGAAAGTAATAATAATTTAACTGGAGATGTCCCTATAGGCATCTTTAACAAGATATAAATGTAGATAAAAGGAGTAGCTAGCCTGAGAAAATGCAAATTGTTTAAAACAAATATCTGTAAGGAGAGAAAGATGATGAAATAAATCATCACCCGTAATATATTATTAATCATTTTTAGTAGCCTCCTTTTCTATTAATCGCCGTTCAGCTTGAATAAAGTTCCGGATTATACGAACATTACTAAGTGTAGAGAAATCTGTCGCCAATCTTATACTGAGTGCATAAAAATTAGTATCATCTTCCTTGCCTAAACCTTCTACTGTACCTACCAAAATCCCTGGTGGAAAAACTGCAGAATATCCACTCGTAACAATTGAATCCCCACGTTGAAATTCCATATGACGAGGCAATTCTTCTAAAGTTGCATACCGCACATCGCGTCCATTCCATACTAATGTTCCAAAGAAGTTACTATGCAACAACTTACAACTTAAACGAGACTTGGGATTTAAAAGAGGAATAACTACAGAATAATGGTTCGAAACAGTAGAAACAATACCAACTACACCCTCATCTGATACGACCCCCATATCTGGTTCCACACCATCCATTACCCCGCGATTCAAAGTAATATAATTAGATAGATGACTAATGCTATTACTCACCACTTCTGCAGTAATAAAAGAATACGGGAATACAATTTTAGATGTATCTGGAGCATATCCCTGAAAAGCTACTGTATCAGCCATTAAGACCTCTAATTGGTCCTGCAAACGCAAAAGCTCCATTTCCAATATTCCATTACGTTCGGTAAGGTTTCTATTCTGTTTTTTCAAATTAAGATAAGATATGACAGCACCCGACCATGAGGACAGATATCCTGTCACCACATTGGCAGAACTGAACATCACATTACGTTGATATGTATTATTCTTATATACCAGCATAAAGGATATTATCTCAAGCAACACGAAAAGAAACCAGTGTCGCTTCCTCACGAGGAAATCGAACAGCTTATGCATATATTCTCAGAACAGGCGCAAAGGTTACTGGCTTTAGCATCCAAGCAATCTGCCATTTCCCTATGCGCTTTACATCATCTACAACCGCCTCCTTAACGGATAAGGAAGTTAAACTTATCGATGTTCTTCAATGCCACTCCTGTTCCTCGGGCTACAGCATGCAATGGATCTTCAGAAACATGGAATGTAATGTTTATCTTATCCTCAAGACGTTTGTCCAACCCTCGCATCAAGGCACCACCTCCCGTTAAATAAATACCATTACGTACGATATCAGCATACAACTCAGGAGGAGTCTGTTCAAGTGCTCCCAAAATCGCTGCTTCCATCTTAGAGATAGTACGATCAATACAATGAGCAACTTCCTGATAAGAAACCGGAACTTCCATTGGCAAAGCCGTCATCTGGTTCGGGCCGTGAACAATAAAATCCTCCGGTGGATTTTCAAGTGTGGTAAGCGCAGAACCCACATGTATCTTGATTTGTTCAGCCGTCCGTTCACCTACTTTCACATTATGCTGACGGCGCATATAATCCATAATATCAGTAGTCAAATCATCTCCGGCAATACGAATAGACTTATTGGAGACAATACCACCCAATGATATAACAGCAATCTCCGTTGTCCCTCCACCAATATCTACAATCATATTACCTTCCGGTGCCTGTACATCAATGCCGATACCTAAAGCTGCAGCCATAGGTTCGTAAATCATATACACATCCCTTCCTCCGGCATGCTCAGCGGAGTCACGCACTGCACGAATTTCAACTTCCGTACTTCCAGAAGGAATGCCAATCACCATACGAAGCGAGGGTGTAAACCAACGGCTTTTCGAACTAGCCATCTTAATCAACCCACGCATCATTTGCTCAGCAGCATAGAAATCGGCAATCACTCCCTCCCGAAGAGGACGGATTGTGCGAATATTCTCATGTGCTTTCCCATGCATTTCACGTGCTTTCTGCCCCACGGCAATAACTTTGTCTGTACGACGGTCAAGAGCTACCATCGAAGGCTCATCCACAACCAATTTCCCGTTACACATAACTATCGTATTGGCTGTACCTAAGTCCATTGCCACTTCTTGTGTGAAAGAAAATAAACCCATTCTATTCTATAATTATAAAACGTGATAGGATGTGCCCAAATATACATTCAGACACATCCTTAAAATATTCTACTGATATATTATCAATGCTTGAAATGACGGACTCCCGTCTTTACCATCGCAATACCATGTTCATTGCAATATGCAATAGAAAGATCGTCCTTGATAGAACCACCAGGCTGAATAACGGCCGTAATACCAGCCTTATCGGCAATTTCCACACAATCCGGGAAGGGGAAGAAGGCATCCGAAGCCATTACCGCCCCATTCAGGTCGAAACCGAAAGAACGAGCCTTATCAATAGCCTGTTTCAAGGAATCTACACGCGATGTCTGGCCGATACCACTTGCACACAGCTGCTTATTCTTTACCAACGTAATCGCATTCGATTTACTATTCTTTACCACTTTGTTAGCAAAGAGAAGATCCTCTATTTCGGGTTCGCTTGGCTGTTTGTTACTCATCGGTATCAAATCTTCCTCGTGCTGGATGCTGAGGTCTTTCTGCTGCATCAAGACTCCATTCAGGAGCGAACGGAACTGCATCGGACAAGTCTTGCATTCCTTACGGATAAGAATAATGCGATTCTTCTTCTGTTCCAAGACTTCCAAAGCATCGGCATCATAAGCAGGAGCGATGATTACTTCGAAGAATATCTTGCCGATTTCTTCTGCCGTAGCCTTATCGATTGTCGTATTGGTAATCAGGATACCACCAAACGCCGATACCGGATCGCCTGCCAGAGCATCTTTCCACGCTTCCAATACTGTAGAGCGAGAAGCAATGCCACAAGCATTATTATGCTTCAGTATAGCAAATGTCAATTCATCGAACTCATCGATCAAATTCACTGCGGCATCAATATCCAACAAGTTGTTGTAAGAAATCTCTTTTCCATGAATCTGCTCGAACATCTCGTTGAACTTGCCATAAAACTTGGCTGCCTGATGCGGATTCTCTCCATAACGCAAATGCATCGGAGAATCTACGGCTGCGCGGAAATAAGAACCTTCACGATGATCGAAATAATTGAAGATAGCCGCATCATAACCCGATGATACCGCAAACGCCTCCTTTGCAAACCACTTGCGGTCTTCCAAGGTCGTTTCAGCTCCCTTTTCATTCAAAAGATTCAGGAGAGGCTCATACTGATGCTTTGAAGCGACAATAACCACATCCTTGAAATTCTTGGCAGCCGCACGAATCAAAGAGATTCCGCCGATATCGATCTTTTCAATGATAGCTTGTTCATCTGCTCCCGAAGCAACTGTTTCTTCAAAAGGATACAAATCGACAATCACCAAGTCTATTTCAGGAATTTCATATTGTGCTAACTGCTTCTGGTCGCCTTCATTTTCCCGGCGGGCTAAGATTCCGCCGAATACTTTTGGATGAAGTGTTTTCACACGTCCGCCCAGAATAGAGGGATATCCTGTCAAATCTTCCACAGCATCACAAGGAATGCTCAGGGATTCGATAAAGGTTTTTGTTCCGCCTGTCGAGACAAACGAAACGCCTTCACTATGAAGTTTTCTCAGAATTTCATCCAATCCGTCTTTATGGTACACGGATACCAATGCTCGCTTAATCCGTTTTGTTTCTGTCATTTTAACTCTATATTTATTCATTGTATTCCAAAGCGCAAAAATAATGATTTATTTCCATATCCGTTCAAGAAATAATCACATTCCTCCGGAAACGTCTGTATTTTTCCGATCGCGTTTCCAGACCTTTGTCAGACTGCCGATAGAAGCGTAACGCTCATCGATATCGTCGAACATCGCATTGGCTTCGGCAGAAGAGAGGATGCCGTCGCGTCGGAACTGGGCAATCTGCCGCCGCTCGTTGGCCAAAAGCATACGAATCGATTTGCGCGTCACACCGCAACGGTAAGAAACCGGGTAATCGCCTGCCATTTCCTCCATGATTGCGGTAATCCGGTCGATATTCTCGCCTATTTCGTTCCGCAAAGTCTCCATCTGGTTCTTTTCCTTATCCGTCAAGACTTTCGACTGGGTAAATTCGTTGATGAAATCGAGCGATTTCTGCTGCGTAATCAAGAAACCGCGAGCCAGATCATAACCACTGACTATCCGGTCGTGGAAATAGACATCCGCCCATTTGCGCACCAGCGGGAAATGTTTCAACCAGCGAGTATAGAACGAATTATTATAGAAATTGAACACCCGTTTGCGAGTTGACAGAGGAACCCGTCCGCTCTGGTCGTATTGCTCATCCAGCGAAGCCGTCAGGCAGCGGAGCGTGACGAATGAAACAATCCCTTCGTTATACATATTCCAGCACAACGCCCGTTCCTTGTTCAAGATACGCAGGCGCATATCCGCCAACAGGTCGTCGGGGTGGAAAGTCACCTCTGGCGCTTTTTCCGGCTGGTGCTTGAAATCATCCACCAGCTTCCAGTCTGAATTAGACAGCGCATCCCAGTTTTTCATTTCGCCCAGGAATTTCTCGCTGCTCTCCGCGATTTGCTCGCGGATGCTATAGTCGAGAAGCATCTTGGCCGAAGGTATCTTGGTCAATCCCAATTTCAGCAAGAGCCAGCGGATCGTTGTCGCATTGATTGTCAGCGTCAGCGTTACGATTCCTGCCGTAAACAACAGGATCTGGCGGCGGATATCCTCCGGGATTTCCAGCGTATAGGACACCATCAGCGCCAGCGTCAGTCCCAAGGCTCCACGCAAACCGCCCCACACGAGGATGACCGATTCGCGAAGATTCAGCCCATAGCCGCATTTCTTCATAATCGGGTAGAGAATCAGCACCATCGCGGCACGCACCAGATTGATGCCCACATATACTGCAATCAGAATCAGGATGCTTTGCCACGTAATATCCACCTTCGCGGCAATCACGATGCCGACAATGATAAATATCAGCGTATTGGCCATATACGACGCCAACTCCCAGAACGACTGCATGAATTTATGCACCTCCGGCTTCAGATGCGGCCGGCCGACGTAGGAGATGGTCAATCCGAAGGCTACCAACGCAATCACGCCCGACACGTTCAGGAACGCCTGGGCCGCAATAAACGTAATGTAGGCGCCCACGATAATCGCACTGTTCTGCACCGACGCATCGCCCCCGACCTGGCCCAACGTCCAGATAGTCAGCCGCGCGAGGAACCAGCCCAACAGCGCACCGACCGCAACCACGAACAGGCAGTCCAGCACCGGCGACGACGGCGCTCCCGCAGCCGTATAAGCTCCGTAGAAAAGCATGAACAGCACGATGCCCGTCCCGTCGTTGAGCATCGACTCGGCATCGACCAGCGTGGAGAATCGTTTGCTGGTGCCCAACTCGCGCAAGAGGGCCACGACAGCCACCGGGTCGGTCGCACTGATCAACGCGCCGAACATCAAGGCGTAATTCCAGTTCCATCCGCTGCACTGCGGGATGAATTCAGCCATCCCCATGATCAACGCCGCCGTCAGGAACATGGCGATGACCATCCCGGGGCCCGCCAGCAAGGTAGAGTTCAGCAACGATTTACGAAAGACATGCAAATCCATCTCATACGCCCCGTCGAAAATCAGCAACGGCAGAAAAACGTAGAGAATCAAGTCCGGATTCATATTCGCCACGGCATCTATCGCCGTATGCATAATCCCGACATCGGGCAAGAGGTTGAAACGGCTCAGCAAGCCGAACACGACACCCAGGCAAAACAAGCACACCGTATAAGGCAGGCTCGAATGCTTCAATAACGACTTCAACACGGCCCCCGCCACCAATCCGATCACCACAAACAACAAGGGGGCCAACAAATCTAATGTTTCCATATATGAATAGTTATAATAGTCAGATGAAATAAGCTCACCGGGCCCGTATCAGACCGGGTGAATCGCAATTTGCTTGATATGCGTTAGCGCGGCACCGATTGCCGTGCGGTATTCGGCATATTCCGGAATCAGAAAACGCACGCCATACATCGCGCCGATGGTCCGGAACACCTGCTCGCACTGGGGCAGCCGCGTCAGGTTGCCTATCAGCACGAAATCGCGGATGTCGCTGTTGAGCGACGCCAGCACCGCCGCCTGCCCAATCGACTGGAGCACCATGTGTATCAGCCCCGAAGCCACGTCTTCCGGCCGCACGTTGTTATCGGCCTTGCCAAAGAGCGCCGCCGTCGCATGGAGCGGCAAGCCGGGCAGCGACGTCTTGCAAATATCCTGAATCAGCAAATCAACATTCTCGGCATCTCCTTTCCGAGCCAGTTCAGCCACCCACAGGATGTCGCTCGTCTGCAACAAGAGGCGCGAAAGGCCGATGAGCGTCCCCCCACCTATCCCGATGCCGCCGATATGCCGAATCTGCTCGCCCTCGACCTGCACGAACGAAGTCCCCGTGCCCATGCTGACCACAATCAGGTTGTGCAAGTCCGTCACGTACTGCGCCCCGAGGCCGTTGGCGATAAACTCGTCCGTGCGGGCCGTCGGCAGGCCGTAGAGGGGTTGCCGGATGTAGGAACTGCCCACGCCCGTCAGCATCACCTGCTCTACATCCGCCAAAGGTATGGAATTGTCGTACAGATATTTTCCGAATGCCCCGAAAAGCGAAGTCACCGGGTCGTTCGCCTTTACGAACATGGGGTATTTCACGCATCCGCGGTCTATCCCGACGATTTTCGTCGTGCTCCCCCCAACATCTATTCCTATAATCATAACTTTCCTAACTGCGTTAAAACCGTGCAAAAGTACAAAAACTCCCGGGGATAGCTCATACATTTTAGTTATTTAAGGGAAGCCGCCCGGCCCGGCACCGCCTTCCGACCGGGGGCAGCGGATTTCCCGGAAGGGAAATTTTCCCGGCGACAGCCCCCCGCCCGCCTTTCCGAGCCTGGAAAAGTTCATATTTTTGCCCATTCAGTTCCGTTTGGATAAAAAAAAGAGAAGAAATTTACCCAGCGGGAACCGCTGGATAAAAAATCGGGCGAAAATTTACCCTGCGGGGACGTTTGGATAAAAAAAGAGCGAAAAATTTATCCTGACAGTACCGCAGGGTAAAAAAAAGCGTGAAAATTTATCCAGCGGGAACCGCAGGGTAAAAAAAAGCAGAAAAATTTACCCATACGGTACCGCAGGGTAAAAAAATCCGCCACTCCAGCCTCGCGCCACGCAGACAGCCCCGGAAAAGGGCGGCAAGGTATTTCCGCAAAATTTTTCCTACCTTTGCGCCCGGAAAACAAATGATTATCGATTTAGAAGAATATGATCACGGTAAGTAATCTGGATGTACAATTCGGCAAGCGAATTTTGTTTCAGGACGTAAACCTGAAATTCACCCCGGGCAACTGCTACGGGATTATTGGTGCGAACGGCGCGGGCAAATCGACCTTCCTGCGTGTAATCAGCGGACAGCTCGACCCGACGCGGGGGACGGTCAGCATGGGACCGGGCGAACGCCTCTCTGTCTTGGCGCAGGATCACTTTGCTTTCGACGAATATACGGTGCTCAACACGGTGTTGATGGGCCACAGCACGCTTTGGGAAGTGATGAGCGAGAAAGATGCGCTCTACGCCAAGCCCGATTTCAGCGACGAAGACGGCATCCGCGCCGCGGAGCTGGAGGAGAAGTTCGCCGAGATGGAAGGCTGGAATGCGGAAAGCGACGCCGCCGCGCTCCTGAGCGGCCTCGGCATCAGCGAGGACCTGCACTACACCCTGATGAAAGACCTGAGCGGTAAGCAGAAGGTGCGCGTCTTGCTGGCGCGGGCGCTCTTCGGACAGCCGGACAATCTCCTGCTCGACGAGCCGACGAACGACCTCGACCTCGATACCGTCACCTGGCTGGAGAACTACCTCTCGAATTTCGAGCACACCGTGCTGGTGGTCAGCCACGACCGCCATTTTCTCGATTCGGTCTGCACGCATACGGTGGATATCGACTACGGAAAGCTGCAACTCTTTGCCGGCAACTACAGTTTCTGGTACGAATCGAGCCAGCTTGCCCTCCGCCAGCAGCAACAGCAGAACAAGAAGGCCGAGGAGAAGAAGAAGGAGCTGGAAGAGTTCATCCGCCGCTTTAGTGCCAACGTCGCCAAGTCGAAGCAGACCACCAGCCGCAAGAAGATGCTTGAGAAACTGAACATCGAGGAAATCAAACCCTCGTCGCGCCGTTATCCGGGCATCCTTTTCACCCCGAACCGCGAACCGGGCAACCAGATTCTGGAAGTCAAGGGGCTGACCAAGACGGTGGAAGGGCAGACGCTGTTCCGCGACCTGAATTTCAACGTCGAGAAAGGCGACAAGATTGTCTTCATCAGCCACGACCCGCGTGCGATGACGGCGCTCTTCCAGATTATCAACGGCGAGGAGAAGCCCGACGCCGGGAGCTACCAGTGGGGGCAGACGATTACGACGGCGTACCTGCCGCTCGACAATTCGAAGTATTTCAACTCGGACATGAACCTGATTGACTGGCTCTCGCAATTCTCACCGGATACCAACGAAGTGTTCCTGAAAGGATTCCTCGGACGGATGCTGTTCTCGGGCGAGGAGCTGCTGAAAAAGGTGAGCGTCCTCTCCGGAGGCGAGAAGATGCGCTGCATGATTGCCCGCATGATGCTGACCGACGCGAATTGCCTCATCCTCGACACGCCGACGAACCATCTCGACCTCGAATCCATCCAGGCATTCAACAATACGCTGAAGGTTTTCAAGGGAAACATCCTCTTCTCGAGCCACGACCACGAGTTTATCCAGACCGTGGCGAACCGCATCATCGAACTGACGCCAAACGGCATTATCGACAAGATGATGGATTACGACGACTATATTACCGACCCGGCCATCGCCGAGCTGCGTGAAAAACTCTATCAGCGGTAATGAAACAACGGATTTGCTTTCTGATAGCCCTCTTCTTCGGATGGCTGCCCGTCATGGCTATCCAGAAACCGCTCTTTATGCTTTATAATCATCAGCAGGCGGACGGATGTTCGCTTGCCGATTATTTGCAGGTCATCCTCCACGGGCTGAAACTTGACTGCACGATTGCGGGCTACCTGACGGCGGTGCCGCTGGTGCTGACGCTGGTTTCGGTGTGGCTTCCGGGGACGTGGTTGCGCCGGACGCTGAAGGGATACTTCGGAGTGGTGGCCTTTCTTGTGGCGCTGATCTTTACCGTCGATGTGGCGTTGTATCCATACTGGGGCTTCCGGCTGGATTCCACCTTGCTTTTCTATTTGGCATCGCCGAAGGATGCGCTGGCAAGCGTTCCCGCCGGATCTTACTTCAGCCTGCTGATTATCCTGGCTTTCGGATATGCAATCTACTGGTATCTGAAAAAGGTGTTCCTGCCGATTGTCCCCGTCGGGAAAGCCGGCAGGCGCGTGGCGGCGACGGGAGCCCTTTTGCTGCTGGGCGGACTGATGTTTATCCCGATTCGGGGAGGAGTAACGACCTCGACGGCCAATGTAGGGATGGTTTACTTCAGCAAGAACCAGTTTCTGAACCATTCGGCCATCAATCCGTGCTTCAGCTTCGTGGCTTCCCTGAGCAAGCAGCAGAACTTTGCCGCCCAATTCGATTTCTTCGAGGAACCGGAGCGGAAAACACGCTTCGAAAGCCTGTATGCCCGTCCGGACAGCTGCCTACAGACGGCGACACGCAAGGTGTTGAAGACGTCCCGCCCGAACATTCTGATTATCCTGCTGGAGAGCTTTTCGGCCAACACCATCGAGGCTTTGGGAGGCGAGCCCGGCATTACGCCCAACCTGAACCGCCTGTGCAACGAGGGGATTCTATTCAGCAATGCCTACGCCAACTCGTTCCGCACGGACCGGGGGACGGTCGCGATCCTGAATGGCTATCTGGCGCAGCCAACGACGTCCATCATGAAATATCCGGCCAAGAGCCAGACGTTGCCCGCCATCGCCCGCAGCCTGGGAGAAGCCGAATACACGTCTGACATGTTGTATGGAGGCGATATCAACTTCACGAACATGCAAAGCTATTTCTATAGTTCCGGATATAGCCGCATCACGTCCGACAAAGACTTTCCGATTGCCGACCGCTTGAGCAAATGGGGCGCAAACGACGACGTTACGTTCCAACATTTATATAAAGAGCTGGAGAACCGGACGGGACAGGACGCTCCGTGGATGACGACCTTCCTCACCCTGAGCAGCCACGAACCGTTTGAGGTTCCTTACCACCGCCTCGAGAATCCGTACCTCAATTCGGTGGCTTTTACCGACAGCTGCCTGGGGAACTTTATCGGAAAAGTCAAGAAACTGCCCGTTTGGGAGAATCTTCTGATTGTTCTCGTGGCCGACCACGGTTACCGCTATCCCCAGGATGTCAAGGAATATGAACCCCGGCGCTATCATATTCCTATCCTCTGGTTAGGAGGTGCTATCCAGCAACCGGAAGTTTGCGAGACCTATTGCAGCCAGACCGACATTGCAGCGACATTGTTAGGACAACTGGACATTCCAACCAGCGATTACACGTTCAGCAAAGACCTGTTCTCCTGCCACGGAAAGGACTTCTGCTTCTATTCGTTTATTAACGGATTCGGATTCCTGGATGCCGGAGGCTATTCCGTCTATGACAACGAAGGGAACCGCATCCTGCTCGAATCGGAAAGCGGCAAAGCCTCGGAAGAAAGAATCAACCAAGGAAAAGCGTTACTCCAAACGCTCTACGACGACTTGGGCAGCCGTTAGGGCGGCAGGGCGATACGGTATTTTTTCTCCGTATTGCCCTATATATTCGATAATTCTTTTTAACTTTGCCCGTCTTTAGCATAGCGGTTAGCCTTTTTCAATCACTAATCGCCAGACTGATTAGCAATGAAATAATAAATTATATAGACATGAACATCTCATACAACTGGCTGAAAGAATATCTTGATTTCGATATGCAGCCTGAAGAAGTAGCCGACGCTCTGACCTCCATCGGTTTGGAGACCGGGGGTGTCGAAGAAGTACAGACAATTAAAGGAGGGCTCGAAGGCCTGGTGGTAGGCGAAGTACTCACTTGCGAACCTCATCCTAATTCCGACCACATGCACGTTACGATGGTAAATGTAGGACAAGATGCTCCTTTGCAGATTGTTTGCGGAGCAGCCAACGTAGCTGCCGGAGAAAAAGTCATTGTCGCTACAATAGGAACCAAACTCTACGACGGAGACCAGTGCATCACCATCAAACGTTCTAAACTACGCGGAATCGAATCAAACGGTATGATTTGTGCGGAAGATGAAATCGGTATCGGCTCCGACCACTCCGGTATTATTGTGCTTCCGGCCGATACGCCCGTCGGAATGCCGGCTAAAGAATATTACAATATCAAAAGCGATTATATTTTAGAAGTCGATATCACCCCGAACCGCGTAGATGCCACTTCACATTTCGGAGTTGCCCGGGATTTGGCGGCTTATCTGAAACAACATGGCCAAGCTGCCCAATTAAAACGTCCGTCGGTGGAGAACTTCCATATCGATGATGAAACGCCGGCCATTGAAGTAGTTGTTGAAAATACAGACGCTTGCATCCGCTATTCCGGCATTACCATCAAAGGAGTGACGGTCAAGGAAAGTCCGGATTGGTTGAAGGAGCGCATCTCGGCTATCGGTCTGCGCCCAATCAACAACGTAGTCGATGTGACCAACTATATCTTGCACGGAATGGGACAACCCCTCCACTCTTTCGATGCCGGAAAGATCAAAGGCAACAAAGTTGTTGTGAAAGCAGCTACAGACGGCCAGAAATTCATTACGCTCGACGGTGTGGAACGGACATTGACTTCACGGGATTTAATGATTTGCAATACGGAAGAGCCGATGTGTATCGCCGGTGTATTTGGCGGATTGGAATCAGGAGTCACGGATACGACAACGGATGTTTTCCTCGAATCGGCCACCTTCCATCCGACATGGATACGCAAGACGGCACGCCGCTTCGGATTAAATACCGACGCTTCGTTCCGATATGAACGTGGTCTCGACCCTAATGTAACCATCTATATCCTTAAATATGCAGCCCTCCTGATTCAGGAAGTGGCAGGAGGTAAGATTACCGGAAGCATTCAAGATGTTTATCCGAATCCGATGAATCCTTACACGGTATCTTTAACCTACGACAAATTGAATTCGCTTGTAGGCAAAGTAATCCCGGTAGAAACCGTAAAGAGCATTGTGGCAAGCCTCGAGATGGAAACGGTTTCGGAAAACGAAGAAGGACTGACTCTTCGCGTTCCCGTTTATCGCTACGATGTCCAGCGCGATGTAGATGTCATTGAAGATATTCTCCGCATTTATGGATACAACAATGTTGAATTCAGCGAACATGTGAAGTCCAGTCTGTCTTACAAGACTCCGACAGACCATAGCTATGCCATGCAGAATCTCATCTCCGAGCAACTGACAGGTTGTGGATTCAATGAAATCATGAACAACTCCCTTACGCGAGCTGCTTATTATGACCATCTCTCCACCTATCCTGCTGAAAAATGCGTTCGCCTGATGAATCCATTGAGCGCCGATCTCAGCGTAATGCGCCAGACACTTCTTTTCGGGGGCTTGGAAAGCATTTGCCGCAATATCAATCACAAGAATTCCAATATCCGTTTCTACGAATTTGGAAATTGCTATACGTTTACAGCCGAAAACAAGAAGGAAGGTGAACCTCTTGCCCAGTTCAAAGAAGATTATCACATCGCCCTCTGGTTGCATGGGAAACGGGTAGAAAACAACTGGGCTCACCCGGAAGAACAAACTTCCATCTATGAAATGAAAGCCTATGTGGACAATATCCTGCGCCGCTTAGGTATCGAATTTGGCAAAATCGTATTCGGACAACTTTCAAACGATATTTATTCAAATGGTTTGAGCATACAAACTCAATCCGGCAAAACGCTCGGGTCATTGGGTATTGTTTCCCGCAAGATCTGCAAGGAACTCGATATTGAAGGAGAGATTTATTACGCGGAACTTTCCTGGACAGCCTTGATGAAAGAAACGAAGAAAAAGAAAGTATCGTTTACCGACATCGCCAAATATCCGGCAGTCAAACGTGACTTGGCCTTGCTCATCGACAAAGCTATTTCGTTTGATACGATTCGCCAGACCGCTCGTGATGCAGAACGAAAACTGCTTAAATCAATTGAATTGTTCGACGTTTATGAAGGAAAGAACTTGCCCGAAGGCAAAAAATCTTATGCCGTCAGCTTCTTCCTTCAGGATGAAACAAAAACGCTCACGGACAAACAGATTGATGCCATTATGCAGAAAATCGTCCGCAATTTGCAGGAGAAGACAGGAGCAACTCTCCGATAACGGATATTACAACTCGAAACTTCTATTAAAACATTATCAATAACAATATAGAACAAATAAGACAATATGGGAAGAGCTTTTGAATTTCGTAAAGCAAGAAAATTTAAGCGCTGGGGAAATATGGCCCGCGTCTTTACCAAGTTAGGAAAAGAAATTACGATATGTGCCAAACAGGGTGGACCCGAACCGGAAAACAATCCTCGCTTACGCGTCTTGATGCAGACAGCAAAGAAGGAAAATATGCCGAAGGAAAATGTTGAACGCGCTATCAAACGGGCTGTATCAAAAGATTTCACTGATTATAAAGAAATGAACTACGAAGGCTATGGCCCTTATGGTATTGCCATCTTCGTGGAAACGGCTACTGATAATACGACACGTACGGTAGCCAATATCCGCAGTTATTTCAACAAAAACGGCGGTTCTTTGGGCACCAGCGGAAGCCTTGAATTCATGTTCCAGCATAAATGCGTTTTCCATATCGCTAAAAAAGACGATATCGACTTGGATGAATTGGAACTGGAACTGATTGACTTTGGTGTAGATGAAGTTGATGCTGAAGATGATGAAATCGTTATCTATGGGGAATTCGCCCAAAACTCTGCTATCCAGAAATATTTGGAAGACAAGGGTTACGAAATTACAGAAAGTGAATTTGTCCGTATCCCGAACGATTTGAAAGAAGTCACTCCGGAACAGCGTGAAAGCATCAACAAGCTCATTGAAAAACTGGAAGAAGATGAAGACGTGCAGAACGTTTTCCATAATATGAAGGAAGAAGA
>CALVFH010000026.1 GCA_944326775.1 uncultured Parabacteroides sp.
AATTACACTACTATTATTATTAATACTAATTAAAAACGTTCGCCCTCACGGGGTACTGTATTTTTAATCAAGATGAAGGAGCTAAACTCCTTCACCTGATTATTACCTTATTTATTTTACGCTAACCTTAACAGCTTCTTCACCGTCAACGCTTACGATGGCGATACCAGCCGGTACGCTGATTGTTGCGTTATCTGATGTCAAAACTTCGTTGGCTACGATCTGACCAAGGATAGTAGATACTACTACGTTCTTGCCAGCTGCGTTCTTCACGTTAACGGCACCGTCGAGAGCTACGACTTTAACGTCGGTTGCAGAGATGGATTCGTTAGCGGTCGGAGCAGCCTGACGTTCAACGATTACGCGCATTGCGTTGTCTTTGTCAGAGATGAAGCCAAGGACACCGTTGAAGTTAGTCAGATACTGAGTCGGATTACCTACGCTGCGGATTACATAGTTGTCTTCAGCTGTAGAAGCCTTCACAATGTTGTACTGGAAGTTCTTAACACCACCCAGGATACCCTTGTTCTGGTCTGCCTTTTCTGCAACAACTGTTTCCTTGTCATCCACGATAGTTTTCAGTGTATCTGAATTAACCAAGGTAGCTGTCTTGAAGATAGCTTTAGACTGTTTGCCTTTTTGACCGATACCATAGAGGGCCTTAGCTTCTGTTGTACCTACATTTAAGGAATCGGCTGAATTATACATGTATTTGCCGCCTTTAGCAATATAGAATGCCGGGATATATTCTTCAGATGCTGTTGTGTCAACCCAGAATGTCAGGTCTTCGCCAGCTTCTGTGCGGATAGCGATAGCACCTTCGTTCTTGTCGTTTACAGTTAAGAAACCGCCGTTTTCAGCTTCCAAAGATACGTGAACCGGTTCAGCAGCCAAGCTTACGCCCATTTCTTCAGCTTCCAGGAACAAAGACAACTGATCTTCTTCAGGCACAGCGTATGCATATTCATCGTCAAATTCTGCTCTTTCACTTCTTACATTAGCTGACAACATTCTTGAGGTTTCGCTCAGGCTGCTGTTTACTAATGCAATAGAACCATTGTATCTGTATTTAACAATGAATGTATTTGCATCATCTTTGTCGCCGATTTCAAATCTGAGAGAAGAATTGAGCTTAATGTAGTTGTCTCCATCAGAATCTACGACTTTCAGCTTGTAAGTATAATACTTAACCAAATCTTCAGATGCTTTGTAAACAACATCCTTGTCGTTCTTGTAAGCATAGGTTACAGCGATTTCTTCTTCGTCAACGACATCTTCGTCGGTAGTTTTTACAATCGGTTCGAAGACAACCTGCAGAGAAGAAGATTCAGACAGAACAGTCTTTACTTCATTGTCATCTTCCGGATCGATAGCGATATACAATTTTTCAGAAGAAGCATCGTTCTTTGCAAATGCTAATTCATACGGAACATTGTTGTTGATTTCAAATTTGCCGAAGCCTGCATAAGCATCCAAATCGGTTACTTCTGTCAATTTAACAACCATTCCGCTTGTTGAAGTTGCTGCGGCGTATTGGTTAGCGCCTTTAGCATCGTCTTCAGCTATTCTTACACGTGCTGAACTGCCGATTACGGTGTATGTATCTTCCGCATCTGTTTTGTACAGCTGAGTAGAGAACTTTTCTTTTGTTTCAATGTTTGTAAATTCTACGGTTTGGCCATCCGTGTCAACATTTGAAACGACAAACTGATACTGCGGTAAAGACAAATCTACCAGAGCTTCGCCTTGTGCAACGAAAGTATAACTACTCGGTGTTGTTAAAGAAGCTACACCCAGATATTTGTTGTATTCGCTATCTTCGTCATCTTCGCCGCTTACGAACTGGATTGTATAAACAGACGGAGCTTTTTCAGCCTTAACCAACCCGATAACTTCCAACTGAGTAGAAGACGGAGCGGCTTTGAACAAGCTCGGTTCTGCAGTCGTTGTAACATAGTTTGTTCCGGAGATCTTTGTTACACCGATATTTACAGAAACACCAGTATGAGAACCATCGGTCTTGCTTGAATCAACGATGCGGGCATCGTTTACTGCCAATTCAAACTGAGCAGGAGTAACGTGGTTGTCCGGCTGCGTGATTGTGAAGCAAGCGTTGCCAACATAGATATCTTCATTGGCTGATTGCTTGTCTGCTTCTGTATATTTATTCAAAGAAGCACCGCTGACCGTAACTAATTGCAATCCTTCTTTATCAACCGTTGACGTAGCATAGCTTTCGCTTGAAGATACGGCAATGAACTCGCATTCATTGAAGATTTCCATCTGCTGTTCGTCTGTTAAACGGCTGAATGCAGTACCGTCGATACCGTCAATCAATTCATCCGGATAAGAAACAACCAAGTAAGTACCACCATTAACTTTTTCTCCAGAAATTCTATCTTCGATTGTCGGAATGGCAATCGCTCTTACTTTCTGGGAGAATACATTGTTTTCTTCATCTACCACGGTCTTGTCATCAGCAGGAGCCAAAGAGAAACCGCTACCGCCCATATAAGAGTTCAGGGTTCTATCCAATGCTGACTGTCCGGAGATTACGGTTTCTTCTACAGGGTAGAGGTAGAATGTATGGGTAGAAGCATCAGTTGTTATTCCGGTGGTAATCCAATTCAAATACTTTTTTGTTGTCCCTTCTAATAATAACTGCAAACCATTGGTATTAAAGGATGATTCTGCTTGTGCTGTTGTAGCATTATTATCAGAAAAATAGATGACGTTTTTAGAGGCGTTGGCATCATCAGCATTTGTAATAAATGTTGCTCCGGTTTTATCGAATGCTAAATAGTTGCCGGTCTTTACATTCTTGAAAGCGTAGTATTTAATTCCTCCTCGGTCAGTAGTTTCTACAGTCCATAAGTAGTTTTCAACATCCCCAGCTCCAGTAGCTATCGTAAAACCTCCAGAATATCCGATACCTCTGGCTGCTAAGCTCTTGTCGGCCTCTTGTGTCATACCGTATGCAATATCTCCACCACCTAACGAAGTATTACTATTACCATCTAATACCAGATAGTAATATTTTCCGCTAGTTAAATTTTCCCAGCTTGTTGGTGTGGCAGCTGGGTTTAGATCTGCCGCCAATGCGCTCGTGGCAAATCCACCCGTAGCCAACAACGCAGCTACTAAATAAGTAAACTTCTTGTTCATAATCATTTAAATTTAATTGTTAATATTGAGGTTATTAATAAATTCAATGATTAACAATTACGGAGCTGGGAAAACAGCCCCGCCACTTCAATTACGAACGGGCATAAAAAAAGCGCGGGATCTGTTGTTCATTATCTAACTGAAGGCATCGGCAAACGCCCTACACACCGATAAAAACAACAGCCCGCGCCCTATACGGTATAGTCTCTCTTCTATACAAAAGAATATACGCGCTCAGAGCGCAAGCATTCATTGTCTATTATTCCGGTATGTAAAAAATTTTGCCGATTTTTCAGTTAGGAATAATCTCCGTAAATGCTTAACATCAAATGTTGATTCCAACTTCAGCGGGAACACTTTCCCAAGTGGAATCGTTGCAAAGGTAAGTGCAATTTGCGAAACTGCAAGGGAAAACCCGGAATTTTTTCCATTCCTATGGTTTTTATCAACGAAAACATAGGTTTTTAAGGACGAAATCGGGGATTCGCCCTCCCCGTCTCGGGGGAGACTCCCTACCCTTCTAAGGGTAGATACCCTACCCCCCGGGAGGGAGACACCCTACCCGCTTAAGGGTAGATAGGCTACCCGCCTCGGGGAAGAGACTCTACCCGCCTAAGGGAAGGCAGCCCACCCGCCTCGGGGAAAGCATCGTTCCCGTCTCGGGGAAGGCATCGTTCCTGCTTCGGGGAAGGCTCCGTTCCCGCTTCGAGGAAAGCAGAAGACATTTATACAATTTTAAAGTTGAATATATTCACCATTAGTTGTATATATTCAACTAAATAGTTACTTTCGCGAAAATTCAATTCGCTCATGGCTACAAAAGAAGAAGTCGAATATTTCCTATCTCGATTCAACCAGAAAGTAAAAGTATTCGGGCTTGTATTTCGTGATGATAGAGGCAAAAATATGCAAACCCTTTTGGAGTTGGAAATAACCCCCAAATACAGAGAAGATATCATAACACATCTTGAATCAGATGATTATGTAGATGGCCCTATAGAAGACACCTTATATAAGAAAGGAGAGATGTGGGTGTTTGGTAAAGACATAAAAGAAAGGGATGTGTATATTAAAATATCAATGGGAGTTAGCAATTCCAGTGCAATCTGCATTTCTTTTCATATTGCTGAGCGAAAAATCCAATATAAATTCAAATAATCATGAGAAGTCCATTTACAGGAGGTGAAGCTGTTCTCCTTACAGAAACCCGGAAGGCTGTTTTCCGAAAAGAAGAATATGAATACACATATATATGTTATAAATGTGTAGATACCGCAGAAACATTCACGACTACACAGATGGATGTTGTCAATACAGCCCAGATATACAACAGTTACCGTACCAAGCATGGGATTCCATTTCCCGACGAGATCAAGGATATAAGGAATCGATACGAATTGTCAGCGTCAAAGATGTCTAAAATATTGGGATTCGGAGACAACCAATACCGGTTATATGAAAACGGAGAAATACCCAGTCTGGCAAACGGACGGGTTTTGAAAGCAATCCAATCCCCCAAGACATTTGAAACCTTTGTGGATGCGGCAAAAGAGGCGTTGTCGGAAGAGGAATATCTGAAAATAAAAAAACGTCTAAGAGAGTACGAAGAACGGGCTTTTATGGACGGATTCCTTTGCAATTTGATTTACGGAGACAGTGGACGCAGTAAATATAATGGTTATGCCATGCTTTCAATAAGCAAACTGAAAAATGTCATATTGTACTTTATCGAGAAGTTCAATGGAGTTTTTGTCACTCAAATGAACAAGCTGCTATTCTATACGGATTTCTTATCTTACCGAGAAACCGGGCAAGCCATGACCGGGTTGGCATTTAAAGCGATACAATACGGACCAGTGCCCAACAGGTGGGACAAAGTTTATGCGCTTTTGGATGACATCAACCAGATAGAAGTAGAAGTTAAAAACGGGAATATCGGCAACAAGCTTGTATCGGATATTTCCTGTGATTTATCAAGTTTCACAAATGAACAGATGGAAATATTAGAAAAAGTTTATACGACATTCAAAAATGATAGTTCCACTTCCATTTCTCAAAAGAGCCATGACGAATTGGCATGGATAGAGAATAATGGGCTACATTCATTGATAGATTTCAAGTATGCTTTCTACTTGAAAAATATTTAGCCTACCTGCAAAAAGGGAGGGCGGCAAAGAATGAAACACCATTCCACACCGCCCTCCCGGGGTTTCGCAATCGCTACTTTATTTCTTCAGCGCGGCAATACTTTCTTTCAGCGCGGCAATCTTCGTTTCCGCGTCGGCCTGTTTCTTGCGCTCCATCTCGATGACGGCGGCAGGCGCTTTGCTGACAAACTTTTCATTGCCCAGTTTCTTCAAGACGCTCTGCAAGAAACCTTCCTGGTATTTCAGGTCGGCTTCGAGCTTCTTCAACTCTTCTTCCACATTGATGAGCGAGCCCAGCGGAACGGCATATTCCGTCGTGCCGACCAGGAAGGAGGCTGCGCCCTCGGCTTTTCCGGCTACCTCGCGGATGTCGGAGAGGTTGCAGAGTTTGGCAATCACCGAATTGAAGCCAGCTACCGGGTTGGGACCAATCACCTCAAGCTGAAGGGCTTCCTTCTGCGCGATATTCTTGTGCAAACGGATGGTACGGATGCCGCCAATCACTTCCTTCACGCTCTCGAAACGTGCCAGCAAGGCAGCGTCGAACGGTTTGGCTTCGGGCAGGAGCTGCACCATGATGCTTTCGCCCGGCTTGCGGTCGGCCAGGTGCTGCCAGAGTTCTTCGGTGATGAACGGCATGAACGGATGGAGCAAGCGCAGGAGGGCATCGAAGAACGCCAAAGTCCGCTCGTAGGTCTGGCGGTCGATAGGCGAGCCGTAAGCGGGTTTCACCATCTCGAGGTACCAGCTGGAGAACTCGTCCCAGAAGAGTTTATAGACCACCATCAGGGCTTCGCTCAGACGGTATTTCGAGAAGAGGTCGTCCATCTCGGTGATGGTCTTGCTGAGCATCGCGTCGAACCATTCCGTCGCGCAACGGGCCGATTCGGGCTGGGCAATCTCGTCGGAAACGGTCCAACCTTTCACCAGACGGAAGGCATTCCATATCTTATTGTTGAAGTTGCGTCCTTGTTCGCACAACGCATCGTCGAAAAGGATGTCGTTGCCGGCAGGAGCCGAAAGCATCATGCCCATACGCACCCCGTCGGCACCGTACTTGTCGATCAGTTCCAGCGGGTCGGGCGAATTGCCCAGCGACTTCGACATCTTGCGGCCAATCTTGTCGCGGACGATCCCGGTGAAATAGACGTTACGGAACGGCATGTCGCCCATGTATTCATAACCCGCCATAATCATACGGGCCACCCAGAAGAAGATGATGTCCGGACCCGTCACCAGGTCGGTCGTCGGGTAATAATACTTGATTTCCTCGTTGCCGGGATTGAGGATGCCGTTGAAAAGCGAGATTGGCCACAACCAGGAAGAGAACCAGGTATCGAGGCAATCTTCATCCTGACGCAGGTCGGCCAGCTGCAACTCCAGGTTGCCACTCTTCGTGCGGGCCAGTTCCAACGCCTCTTCCGGCGTTTCGGCCACCACAAAGCCCCCCGTCGGGAGGAAGTAGGCCGGAATCCGGTGTCCCCACCAGAGCTGACGGCTGATGCACCAGTCTTTGATATTCTCCAGCCAGTTCTTATAGGTATTCTTATACTTCGGCGGGAAGAAACGCAGGGCGTCGTTCATCACCGGAGGAAGCGCCATGTCGGCAAAATGCTGCATCTTGAGGAACCACTGCATGGAGAGCTTCGGTTCGATAGGCACGTTCGTACGTTCCGAGAAACCAACCTTGTTCGTATAAGCCTCTACCTTCTCGAGCAGGCCGGCCTTGTCGAGGTCTATCTCGATTTGCTTGCGCACGTCGAAGCGGTCCATGCCCACATACAGGCCGGCGGCTTCGGAAATGGTTCCGTTGTCGTTGAAAATATCAATGGACGGCAAGTTGTGTTTCTCGCCCAGCATATAGTCGTTCACATCGTGGGCCGGAGTAACCTTCAGGCAACCCGTACCGAATTCGATATCCACATATTCATCCTCGATCACCGGAATGACGCGACCCACCAGCGGGACAATCACTTTCTTTCCGCGAAGCCACTGGTTCTTGGGATCGTTCGGATTGATACACATCGCCGTATCGCCCATGATGGTTTCCGGACGGGTGGTAGCCACGATGGCATAGCGGCCTTCGGGATCGCCTTCCACCTTGTAGCGGAGGTAATAGAACTTGCCGTGTTCTTCCTTATAAACCACCTCTTCATCGGAAAGAGCCGTCAGCGCCTTCGGATCCCAGTTGACCATACGGACACCGCGGTAGATCAACCCCTTGTTATACAAATCGACAAAGACGCGAATCACGCTCCGGCTCCGGATGTCGTCCATCGTGAAGGCCGTGCGGTCCCAATCGCACGAAGCCCCCAGCTTGCGGAGCTGCTTCAGGATGATGCCCCCGTGCTCTTCGGTCCAAGCCCAGGCATGCTTCAGGAACTCCTCGCGTGTCAGGTCGGTTTTCTTGATTCCCTCTTTCGCCAGTTTGTTCACCACTTTGGCTTCGGTAGCGATCGAGGCATGGTCGGTTCCGGGCACCCAGCAGGCATTTTTGCCTTTCATGCGGGCACGGCGGACAAGAATATCTTGAATGGTATTATTGAGCATGTGTCCCATGTGGAGCACACCGGTAACGTTTGGCGGCGGGATAACCACGGTATAAGGCTCGCGCCCATCGGGTTTCGAACTGAATAACTTGTTGTCCAGCCAATACTGATACCATTTTCCCTCAACATCGGCGGGATTGTATTTACTTGCTAATTCCATTGTATATATTATTTTCTGAGTATTTCCAAGCGTATAAAAATTGCGGGAGCAAAAGTACAATAATTAATCGAGAAAGGAGGGCGGGCTCAGCTAAAAGTTTAACAGGCAAACCGAAAGAAGCGAAAAAGCGCAGGCCGCACCGGGGAACCGGGCTGCCCACGCCTCAAAAAAGAGAAAGTGTGTGTGTTATTTATGATGGAGAAGTTGGTCCATTATAAAGTCCATCCTGAAGTCCAGTTGTTGTCTGCACTTACAGCACCTTTGTACGGAGCAGATTCGAAGAAGGGATCTTCTACCGTAGAACCGCCCTCAACTGTTCCGATGTACAGGTCGCTGTATTCAAAAGTCTGGTCGGTCAGGTTACCTTCACCAGCTGCAAACATATCGTTTGTATAAATGTTGTTTTCAGAAGTCAACTCACCGCTCAGGGCCACATTGACCAGCTTGGAAGTACCATCAGCCAAAGCATTTTCAGTTTCTGTCGTTTCTACAGTCAGAGGAGCCGGTTTGCCAGAAATCAAAGCATTGTAGAGTTCAACCTGCGTACCCGCACGGAGACGAACACCCTGTTCTTCGCCGCCATTGCCAATCAAAGTCACGTTGGCCAATACCGGATGAGCCACCGGAGTTGCTGCAAAGTCAGTACCGTTGTTATCGCATTCCATCAAGCAGTCGCAAGCATAACCCACTGAAGATTCAGCTTCCTGATAAGCCACCAGGAACTGACCCTTACCGTTCCAACCTTCAGTCCAGTCGAAAGAGTCGTCGCTACAGCTGGTAACGACAGCATGTTTGATATTTACAGAACCGCCGAAGAACTCGAAACCATCATCAGAACCTTTGTAAGCCTGAACATATTCTACGGTTGTACCATTGCCGACCCCATAGAAAGAAATACCGTTGGATTCGTGTTCCTCGTCGAAAGCATAACCGGTGTATTCCATGCGGACATATCTCAACGTACCGGAATTGTCGGCATCGTCGTCGCCACCGTAAGTAGCGCTACCGATTTCAGAGCTACCTACCCCACCGGCAGCATTGGTATGTGCATAACCGCAAAGGTGCAAACCACCCCAAGAACCGGGTTCTTCACGGTCGCAAGTCATCACAATCGGATTTTCAGCCGTACCGTTTGCATTGATCTTAGCACCTTGTTCAACTAAGATATAATCAACCACATCATCGTAAACCGCTACAATCTTCGTTCCTTCCGGAATGTTGAGTGTCGCACCGCTCTTTACATGTACGCCACCGCTCAACGTATAAGTTTCGCCGGCTTCGAGAGTCAGATCTGAAGTAATTTCGCCTTCCAGTTTATACTCGGTCGGAGTCTCAGGAGTAGGATCCGGATCCGGAGTCGGAGTTACATTGTTTTCTTCATCATCATCGCAAGAAGTAAAAGAAATCATTCCTGCAGCGACCATAGACATGGCCAAAAATTTCCAACTTACTAATTTCATACGTTTCAATTTTAAATGAGTATTATTTAAATAGATTGACTTAACTTGTTTTTAAAGGGTGTAGCTAAAGCCCACCTCAAAGCTGGTTCCCTTCTTGAAGCGTTCTACCTCAACCGTCGTACCCTGGCTCGGCACTTCCTGATTGAAGACGATATCCTGGTTCAGAATATCGTTGACCGACAATTTCAACGACATACGCTCATTCAACTGATAGCTGGCATTGAAATTCAAGGTATGCTGAGGCCGCTGCTTCACGTCACCCAGACCGGCAATACCTACCGAGTGGATACGCGGACCTTGCAGGTTGTAGAGCAAGGCTGCTGAAAGCGATTGCGTGTCGTTGATACGGGGGGTATAGGTAATATCCGCATTCACCAGATAAGGAGAAGCCCCCTGCAAGGCACGCTGGCTGTTCGTATAAACACCCCCTTCGGGCAGTTTTACGTCGGTGTACATGAACGAACCGTTCACACCGGCCTTCCAATCGCGGGTAATCGCCTTGCGAAGTTCTATTTCCACTCCGGCAGCCAGACCGTTTTCAGCATTACGGAATGAATGGACTGCTGCCCCACCGGCCAGCGTCTGGACTCGTTCAATCGGGGCATTCAAGTGCTTGTAATATCCGGTGATGGAAATCATATCCTGATTTTCCTGGAACAACTCGTAGCGCAAATCCAGGTTATAGTTGTAACCGTTTTCCAAATCGGCATTACCTCGGATCTGAGCCGAACCGTACGATTCCTGATAGAGGAACGGAGCCATTTCGATGAACGACGGACGGGTAACCGTGCGCGAGAAGGAGAGACGCAGACTGTTCTGGTCGTTCAACTGATATTTCAGGTTAGCCGCCGGGAAGAAATCATCTTTATTCAAGTCGCGGTGACGGGCGATGCCATCGTCTCCGGCATAGTCCACCCATTGACGGCTGGCTTCAAAACGGACACCGACATTGATCAGCAACGGATCTATGGGATAATAATCCGCGGATACATATCCGGCATAAATACGGCTGCCGGCATCGTAACGGTCGCGCGGCTGACTGCTGCGCTGAATGGATACCGTCCCGTTCGAGACATTCTCCTGATTCAAATAATCGTTGGTATGATAAATATCCGTGATTTCCGGATTCAAACGGTTCAGATTGTAATAGAAACGGGTACTGGTATAGTCACGTCCTTTGTCCTTGTAATTGAAACCAAACTGAATCTTGTTGGCCTCATCGAAATGATAGGTACTGCTGACATTGGCCGCCCATTCGTCTTCGTTCAATTCCCCGAAGTAACGCATCGTTTCCTGACGGTTCAATTTGAACAAAGTCAACTGGCCGCCCTCATTTTCGAACATCACCTGACGGCGGTCCGGCTCATCACTGCCGGTTTTGCTATAAGAACCTCCCCAAAGGAAATCCCAGTCGCCAAAGGTGTGCTTACCATTGATCTGATGGTTCTGCAACGTATAAATATGCGTTACATTATGGCTGCCCCGCAAATGATGGTCTTCATAGTCGATACCGGTACGATCCAGATACGTATCACTGGCATTGCGGGCATAGAAGAAAGTATAACCAATCATATCCGCCCCGCGGAGCTGATAAGAGAGGCTTCCCAAACCGGCTATTTTCAATTCATTGGTATAACTGTCATAAGTAAACTCATTCAGGGTAGTACCTGTAGCTTCAAGTGTCTGTACCCAGGCATCATTCATGGTCTGCTGCGAATTGCTGATACCCAGAGAAGCCAGGATACTCAAATCGTGCCCGTTTATGTCAAGCGTCTTTCCAAAACCGAGATTACCGCCAAATTCCGGCAACGATGTCCTGCGACTGGTTTCGAAAGTTGTCTTAAAGACGTTGTTTTGCTTGCTGTAATCTTCAAAATCAGCTAAAGGCATATTCAGGATGTTCGAGCTCATGTTGTTGTTCTTAAAGAGCGTCCCGCTGCGGTCCATGTGCAGGAAATCCTGACCAATCGTATTGAACTTACCACCGACATTTACCGAAAATGAAAAGAAATCTTCTCCGGTCTGTTCCTTTGTGCTGATATCGATATGCGCTCCCGAATAATCGGCAAATGCGCTGGGCTCATAAACCTTGCTGACTGTAATATTCTTTACGGTAGAAGTTGGGAAAAGGTCAAGTGGTATCAATTTATTATCCGGGTTCGGAGAAGCGATAGGCAGACCATTCAATGTCGTCGTACTGTAGCGGTCACCCAGTCCGCGGACAATCAACTGTCCGGCCGATGCAATCGAAATACCTGTGATTTTCTTTACGCCTTCCTCCACGGTCGAGATACCTTTTACACTCATTTCTTTCGAACCGATATTCTCGATAGCTACCGAAGCCTTCTTGCGTTCCATCAGGAGCGCTTGTTCTGATTCCAGCTTTTTGCGTGCAGAAACGGTAACTTCAGCCAATTGCTGCTCGTCAGTAACCAATTCAATTTTCAGGAAAGTTTGTTGTCTTGTATTTACCTCGACCCGTTCTTCTTGATAAGAAACATAAGATGCCACCAGCGTATAAGTTCCATCCTCTAAGCCGCTGATGGTAAAATTGCCATCGATGTCTGTTATTGCTCCGATCGTTGTACCTTCCACCTGTACGGTAGCTCCTATCAACGGCTCTTGACTTCCCTTATCGATGATAATTCCCTTGATATCCTCCGCCTTTATCATAGCGGCAGGCACACACAATGCGATTACCATCCAAAATCTTTTTCCTCTCATATCTTCTTCTCTTTTTACGGTGCAAAAGTAAAAAGGACATATTTCAAGGAAGAAACGGGATGATTATGTTTGGATTTCAGAAAAGTTACAAAAAGATTTCAATACAAGTTACCCCAAAAACAAAAAACAGCCGCCCTTTTAGAGAAGGACGGCTGAGTTTTGGTTATTTTACTATTTTCTACCGGAACTTTCTATCAGACGTTTGATTCGGCGGTTGAAATCCTCGGCATTCAACAATTGCTCTAATGTGAGATGCATACGATAACGCCAATAATGATGGGCATCCGCCGGGACATTGATGCGTTCAGCATCGGCATCAGGACGCTTAAGATTATCATCGAGTGCCAGCCAGTCTTGCAAGGGAATAATCGTAAACATGGCAGGCGAAGCCAAATGGCGGAAAAGAATCTGTTCGATAATCTCCGACGGACAATCGCTCGGAGCCAATCCTTCTCGATGTAATACATGATTGAAATAACGCTGTGTCCGTTCACGGTCTTCTTTCCACCAGCTACGCAGAGGCGGCATATCGTGGGTGGACGTTGTACAAACCGCATGATAAGGGATATTCGCCAAGTCAGTGAATTCAACATGCGAAGTTTTGGGCATCCGCTCGATTTCGAGGCTGAATATTTGCAATTTGCGCATCACGTCGGGAACACAAGCTGGAATCATACCCAAGTCTTCCCCACAAATCAGCATATGGGTCGAAGCCACCAAGGGCGTCAAACGGCGGAGTGCGATCTCTTTCCAGAAATCATTATGCCGATGATAGAAGAAATTCCAATACAACTGGTCAAAAGCGTAACGCTCCGGTTCTGTCAGGTCACGATAGGCAAACGATTGACTGGCTGAAATACGGGGGTGGAATTTGTTGGGATCTTTCGTATCACGCAAGAAAAGCACCTCATTGGCAATCGTGTACAAACCATCGCGGATACGCATAGACTCGGCATCAGTCCGACCTTCGAAAAGTTGCGCAATCTTACGCTGAGTGTTGCAATAAGGCTTTAGGACTACATAATTGGCTTTTGTCTGCGCCAGATAAGTACCTTCAACGACTTCAGCCTTCTCGCCAAACAATTCGGGAAGATATCGACGGTTGATATGTGGGGTTACATAGTTCTCTTCCTTAAACGGCAAACCATATTGTTCGATTTCTCCACGTGTAAACGGCAACGCCGGATTAAAATGTCCGCATAATCCTTGTATATAATCCATTGGAATTTCCCAAATCCGGAAGAAACCAAGAATATGGTCAATTCGGAAACAATCGAAATAATCCTCTAATTTGGAAAAGCGGTTCTTCCACCATGTGAAATTATGACGCTCCAACTCTGTCCAGTTATAAGTCGGAAAATGCCAATTCTGTCCGTTCACCGAGAAATCATCGGGCGGAGCTCCCGCCTGACTATCCATATTGAAATAGCCCGGCTCCGTCCAAGCCTCTATGCTGTTCCGGCTTACTCCAATCGGCAAATCTCCTTTGAGAACGATACCGCTTTTGTGGGCCGACTCAGAAACCTGTCTCAGCTGGATATGCAAATAATATTGTATATAGTAAGCGAATGTAATTTCGGTATAATCCGGGTTACGGCGACTGCAAAGCACCTGAATCAGATTCTTACTATAAACCGCATATTTCCCCCATTGGGAGAAATCAGATGTCTGATATTTATCACGCAGATAGCCATAGGCCGCATACGGAAGAAGCCAATTCTTGTTTGCTTCAAAGAATCCCTTGAAAGCCGGAGATGCCAGCAATGTTTCACCTTCCTGTGCAAAAACCTCGCGAGCATACATCTGTTTATATTTCATGACTTCCTCATAATCCACGGCATCTTTTGCATTCAGTTCCTGCTGTTTGGCAGCAAAGAAAGCCGCACGCTGTGGATTCTGAAGTTTGGGAAGCCCCCGCAAATCGAGATACAAAGGATGAAGAGCATAGATGGAAATTGCACTATAAGGGTAGGAATCCACCCAAGTATGCGTCATAGTCGTATCATTGACGGGCAATACTTGTACGACCCGCTGCCCCGTCAGTTTCACCCAATCAAGGAACTTGGCCAAATCGCCGAAATCACCGACACCGAAACTACCTTCCGAACGAAGCGAAAAGACCGGAATAACAGACCCCGCACACCGCCAATCCGGCAGATTGTCACGAAAAGAGAGGCCGGATACTACCACGGTCTCGCCATCGGCCTGTTCCGGCAAATCCAGGACGCGGTTTTCACCATCCTCCCAGCAAAGCGGAAAACGACGGTCGTTGTCCCATATCAGAAATTTATATTCCAAAGGATAGGTAATCTGCGTCGCATCCAAATCAATGTGCCATTCCGGAAATGTGTCACAACTAAGTGGCAACGCCTTATCCGGCTCCCAATTTCCCAAGCAGGGCTGATTTCCAATGATTGCGACACTCTGCCCTTTTTCCATTCTCGGTGCCGACACTTTAATGACCAGTTTCCGTCCACTTCGAACGACCCGCTCAAACTTATCGCAGGGATGAGCAAACAGACTTTTTGTAAATGCAGAAGTATAGAAAGCTAAGTTGGCAGGAGGAATCTGCCAATAATCATAGAGTGTATAATTCTGGACTCTCGGTTCGAAAGTTACCTCATGGTTCTTTTCCCATTCTTCAAAAAAACGTTTATCGTTGACGCTTAAGAAATAGCGATACTCGACACGCGAAATAGGCGAGGACAAATCCAAAGAAAGCCTCCAATTTCCATCGCCTATATATTCCATATCCTTGGCTTGTACGGGGTTCCAGGATCCCAACTCGGGAATTGAACCGACAATACAAATCTTTTGCCCCCATACCGTATGGAAATTAATATTGAACGTGAGTTTCATTGTGTATCAAATTTGATTGGATTAGACAGGGCGAAGATAGGAGAAAAAAATGAAAACTGAAAGCAAAATAACTGACGAAACGTCAGAAGTGGTCATCCTGACAATAAATATCCGGTACAATATCCATTATTAAAAACAAACAATTGTGATTTTTCTCAAAAACAGACAATCAGGCTTTCATCTGGCAAACATTTTGAATGAATGAAAGAAAGAATTATGGATTTATAAAAACAAAGTATTATGAACAAAGAAAACTACATTGGCATTTTGACATCCGGAGGTGATGCTTCGGGTATGAACGCAGCTATCCGGGCCGTAACCCGAAGCGCCATCTACAATGGCTTCAAGGTAAAAGGTATCTATCGAGGATACGAAGGGCTGATTGCCGGCGAAGTAAAAGAACTGACAACGGAAGACGTCAGTAACATTATCCAGCGGGGCGGAACGATCCTGAAAACAGCCCGCTCGAAAGAGTTTACTACCGAAGAAGGACGACGGAAGGCTTATGAGGTCATGAAGAAGGAACATATCGAAACCCTGATTATCATCGGAGGTGACGGTTCACTGACCGGAGCACGGACTTTTGCCGAGGAATATGAAGACATTACGTGTATTGGCCTGCCAGGCACCATTGATAATGACTTATGGGGTACGGACATGACTATCGGATATGATACGGCCTTGAATACTATTGTGGAATGTGTCGATAAGATCCGCGATACGGCAACTTCCCACGAACGTATTTTCTTTGTAGAGGTAATGGGACGCGATGCAGGTTTTTTGGCCCAGAACAGTGCAATAGCTTCGGGAGCCGAAGCAGCGATTATCCCGGAAGACCAGACGGATGTGGACCAACTGGAAACATTTATCAGCCGCGGATTCCGAAAAACCAAAAACAGCAGCATTGTCATCGTTTCAGAAAGCCCGAAAGATGGTGGTGCCATGCATTATGCCGAACGAGTCCGGAAGGAATATCCCCAATATGATGTGCGCGTTTCCATTCTCGGACACCTGCAACGAGGAGGATCACCCAGTGCAGGCGACCGTATCTTGGCCAGCCGCTTAGGAGAAGCAGCCATTCAGGCATTGCTCGAAGACCAACGGAATATCATGATTGGTATCCGCAACGATGAAATCGTCTATGTACCTATTTCTGAAGCAATCAAAAAAGATAAGCCTATCAATAAAGATTTGATTCGAGTGCTGAATGAATTGTCAATTTAAGATCATGAGGTTGTGAATGGTCAAAGATTCACAACCTCATTATCATTTTTCCAACCATTTCAAATTAAAACAGTAATAAAGCCGGCTACTCACAAGATGTATCAAATTGTCAGGAGTTTGTGTGGCTGCCAAATAACCACGGCGTTCAGCATGAGTTTCATCCATCAAAAAGAATTGGGTCCAGGCTCCGCCATTAAGAAAACGTTCAGTTCCATCGGTCAGGAGTTTACGCTTCGTCCAGGTTTTCCCTTCATCATACGATAAGGCAGCATACATTCCATACCCTTGGTATAAGCGGCCTTCCCGGTCTGGGAAAAACATCCCCCGTTCATTCTCCGGCGTGCGGAGCGGATGATCAGTAAACGAAACCAGCAAAAGCGGACCTTCATTCAAACGACGGAATATCAAACGCTGCCCGCCATCAATAGGGGGCAAATCCGTAGCATGATAGGTCCATGTCTTGCCGTTATCAGAAGAAATACTCATCGGCATCCGGAGTCGGCCCGTACTATCCGCAATGCTGTTACCTCGCCCCAACGCCATCAACCGACCATCTTCTAACTGAACAATCCCGGCATGGATTCCCGCAATGGTCGAACCGGTTCCTCCATCACGAAATACAGGTAAGGGGGCACCATCCCAGGGATCGTTCCAGGTTTGCCCGTTATCTTTACTGATATGGATAGCCGTTCCGTCATGGCTTTCCGGCCCAGCATCACAGGCCTGTATGAGCCAACCTTCCTTCGTCCGAATAGTTCCGGCAATAACCTGATGACGCTTCGTATGCTCCGGAGCTATAATACGCGGGCGGCTCCAGGTTCGTCCATTGTCGCAACTCGTCCGCATCACCATGATAAGGTTCTGCCAATCGCCCGAAGCTTCTACCCCATTAAGATGATAAAGTGTTCCCTCCCCATCGTTCAGAAGGGCCGATCCCGTCATATTCCGGTCGGGCACTTTAAAAAAGAGCGAAGAAGGCTCCCATTCATCGGCACCGGCACGGAGGCGCGAAGCCAAAACGACCATTCCCCGTCCGTTTTCCGCATTGGCAGAAAACCAGATAGCCAGCAAATCTCCGTTATCGCACCAAGTGATAGCCGGTTGATGATTATGGGAATAAAACGGACTCGATTGTCCGCAAGCCGGCGGAATCACATAGACTTGCGGCGCTTTGAATATCGGCATCTCTCCCTGGTCTTTCCACTTATAAACAGTTTGAGCAACCTGCTGCTGGTTAAGAGGCACTTCGGTAGATTCCCAACCTTCCGTTGCTGGCATAGAAGCCTCTACAATACGGAAACCGGTTTGCGCATGTTTGTCTTCGGGGATCATCGCCATCCGGTTGGTCGTCCGCAGATAGGTATCCGGCGTATTATGACTTCCCCCTCGGGTAACGCGGAAAAGGCCCTCACGATAACCTACCGGATCAGTTTGCTTGCCCGGCAAGTAAGGTCCATACCAGTCCAGGCACCATTCTTCTACATTCCCATGCATATCATACAACCCCCAGGCATTGGGTGGAGTCTGTCCTACTTGCAAAGAGAGAGGCTTTAACGTCCGGGCTGTCTGCTGATTCTTACGGTACGCTTCCGGCAAACCGTCGCCCGTAGAAAACGGGAAATACGAACCGGCATGACAGGCATACTCCCACTCAGCTTCGGTAGGCAGGCGATAGGTCTTTCCCTCTTTCCGGCTCAGCCATTGGCAAAAATCCACAGCGTCCTGATAAGAAACAAACACCACGGCTTCGTCATCTTCTTTCGAAAATCCGTTTTTTCCCCTCAGTGCTTTATGTTCCGGCCGGAATGCTTCATATTGCGCATTGGTTATCTCGGTCGCACTCATTTTGAAAGAATTCGAGATGGTAACCTGATGTACCGGGGCTTCATCGTAGTTTTCCCCTTCGCCCATACCGCCCATATAGAATGTCCCGGCCGGAATATCGACCATCTTTATATCCTGGGATAAGGCAGGGATGGGTAAAAGGACAGCCAGCCCTATAATTCCTAAACATAGTTTATATTTCATGGAAAATGGATGTTTCTATTCTTTAAAACTAATCTTTGAAGGCAAAGTTACATATTTTCCCCCGAAAAAGCGGAAAGGCTTCGAGCCGCAAGTTTGCTTCTTTTCCAAATAAAACGTATCTTTGGCAATCATTAATTAATAGAAGAAATCAACAATCAATTAACAATAGAAATTCATTACGCATGGAAAAACATCTTTTTCTCGGAGATGAGGCTATTGCCCAAGCGGCGATCGACGCCGGCCTGTCGGGCGTGTATGCCTATCCGGGTACTCCTTCGACGGAAATAACCGAATACATCCAGAACTCGCCGATTGCGAAGGAGCGAGGAATTCATTCCCATTGGTCCGCCAACGAAAAGACAGCAATGGAAGCTGCACTGGGCATGAGTTATGCCGGCAAACGCTCACTTTGCTGCATGAAACACGTAGGGATGAACGTAGCGGCAGACTGCTTTATGAACGCAGCGATGAGTGGTATCAATGGCGGCATGATTATCGTTACGGCCGACGACCCTTCGATGCACTCGTCGCAGAACGAACAGGACAACCGTGTTTACGGAAATTTCGCAATGATCCCGATGCTTGAACCATCGAGCCAACAGGAAGCTTACGATATGGTTTACCACGGTTTTGAACTGTCAGAGAAATTAGGCTATCCGATTTTGCTCCGTATCACGACACGCATGGCACACTCCCGTGCCGGGGTAATCACCCAAGAGCTGAAAGAACAGAACACGATGCATTGCCCCGAAGACGGACGGCAACGCTACATTCTTCTTCCGGCATTAGCCCGCAAACGCTTCCAGGCCTTGATTGCGGCGCAAACGACTTTTGAAGAAGCTTCGGAAAATTCTCCTTACAATCACTATTATGATGCTCCGAACAAAAAGCTGGGCATCATCACAACGGGTATCGCCTTCAACTATCTGTCGGAAAACTATCCCGAAGGCTTCGAATATCCGGTACTGAAAATCACGCAATATCCGGTGCCGGCAAAAAAAATTGAAAAGCTTGTGGATGCCTGCGATGAAATCCTGGTACTCGAAGAAGGTTATCCGGTAGTAGAACAACAATTGAAAGGTATCCTGAGCCGCGGACTCAAAGTGCATGGCCGCTTGGACGGCACATTGCGCCGCGACGGAGAACTTACCCCGGATGCGGTAGGAAAAGCTTTAGGTAAAACCGTCAAACAATATTATGCGACACCGGAAGTGGTGGAACAACGTCCGCCTGCCTTGTGTCAAGGATGCGGACACCGCGACATGTATCAAGCTCTCAACGAAGTACTGGTAGAATACAAGGAAGCGAAGGTATTCGGCGACATCGGTTGTTACACCTTGGGAGCGCTGCCTCCGTTCCGCGCTATCGATACCTGTATCGACATGGGATCATCAATTACAATGGCAAAAGGTGCTGCTGACTCTGGAGTCTTTCCGGCTGTTTCCGTCATTGGAGATTCAACATTCACCCACTCAGGCATGACGGGTTTGTTGGACTGCGTAAACGAGAACACGAACATCACTATTGTGATTTCAGATAACGAGACCACAGCCATGACCGGCGGACAAGACTCAGCCGGAACCGGACGTCTCGAATCCATTTGCGCCGGAATTGGTGTAGCTCCGGAGCACATCCGCGTCATGGTCCCATTAAAAAAGAACTACGAAGAGATGAAGCAGATTATCCGCGAAGAGCTGGAATACAAAGGGGTTTCCGTCCTTATTCCGCGCCGCGAATGTATCCAGACATTAACCAGAAAAAAGAGAGCTAACAAGAAATGAAAACAGATATTATCCTTTCCGGTGTAGGAGGACAAGGTATCCTCTCCATCGCTGCCGTCATTGGTGAAGCTGCACTTAGCGAAGGCCTCTATATGAAACAAGCGGAAGTACACGGGATGAGCCAACGCGGAGGTGACGTGCAATCCAATCTTCGCCTTTCGGATCAGCCCATAGCCTCCGACCTTATCCCGCTCGGCTCGGCAGACCTTATCATTTCGCTCGAACCGATGGAGGCATTGCGTTATCTGCCCTACCTGAAAAAAGAGGGCTGGATTGTGACGAATTCGCAACCATTCGTTAATATTCCGAATTATCCGGATTTTGAACAACTGAAAGCAGAATTGGATAAATTGCCTCACAAAGTAGTTCTTGACGTTGAGGCGATTGCCAAAGATGCCGGTTCGGTTCGTGCTTCGAACATCGTGATGCTTGGTGCCGCAACACCCTTCCTCGGCATCGAATTTGAGAAGATTGCCGACGGTGTTCGCCAGATTTTTGCCCGCAAGGGAGAAGAGGTTGTCAGCCTCAACCTCCGAGCCTTGCAAGCTGGCTATGACTTAGCCAAAAACTAATTTTAGGAACAACAAGGCGGTTGTGAAAATGCGAAAGTATTTTCACGCCGCTTTTCTATTGATTATTTACTAAATCTATTGCTTATGCGTTGTAAAAATGTTCATGTCATTTACTTTTCTCCTACTCATACTTCCGCGCGCATAGCCCACGCCATTGTAGAGGGAATGGGTGTTACTGTTTACCATGAAACCGATCTGACTCGCCACACTCCTGAAACCGAAGAACACATCGATGACGAATTTACCATCTTTGCCGTACCAGTTTACGGAGGTCGTGTCCCTACCGTTGCTCTCGAACGGATGCACTATTTCAAAGGGAACCATACTCCTGCCGTGGCCGTGGTTCTCTATGGGAACCGCGATTTCGACGATGCCTTGCTCGAACTGACCGATACCCTCAAAGCCCAAGGTTTTATTCCGATCGCTGCCGGAGCTTTTATCGGTGAACATTCGTTTAGCCGTCCGGGATTTCCGGTTGCTGAAGGCCGGCCCGACGAATCAGACCTGTCTGCAGCCATGCATTTTGGAAGCAAACTGATAGAAAAATTCAACCACGTCTCTTCGTTCGAAGAACTGCCTGCCCTACAGATTCCAGGCAATCATCCTTATAAAACACCTGGCAAAGCGATGCCTATAGCCCCAACCTGGAACGGCGAACTTTGTACATATTGTGGAACATGCACCGATATCTGTCCGGTTAGTGCCATCAACATCCAGGAAGACAAAATCCAATGTGATGCCAACCGCTGCCTCAAATGCTGTGCTTGTGTCAAAGAATGTCCGGCCGGAGCTTTGACTCTTGACACGCCTTTCACGGCCATACTGGCTAAGAATTGTGCAACACGGAAAGAACCGACAATTATCATCTGAAAAAAACCCGTTGGCGGAATTGATTCATAGCATACCTGCTGACGACAGTCGATTTCCTGCAGGATAAGCACCGTCGTCGGTGACGACAGTCGATTTCCTGCAGGATAAGCACCGTCGTCGGCTGACAACGCAGATTAATTCCCCCAACGAGTTAAAGAATTAACTGGTTTGAATTGCAAATTTGCTTCCGACAAACTTTTCAACCGATTTTTAAACAAAAGCTTTAATCCATCCCATGCAAGTTTTCAACAACCCTTTCCACAAGCTCGATATTCCAGCCAATACGGAATTGCCTCACTTATTCACTTATCCGTTTCATTATACTCCACACCCGTTATGCCTACAGGCGGCTACCCGGGTACAAGATTACCTTGCATCCCGTACAGATTGGGAAAAGGAACTTCAACAAGGCAAGATGTTCGGCGTTTTAGTGGTAAAAAGTCCCGAAGAAGGAATCGGATTCTTGGCTGCTTTCTCGGGAAATCTTTGCGGAATGAACAAAATCCCCTATTTTGTTCCTCCTATTTATGACTTACTGTCTCCCAACAGTTTCTTTCCAGAAGAAGAAGAGATAATAAACAAAATGAACCAAGATATCAACAGACTTGTCAACAATCCGGATTATCTTTTCCTGAAAGAAAAAATCAATAAAAAATATCATGAAATCGAGAGCGAACTAACCTCATTCCGCCAAGAAATGAGCCGGGCAAAAGCAAATCGGGAAGAAAAACGAAAACTTTCTCCCTCAAAAGAAGAGTTGGCCGACATGATCAGAGAAAGCCAATTTCAAAAAGCTGAACTAAAACGAAAGGAACGGAAAGCCAAAGAAGATATAAACAACATTCAACAAGATATCAACCGATATGAAGAAATTATTAACCGATTGAAAACGGAACGCCACCAGCGTTCTATTGATTTACAAATGCGTCTATTCCGAGCTTTCCGAATACGTAATGCCCGAGGAGAAGAACGCGACCTTGTGGAAATATTCCAAGACACACCTCAACGGATACCTCCAGCCGGAGCCGGAGAATGTGCAGCGCCCAAACTGCTCCAATATGCTTATTTAAACGGCTACCAACCGTTGGCAATGGCGGAATTCTGGTGGGGTGATTCTCCAAAAAGTGAACTGAGGAGACAGGGGCATTTCTATCCGGCCTGTCGGGGAAAATGCTTACCGATTCTTTCATTTATGCTCCAAGGATTGAATGTTGAACCAGACCCTCTGGTTGTAGAAGCTGCAACACACCATGAACCGACTATCATCTATGAAGATGAATGGTTGGCTGTAGTAGTTAAGCCGGCAGGAATGCTTTCGATACCTGGTCGAAGCCATGCCGAATCAGTACAAACATGGGCACGAAATAAATATCCTTCAGCAAATGGTCCATTAGTTGTTCACCGACTTGATATGGCAACCTCCGGCCTGCTGCTTATTGCCAAGACGAAAGCAATCCACCAGAACCTACAAGCTCAATTCAAGAATAAAACAATCCGCAAACGCTATGTAGCCTTGCTCGATGGACGACCAGCAAAAGCCAAGGGGGTTATATCCTTACCTTTAGCACCCGATCCTTTGGACCGGCCTCGCCAGATGGTCAGTGAAGCACATGGAAAACCGGCCTTAACACGCTACGAAGTACTAAACAACGACGACCCATCCCCAGGCTTCACCCGTGTAGCTTTTTATCCGCTTACCGGAAGAACTCACCAGCTTCGCGTACATGCCGCTCATCCAGAAGGACTGAATTCCCCGATCGTTGGAGATGCTCTCTATGGAAAACCAGCCGCACGACTCTACCTGCACGCTGAACAATTGGAATTTATCCACCCTCAAACAAACCAACAAATAAGCCTCGAAAGCAAAGCCGATTTTTAGCAAAATAGCCGGATTATTTCTATCTTTGGGCAACATTTCATTAAAAACAACGACCCATGAATGAAGAAATCAAACAAATTGCGGCCCGGCTTGCTGGCTTACGCGATGCCGTAGGGGCATCGGCCGAAGAAATGGCACGTGTTTGCCATCTGACACCGGAAGAATACCTCCGTCTGGAAAGCGGAGATGTTGATATATCAGTCAGTATCCTCAGCCAAATCGCTCATGCATATAATGTAGAGCTGACAGCCCTTCTTTTCGGAAATGAACCTAAGATGGACTCCTATTTTGTAACTCGACGCGGGAAAGGAGTTGCCGTTGAACGTGTGAAAGCCTACAAATACCAATCGCTCGCAGCTGGATTCTCACATCGGTTAGCCGATCCTTTTATGGTTACCGTTCATCCGAAGCCCGATGATGAACCGATGTTCTTGAACCGGCATCCGGGACAAGAATTCAATTTTGTCGTTTGGGGACGATTACTTCTAAACATAAACGGAAAAGAAGTTATTTTGGAAGCTGGCGACAGCATTTATTTCAACTCTGAATTACCCCACGGAATGAAAGCACTCGATGGAGAAAAAGTGTGCTTCTTGGCAGTAATTATGTAAGATATAATATAACGTATTATGTTAGAAAGATTTCTGAACAAGACGACTTTCGAGTCGCAAGAAGATTTCAGGCAAAACCTGAAAATCCATGTGCCGGAGCGATTTAATTTCGGTTATGATGTAGTGGATGCATGGGCCGCAGAAGAACCGGACAAACGTGCGCTCTGCTGGACCAACGACCATGGCGAACATATCGACTTCACATTTGCAGAAATGAAAGAGAAAACGGACCGCACGGCTGCCTATTTTCAAAGTCTGGGAATTGGACGCGGCGATATGGTAATGCTGATTCTAAAAAGACGGTATGAATTCTGGTTCTCTATCATTGCCTTGCATAAATTAGGAGCAGTTGTTATTCCGGCCACTCATCTATTAACCAAAAAGGACATCGTTTACCGAGCTAATGCAGCGGACATCAAAATGATTGTCTGTGCCGGAGAACCGGTTATTACCCAACATATCAGTGATGCTCTGCCAGAATCCCCCAGCGTTAAAACGGTGGTTTCGGTAGGTCCGGAGATTCCGGAAGGATTTCTCGATTTCCATGCAGGACTGGAGGCCGCACCCGAATTTATTCGTCCGTCACACCCGAATAACAACGACGATATCTCGCTGCTGTATTTCACTTCAGGAACCAGTGGAGAGCCCAAAATGGTTGCCCATGATTTCACTTATCCACTGGGACATATTGTCACTGGATGTTTCTGGCACAATCTGCACCGCGACAGTCTGCATCTGACGATTGCCGATACAGGCTGGGGAAAGGCTGTCTGGGGGAAACTCTACGGGCAATGGATTGCCGGCGCGACGGTCTTCGTCTATGACCACGAGAAGTTTACGCCGGCGAATATGCTGCAGATGATTCAGGACTACAAGATAACTTCGCTCTGCGCACCGCCTACCATCTTCCGTTTCCTGATTCGGGAAGATTTGACGAAGTACGACCTTTCGTCCTTACAATATTGCACGATAGCCGGCGAGGCCCTCAACCCTGCCGTCTATGAGACTTTCTACAAGCTGACCGGTATCAAGCTGATGGAAGGCTTCGGGCAAACCGAAACAACCCTGACCATCGCCACCTTCCCGTGGATGGAGCCGAAGCCCGGCTCGATGGGTGTCCCCAATCCGCAATACGATGTGGACTTGATTCGCCCTGACGGCAGCAAGGCGGAAGACGGCGAGCAGGGACAAATCGTCATCCATACCGCCAACGGCAAACCGCTCGGCTTATTCAAGGAATACTATCGCGATGCCGAACGGACTCGCGAGGCTTGGCACGACGGCCTCTACTATACCGGCGACGTGGCTTGGCGCGACGAGGACGGCTACTATTGGTTTGTGGGCCGTGCCGACGATGTGATTAAAAGCTCCGGCTACCGCATCGGGCCGTTCGAGGTGGAAAGTGCGCTGATGACTCATCCGGCCGTGGTGGAATGCGCCATCACCGGCGTCCCCGACGAAATCCGCGGACAAGTCGTGAAGGCGACCATCGTCCTGTCCAAAGAATACAAAGCGAAAGCTGGCGAGGAGTTGGTGAAAGAGCTGCAAGACCATGTGAAACGGGTTACGGCTCCCTACAAATACCCCCGCGTCGTCGAGTTCGTCGATGAATTGCCGAA
>CALVFH010000027.1 GCA_944326775.1 uncultured Parabacteroides sp.
TGAAGACAGTCAAATGTTGACAGTATTATAAACAAAAAAGAAGCTCATCTTTAAATGAACTTCCTTCTCTCAGTGCGGCTGAAGGGACTCGAACCCCCACGCCGTGAAGCATCAGATCCTAAGTCTGACGTGGCTACCAATTACACCACAGCCGCAAAATTGTATGCAAAGGTAGCCATTTTTCATTATTATCCAAATTTATTCCCCGCTATTTTTTGCAGGAAGCTTTTGGACATTCCCGTCAGCAGACAACAACAAACGAATAGCCTCTTCAATAATAGAATCTTTACCCTGCTTCCGATCTTCCTCATTCATACATACCGGTATATCCGGTTCTATTCCAAACTCCAATTGCTCCATATCCAACCCTAATGTCCGACTGGCCGAAAAACGAACCACCCAACCATTGGGTAATTCCGAATTAAACGGGAATCCACTACCTCCCCCTGTTTTATCCCCCAGAATACGCACTTGAGGCAAAAGACGCATAGCCTGCACAAAATCATTGGCTGAACTGTAACATTGGCGATTTGTCAATACAATCACCGGACGATACCAAAGAGAATGTTCTGAAACAGGAGATAAGGTTAAAGCATACGGCTCTGAAAAATCCTCATGCCCCGGTCCCGTCTTATGTTGAATGTATCCAGTCTGTATCGTCTCTTCCACAAAACGAGCTGCAATACGATCCGAATAAGTTAACAATCCCCCACCGTTATTACGTATATCGATAATCAAACCACAACAATTCTTAAACGCATATATAATGTAGTCCAGATTTGTCTCACCCACCCCACTCGAAAAACTTGGATAATAAATATACCCGATTTTCCCATCTTGCAATGTTTTGTACCGCATTCCACCAGCAATACGATAATCCGAACCTAAATAATTTTCTTGAATGTCTGCATCAAAATTATCCGGATAATCTTCATACCAAGCCCAGTAACGGGACATATCAAACGGAGAAATCAAATTTGTATGACCATCTTTCAATTCGGCCAACATATTCCCCAATACATCAAATAGAGCAAACTGGTCCATACTATCTGTGATCTGCACTTGATAACGATCATGAACCTCATCCCAATCCACATTTTTATATTCAAAGAAACAATAGTTTTCGTCCAGAATCCGCCATAATGCTTCAAAATTCTCTTGAGGTGAATCCGTATATTCCACTTCATCCCCACAAGAAAGCAAAGAGAGCAATAAAAACAAACTTAAAATCCAGCGTCCTTTCATATATCTCAGCGGCTTTAATAATACGCACTTTTGTGCATTCCTTTCCGGCCATCGCGCTTCCCGCCTACCATGATAAAATCTCTCACAACGCCTATCATAAAATAACGAGAATTCAAATGGCTTTTTATTCCATTTACATTCAAATAATACATACTACCCATATAACCGGCCCGAATTGTCAACTTTGGCAACGGAATGTCAACCATCAATAGATTTTTCATGGCCCAACGGTTATGAAAAGATGAAAACTTCACAACCCCACTTCCGTTTCCCAATTGAAATATCTCATAATAAGATTGTCCATAATGAGGAGAAAACAAAATACCAGCAAAAGGAATTGCCAACTGATAACGTATCCATAAAGGCATTTTCCCGATTTTCAACCGATACAATGCCATTCCAGACAAGTTCAAATCCAAATCGGCTTTCGCAGAAGCTGGATTATTTGACGATTGAATATTATAAACCCCTCCTACTAAGGCATGTACCGCACCTCCCGCAAGTAATCGCAAATTCTGACTCACATTAAAATGGTAATGATACCCCAACGTATAGTCTATAAACCCGGCGTATTCTTTCAAGGTATATGCCGGATTTAAAACAGACGCAAAATCAATCTGAATCTGTTGCTGACGGGATATTTTCCCATTTCCCAAACGTGTCATCTTCATCCGCTCATTCAAAACTCGCAAAGCCCAACCTTGATAATTCGTCTGACTTCCAGGAGACAGATATGTATCCATAATGTTATACCTTCCAGCTCCCACTAATGTCCCCACATTCACGGAAAGAGGGAAATCTTCCGTCATATTTTGAGCCTGAAGACTTAACAACCAATATCCGGAGAAAAAGAAAAACAAGAACAACCGTACTCTCATCTTAAAACAGTTTCATTTGACCTGTTATCTCATCGAGCAAATCTGTCGGATTATCGGCTCCTTCCTGTACTTCCTCCGAATTTTCAATTACATCCTCTGCATTTTCATCCGAAGTCTCTTCGTTCTCCTTCAAATCCGACGCCCGTTGAGCAGGTTCAAGTTCATTAATGGTCTCTAATTTATTAGCAGTCAATTTTTTCCCCTTTGCCTTAAATGTGCGAGTAACAACAAACTCTTCAGCATCTATGATTACCGGCGGACAAGAAGCATCAACCCCACCAAAAATCAATTCAAGACGAGGATAGCGCTCATCTGTCAAAAACAACAACTTGTTTTTCGGATTATCACCGACAAAATTCTGTTTACGACTTGTTGCCTCTATGGGAAAACGTTTTATAAAGGGACACTTCTGATCTGCATCATAAACAACAGCTGTCCAGATTTTCGACGAATCATACTTTTCTATCACCTGAATCTGACTCTCATAATGATTGCTCAATTCAAAACTTGTAGTATAAAATTCGCCATTTTTCAGAATCACCAAAATAACATCGTCACTTTGAAACTCCCCTAATTCTTCTCCGCGGCCGTCATAATTCAGACGCAGCACATCCCAATCAAACCACACTTTGCGGCCTCCCAGAGTCGAGCCGCCCTTCTGCTTCAAAGAAATCTTATGAATTTCCGCTTTAGTCAGAATATTCCCCATAGAACCACGTCCTTTAATGGGAACCGTACTAAAATCTTTCTCAAAAACCAGCAAACGCTGCCGGGGTTTTGGTTTCAATATCACCTTGACCGTCTCGGCCTCCCCATTCGGATTAACACTGAAATAAAGAATACGAGAATCCGGAGTTCCCCGGGTTAAATCATATTCGCGGTCTCGCCCTATCCCGGTAATCGCAAACCGCTTAATATAATTCACCCCTTGCTTGCCATCCCGATAAATTACATTATATATAGTACGGGTATCATTCCGTTTAAAAACATTCAAATAAAGAATATCTTTCCCGACAAAAATCTTGTCGGCCACTCTCACCAGTTTATATTTACCGTCACGATAAAATATTAAGACATCATCAATATCAGAGCAATTAGCCACAAACTCATCCTTCTTCAAGGACGTTCCAATGAACCCTTCCGAACGATTGATATACAATTTCTCATTGGCTTCTGCCACCTTGGTCGCTTCAATCGTATCAAAACTCCGAATTTCCGTCTGACGAGGATAACGCGAACCATACTTTTCCTTTAAATGAAGAAACCAATCAATCGTATATTCGACAATATGAGCCAAGTGATGCTCGATCTCTTTGATCTGCTTGCGAACCTGAAGTATCTGTTCATTGCTCTTGTCTGAATTGAATTTCAGGATACGCCCCATCTTGATTTCCATCAGACGAAGAATATCCTCCCGTGTTACCGCTCTGATCAAATCAGGCTTAAATGGTTCCAAACGCTGATCGATATGGACAATGGCCGCATCCATATCCTTCGATTCTTCAAACTCCTTATCCTTATAAATACGTTCTTCAATGAATATTTTTTCCAGAGATGCAAAGAATAAATTTTCCGACAACTCCGCCTTTTCTATCTGCAATTCCTGCTGAAGCAACGATAATGTATTATCCGCCGAATGCTTCAAGACATCACTCACCGTCAAAAAATGCGGTTTATCATCTTTAATTACGCAACAATTCGGGGACACGCTCACTTCACAATCGGTAAAGGCATATAGGGCATCTATGGTTTTATCAGACGAAACTCCCGGGGCAAGATGAACCAAAATCTCAACATTTTTTGCCGTATTGTCATCTACCTTCTTAATCTTTATCTTCCCCTTATCATTCGCTTTCAAGATCGAATCGATAATAGATGAGGTAGTACGTCCATACGGGATTTCAGAGATAACCAGCGTTTTGCTGTCTAACTTACTGATTTTTGCCCGGATTTTGACAGAGCCGCCCCGTTCACCATCATTGTATTTGCTGACATCTATATACCCCCCTGTCTGAAAATCAGGATAAAGGGAAAACGCTTCCCCTCGCAAATAGGCTACCGACGCATCCAGCAATTCATTGAAATTATGCGGAAGAATCTTAGACGAAAGTCCGACGGCAATTCCTTCCACCCCCTGAGCCAAAAGCAGCGGGAATTTGATAGGCAATGTCACCGGCTCCCGGTTTCGGCCGTCATAAGACAATTGCCAAAGTGTTGTCTTCGGATTAAATACCGTTTCAAGGGCAAATTTCGATAAACGCGCTTCAATATAACGCGGAGCCGCGGCACCGTCTCCCGTCAGAATATTCCCCCAGTTTCCCTGGCAATCAATCAACAGGTCTTTTTGCCCCAACTGGACCAAGGCATCGCCAATAGAGGCATCGCCATGAGGATGGAACTGCATCGTATGCCCTACAATGTTAGCCACCTTGTTATAACGTCCGTCATCGAGCCGCTTCATCGAATGCAAGATACGACGTTGTACCGGCTTCAAACCGTCGTTGATGTGCGGCACAGCCCTTTCCAGGATTACATACGAAGCATAATCAAGAAACCAATGCTGGTACATCCCCGACAGATGATGGATTACACCATCCTCGTTTTTCCCCGGCACTCTATAATCTGAATGTTTCGTTTCTTCCTGTCGGTCAGCCTGCCCCGCATCGTCATCCTGCGGAGTTATATCCTCTTCTCTATCTTCCGGTCTCATATCTTCTGATTCATTCTGTGAAAAGCATCTAAGCCCTATTTTGGGGGTAAATATACGAAAAAATAAGGAAACATGCGTTTTCTCTTTCCGATTCCTATGTTTTACAGTCGGGAAAAAGGATGTTTATCAAATCGGAAATTTGCCCCACAGTTTTTCTTTTCTATCTTTGCGAAATAAAACACATAAAACAACATCCATCATGATTACATTAAAAAGAATTACAACAACAGACGATCCATGTCTTGAAAAGCTCATTGCGCTTTATGAAGAATCATTCCCGGAAGAAGAACGGAGAGACATCAACCAGCTAAAACGTATGATTGCAGAAGTGGATGCGATGCAGTTCTGTGCGATCGAACTCGACGAAAAACTGGCAGGTCTTGCGATTTACTGGGACATGGGTGATTTCTATTATATGGAACATCTTGCCGTATTTCCATCCATGCGCAACCATAAAATCGGACAACAGGTACTTCAATGGTGGCAAGCCAATCTGCCCAAGCTGCAGCTCTTGGAAGTCGAACCGCCTCTAAACGAAATGGCCGAACGACGCATCAATTTTTACCGGCGAAACGGCTTGGAAGTATTGGAAAAATCATATATCCAACCAGACTACCGGGAAGACAAAGACAGCTGTCCGCTCTGGATTATGGGAACAAACGAACATCCCGAATTAGCCAGCTTCATTAAAACCATCCAGGACATAGCCTATCGGAAGGCCTTGCAATATTTGTAAGAAATAACAATCTATCTTGCAAAAACCGTTTGCCAACCGTCTATATCCGAAAAAAAATCGTTTACTTTGCAGCTTGACAACTATATATAAGATTATCATGGCACAAGAAGATGTTTTTAAAAAGTTAGTATCTCATTGTAAAGAGTATGGTTTCGTATTTCCTTCATCGGAAATCTACGACGGGCTTGGTGCTGTTTACGATTACGGACAAAATGGTGTAGAATTAAAAAACAATATCAAGAAATATTGGTGGGACAGCATGACCTTGCTGCACGAAAACGTAGTAGGTCTTGATTCTGCCATCTTCATGCACCCGACTATCTGGAAAGCTTCAGGACATGTTGATGCCTTCAATGACCCACTGATTGACAATAAAGATTCGAAAAAACGCTATCGTGCCGATGTCTTGATTGAAGACCATCTCGCCAAGATAGAAGAAAAAATAAACAAAGAAGTGGCTAAGGCCGCCAAGAAATTCGGCGATGCTTTCGATGAAGCCAAGTTCCGCGAGACCAATCCGCGCGTGTTGGAGCACCAGGCAAAATGGAATGAAATCCACGAGCGCTACAAAAAGGATATGAACGATTCGAATTTCGAGGACTTACGCCAGCTCATCCTCGATTGCGAGATTGTTTGTCCGATTTCCGGAACACGCAACTGGACAGATGTCCGCCAATTCAACCTGATGTTCTCTACGGAAATGGGGTCAACGGCCGATGGTTCCATGAAGGTATATCTCCGTCCTGAAACAGCGCAAGGCATCTTCGTAAACTTCCTGAATGTTCAGAAGACGGGCCGCATGAAAATACCTTTCGGTATCGCTCAGATCGGCAAAGCCTTCCGTAATGAAATCGTAGCACGCCAGTTCATCTTCCGCATGCGCGAGTTCGAACAAATGGAAATGCAATTCTTCGTACGCCCGGGAGAAGAAATGGGATGGTTCAAGAAATGGAAAGAAACTCGTCTGAAATGGCATAAAGCCTTAGGTTTAGGGGATGAGAAATATCGTTTCCACGACCATGAAAAACTGGCCCACTATGCCAATGCAGCTACAGATATCGAATTTGAAATGCCATTCGGATTCAAAGAAGTAGAAGGTATCCATAGCCGTACAAATTTCGACTTGAGCCAGCATGAGAAATATTCAGGCAAGAAAATCCAATATTTCGACCCGGAACTGAACCAAAGCTATACGCCGTATGTGATTGAAACGTCTATTGGTGTAGATCGTATGTTCCTTAGCGTCATGGCTGGTTCTTATTGTGAAGAAACGCTCGACAATGGCGAAAGCCGCGTCGTACTGAAACTGCCTGCAGCTTTGGCTCCTATCAAGTTGGCCGTCCTGCCACTTGTCAAGAAAGACGGACTGCCCGAGAAAGCCGAAGAAATCATGCAAATGCTACGCTTGGATTTCCGTTGCCAATATGACGAAAAAGACTCCATCGGCAAACGTTACCGTCGCCAAGACGCCATTGGTACTCCCTATTGCGTCACCGTAGATCATGATACGCTGAAAGATAATTGCGTCACAATTCGTTTCCGCGACACCATGGAGCAAGAACGTGTAAGCATTGACCGTCTGCACGACATCATCAGCGACAAGGTAAGCATGAAGAGTCTGTTAAAGAAAATCATAGAATAAAGTTACATGTTTAAGAAATTCATTTGGAAGTTTCCAGTGCTGTTGCTCACCATCTTCGTCGGTATGCTCACCGCATGCAGCGACGAAGATGACGACTATATCCCCATTGATGAAGAATGGAAACAAGCAAATTCCGATGCTTTCCTTACCCAAGGTTTCAATGAAGAGCGTTATAAACGACTTGACTCGCAAAGCGGAGACGGGTACATTCTTTATCGTGTCATTCAAGAAGGGAGCGGCACGGAGGATATTTATTACACCAGCACAGTAAGTGTCTATTACAAAGGATGCTTTATCCGGGATGAAGAGGGAAACATTCTCGAAAATCTGGATGAAGTTTTGGAAAAAGGCGAAGTATTTGACTCGGTAACACGTGAAAGCGGTGCCGAACCCGCCGAATTCAGTCCTTCTACGACAACTGATGGCTTCGCTACCGCACTCCAGCACATGCATGTCGGCGACCGTTGGGAAATTTGGGTTCCTTATCGTTTAGGTTATGGTGTCAGCGGGATGCGTGACCAAAACACCCAGGCCGTCGTTATTCAGCCCTATACAACTCTGGTATTTGATATCGAGGTAGTAGGAATTGTGGAACAATAAGAGGATAAGTTGTAAATTGCAAGTATGCGGGAACGCAACTTGCAATTTACAACGATAAAACTCAATTTACCTTTTCAATTTTACCCTTTCCTATAATACGCTGTTCTATATCCTTCAAATTTCCTTTATATCGGATATTTCCTTTTCCAACCAAATTAGCCTTCATCGAATTGAGTGGATAAACTTCCATCGTTCCGCTACCAGCCACTTTACAATTCACGCTATTCGCCTGGACTCCAAAAGCATGAATATCCCCACTACTAACAATATTATAATTTGCCTGGTTAGCTGTTCCCTCCTTTAGACGAATAGAGCCCGATCCTTCCATATTGCACTCCAAACGATCAATCTTTATATTCTCCGCAACAATATTGGCACTATTATTGACATTCAGCGTCAAGACACCCGTCTCCACCGGTTTAAGAAACTGAATCAGACTATTATCCAAGCCTTTAACTTTCAGTTCATCTCCTTTTAAAGCCGTCTGCGTCATAAAATTAGCATTCCCGGAAACGCGTACATCCTTCAACCATTTCGAATTGGCTTTAACTACGAATTTCGTCAGCTGTGTTACTTTTACCTTTTTGTTGAAGCGGATGCTCAATTTGCGGTCCGTCGTCTGGACATCAAGATACTGATGCAGATTATCATCGAGTGTCACTTCCAGTTTCGAAGCATCGCCCGCGGTCTGAACATAACTAAAATCCATGATTCCATCAATGTCTATCCGATTAAAATCATCTATACTCATTGTCACGGTAGTCGGCTTTCCGTTTCCTTTCACATCATCGGCGGCCTGCCCTACTGACAAAAAACCGAACAGAAACGCCATCAACAAGAATCCTTTGATTTTCATTTTATCTTATATTTAAAAGTTCATAGCGCAAAAATAGGGAAATAAATTGGATTTCCTGATAAAAGATTCATTCTTCCATCGGACGGACCTTTCCTCCTAATACAGACTCCGTTTCCAAATGTTCCGGATTACCTTTATAATATATCTTTCCTCCAACAACAGAAGAGGCAATCAAAGAATGAGTGGCATGAACATAAACTTTACCGCCAGCTGCAACATCCGCTTCCACGTCTTCCGCAACCAGGTCACTGGCTTCCAAGGTTCCTCCTGCCGCCACATTAAATTCACCCCTATCCACTTTGCCCTGCAATTTCACTTTTCCTCCAGCAGCAACATTCGCTTCCATGGAAGTCCCGATGAACCGAGCAAACTGAAGCTCACCGCCTGCAGCCACATTCACTTCACCGTCTTCTGTTTCTATCGTTCCGGGAGCCGTAAACGCTCCCCCTCCGGCTACATTCACTTCCAGGTTCTCACTTTGCAAATTACCGGAAAGAGAAAAATCCACACCACCCGCAAGATTTACTTCGGTTAATGCCGCCGAACAGCCTTCCACGTTAAGACGGGTCGGAATCACCTTATCTCCCTCGGTAGCTTTGATTTGCAATTCACCATTAGAGACCTCGAAACGCAAATGCGGAAACACATTCTCATCCGTTGTTACCGTAAGCGAAGCCTTTGAATCTTGCCTATAATCAAACGTAAACGGAAAATCAGAAAGACCAACCTTCAGCTTATTCTCTTCTTGCAAAGTTTGGGAGAGAGAAATCTTATCGAATTCCCTAACATCAATTGTTTTGGTAACAATCGAACCGTCTCCTTTTACAGTTTCAGCCTGAACAAACGCCATGCCGGCAAAAGCCAACACAAACGAAAATAGAAATGCTTTTTTCATACGACCTTTTATTTAGAATGATTCTATTATAAAAGACGAAAGGAAAAAGAAGAAGGTTGCAGATTTTCCAAAGAAATTTGAAAACAGAGGTATCTCTTACCTCTACATTTAAAAGAACTTGGATTGCTGAAAAATTTCCTTAATAGCGTAATCTCTAAGAAAAAAAATACTACTTTTGTGTCGCGATGAGAAAAATCATCACAAAGACAAGGCCCTGGCGGCAGAAACGACGAAAAGAGAAAGCCCGCGGATGAAGCGCATCCGAAAAACAGAAACCGCCCGGAGCCAGACGTAAATCCGGTAGAGAGTAATATTACATAAAGTCAATCATTTTAAAATCAAAAACAAGATGGCTAATTTAGATTTAAGCAAGTACGGTATTACCGATGTGAAGGAAATCCTCCACAACCCGTCTTATGAAGTATTGTTCGCTGAAGAGACTAAAGAAGGTCTCGAAGGCTATGAAAAAGGTCAGGTAACTGAACTGGGCGCTGTAAACGTAATGACCGGTATTTACACAGGTCGTTCTCCTAAAGACAAATTCTTCGTATATAATGAAGCCAGCAAGGATACTGTATGGTGGACTTCTGATGAATATAAGAACGATAACAAGCCTTGCTCTGAAGAAGCTTGGGCTGACTTGAAGGCTAAAGCTGTTAAACAGTTGAGCGGCAAACGTCTGTTCGTTATGGATACATTCTGTGGTGCAAACCCTGCAACTCGTTTGAAAGTACGTTTCATCATGGAAGTAGCATGGCAGGCACACTTCGTTAAGAACATGTTCATCCGTCCGACAGAAGAAGAACTGGCAAACTACGGTGAACCTGACTTCGTATCATTCAACGCTGCAAAAGCTAAGGTTGACAACTACAAAGAACTGGGTCTGAACTCTGAAACAGCTACTGTATTCAACCTGAAGACAAACGAACAGGTAATCCTGAATACTTGGTACGGTGGTGAAATGAAGAAGGGTATCTTCTCTATCATGAACTACCTGAACCCGTTGCGTGGCATCGCTTCTATGCACTGCTCTGCAAATACAAACATGGAAGGTACTGACACTGCTATCTTCTTCGGTCTGTCTGGTACAGGTAAGACTACTTTGTCAACTGACCCGAAACGTCTGTTGATTGGTGATGACGAACACGGATGGGACGACGAAGGTGTATTCAACTACGAAGGTGGTTGCTACGCTAAAGTTATCAACCTGGATAAGGAAAGCGAACCGGATATCTACAACGCTATCAAACGTGACGCTTTGTTGGAAAACGTTACAGTTGACGCAAACGGCAAGATCGACTTCGCTGATAAGAGCGTAACGGAAAACACGCGTGTTTCTTATCCTATCTATCACATCAACAACATCGTTAAGCCGGTTTCCAAAGGCCCGCACGCTCATCAGGTAATCTTCTTGTCTGCTGATGCATTCGGCGTATTGCCTCCGGTATCTATCCTGAACGCAGAACAGGCTAAATATTACTTCTTGTCTGGCTTTACAGCTAAGTTGGCTGGTACAGAACGTGGTATTACTGAACCGACTCCGACCTTCTCAGCTTGCTTCGGTGCTGCATTCCTGAGCTTGCATCCGACTAAATATGCTGAAGAATTGGTTAAGAAGATGGAAAAAGTTGGTGCTAAGGCTTACTTGGTTAACACAGGTTGGAACGGTACTGGCAAACGTATTTCTATCCGTGATACTCGTGGTATCATCGATGCAATCCTCGACGGTTCTATCGACAAAGCTCCGACGAAGACTATTCCGTTCTTCAATTTCGTTGTTCCGACAGAATTGCCGGGTGTTGATCCGAAGATCCTTGATCCGCGCGATACTTACGCTGAAGCTTCTCAGTGGGAAGAAAAAGCTAAGGATTTGGCAGGTCGCTTCATCAAGAACTTTGCTAAGTTCGAAGGCAACGAAGCTGGTAAGGCATTGGTTGCTGCTGGTCCGAAATTGTAATCAGATTTATTACAAACAGCTTATAAGGAAAGGCGCAAGATTGCATCTTGCGCCTTTTTTATGTTCCAAACAAAAGATGTTTTATAAATATTAAGTTAGTTTCAGAAAATATTCCTACCTTTACAGCGTTATTACTCAAAGGATATGAGAAAAAGACAGATGATAGGAAAATTGTTGTTAATAATGAGCCTATTAATTGGTTTGTCTGCCTGTGGAGATGATGTTGCATATCGGATAAAAGGAAATCTGGAGAATCTGAAAGACGAGAAGATCTATGCCGTGTTCGAAAATGCGAACTCACAGGATATAGACACGGTTTCCTGTGAAAAACCCGGGGAATTCAAGATTGAAAAGAAAACGGGTGATTTCGATCAGGTGACGTTCTTATGGAATAAAAAGCACGATTGGTTTACGGTATTTCTGGAAAAAGGGAAGGAGATTCATATTTCCGGAGATGCCTTGTATCCGCAATTGCTTCAAATAAAAGGTGGGAAAATCAACCATGACCTGACGGAAATGCATAAAAACAATGCAGAACTGTTCCGTGAACAAACCGATTTATGCCGTAGCCTGGAAGCTCCGGAAATCTCATCGATTGAAAAAGCTGATGTAATGGCACGTATTGCCAATGTGAATTTGCAAATTGACGAAGCCGTTATGAGCTATATCACCGACCATCCGGAGCGGAAAGCCTCTCTGGTGCTTACCCAACAGTACTTCATGAATCCGGAACATTGGCGTTATTTGGACAAAGCACTGACTACGCTGTCCAGTTCGTTAACCCCCGACCCGCTTTACAAGGAATTGTCGGAATACAATACGCGTTTGAAACGGACTATCCCAGGCTCAAAAGCACCGGCTTTCTCCGTCAAAAATATTTACGGAAAGAGAATTGCCCTGAAAGACATAAAAGACAAAGAAATTCTCCTTCTGTTTACTGCTCCATGGACAGATATCTATTTATCCAAACAGATCCTGATAGAGACGTTCTCTACCGATTTCTCAAAAGATTATGAAATCATTATCGTCAGTCTGGATACCGATCCCCAGCAGGTTCGCAAACTTGTAAGCAAAAGCAAGATTCACTGGAATATCGTGACCGATTCGGCCAGCCAGGCATCTCAACTGCTGGATCTATACAATGTCAGTTCGCTTCCCCGTTATTTCCTTATCGATAAAGAACACAACATAAAGGTAAAGACTGATTCGGGAGAAGAAATAAGAAAAAAGATTGCGGAGAGCCAGTCAAGTGATTAAAAGCGGCTCAAAGCACTCGACAAGAAAATTTGAAACTATATCCAAACACTCTAACTATGCTAGTAAAAACCTTTGCCGCTGCTCTGCAGGGCATTTCAGCTATGATTGTTACCATTGAGGTAAACTGCACCAAAGGAATCCAATTCCTGTTAGTCGGTCTGCCGGATGTGGCGGTGCGTGAAAGCCATGAGCGCATCATTTCCGCATTACAGGAAAACGGCTACAAATTTCCGCGCCAGCGTGTCGTCATCAACATGGCTCCGGCCGATATCCGGAAAGAAGGAACAGCCTACGACCTGCCCTTGGCGATTGGGATCCTGGCAGCCGCAGGCGATCTTGAGCCGACGCGCCTGGAACATTTCATGATGATGGGAGAACTCTCATTGGATGGCACCCTCCAGCCTATAAAAGGAGCGTTGCCCATTGCCATCAAGGCCCGCGAGGCAGGCTTCCAAGGATTGATACTACCGGCTCAAAACGCTCGCGAAGCGGCCGTTGTCAACCGCCTGGCCGTCTATGGAGCCCACTCCATCCAAGAGGTCATCGACTTCATGTCGGGCAAAGATGAGGCCCTGCAGCCCACCGAAATCGATACGCGTAAAGAATTCTACGACCGCCAACAACAATTCGAATTTGATTTTTCGGAAGTCCGCGGGCAAGAGAATGTCAAGCGGGCGCTCGAAGTCGCTGCAGCCGGAGGGCACAACCTGATCATGATCGGTCCGCCGGGTAGCGGAAAATCGATGATGGCGAAACGGCTTCCTTCCATCCTTCCGCCATTCACCCTACGGGAATCCCTGGAAACAACCAAAATCCATTCCGTCGCAGGAAAACTGGATGGAGAGACCTCACTCATGACTTGCCGCCCCTTCCGTTCGCCCCATCATACCATCTCCAACGTTGCGATGGTCGGAGGAGGCACCTACCCGCAACCGGGAGAAATCAGCCTTGCCCACAACGGCGTTCTCTTCCTCGACGAACTGCCCGAGTTCAACCGCAATGTATTGGAAGTCCTCCGGCAGCCTCTGGAAGACCGCCACATCACGATATCCAGAGCCCGCTTTGCCGTGGACTATCCGGCCGGTTTCATGCTGGTAGCCTCGATGAATCCCTGCCCATGTGGCTATTATAACCACCCTACGCATCCTTGTGTCTGCTCAGCCAGTGCCGTACAGAAATACATGAACCGGATTTCGGGTCCCTTGTTGGACCGCATAGATATCCAAATAGAAATCGTGCCTGTTCCTTTTGAGAAAATCTCCGAGCAACGTCCGGCAGAACCCAGTGCGGCTATCCGCGAACGGGTAGTCAAGGCAAGGGCTCTCCAGGAAAAGCGCTATGCCGACATCGAAGGTATCCATTGCAATGCACAAATGAATACAAAGCTGCTCCACCAATATGCCGTGCCCGATGCCGCCGGCCTCAGCCTGCTGAAGAATGCCATGACCCGCCTCAACCTTTCCGCACGAGCCTACGACCGCATTCTGAAAGTAGCACGTACCATCGCGGATCTTGAAGCGTCAGAGCATATCCAGTCGCACCACCTGGCTGAAGCCATCCAATACCGCAATCTGGACCGGGAAGGTTGGGGCTGTTAGGCGCGACCCACATCACTCGATCAGCTGAAATTGATATCCTTCCGCCAAGAGCCATTCAATAGCAAGAGGCAAAACCGGGCGGAGGTTCTTTTCAGCTTTCAGCGAATCGTGAAAAACAATAATCGACCCGTTCCGGGTATAACGCTTGACGTTTTCCAACACTTGCCCGGGAGTGAGCGAAGCATTGTAATCGCGCGTCACCACATCCCACATAACGATGCGATAATGATGACGCAGCATCCAGGTCTGGGGTAAACGCATGTGACCATGAGGAGGGCGAAACAGATGACTGGGAATAATATCGGCAGCTTTTTCCACGTTCCGCAGGTAATTGCGCGTCAGATAACGCAAACCCTGAATATGGTTGAACGTATGGTTTCCGAGATGATGGCCGCGTTCAACCACCATCCGGAAGATATCCGGATGCTTACGCACATTGTCGCCTACCATGAAGAATGTTGCCCGGATACCATACTTGTCCAAGACATCCAGAACCCAAGGGGTCACCTCGGGAATAGGGCCATCGTCAAAGGTCAGATAAACGCATTTCTCCGGCCTTGGAATTCTCCAGACAGCTCCGGGAAAAAGAAGACGGTAAAAAAAGGGAGGTTGCTCGATGAACACAGGGTAAGTTGTGGGTTTATGAGTTTATATTTCAATCGGCTTTTAAAAGCTATGAAGTTATGAATCGCCTGAGCGGTCCATAACTTCATAATTCAAAACTTCATTCTTGCATATTCTATTCTTCCGGCATCAGCGACTGGAAAGCCATTCGATAGCTGTCGAATTCATCCTTATACTTCTTAAAGAAATCAGGATTATACTTATCGCTTACCCGCATGATTTCCTGCAAAACAGCAAGATTTTCATAGACCTCGCTCGATACGGAAACAAACTGCGTCGGAGTCAGGCGGAAGAACCAATTCAGACTGCGCATGGCATCGTCAGCAATCAGCGTATAAAGATTCTCGGCCTTTTCCTGCTGTTCCAGCGTATAATAGAACTCAGCAATGGAAAGTGCATAATAATCAACCGGAACATTCTCGGGCGGAAGCACCTCCATACATTTGTCGAGTACTTTCAGAGCCTTGTCTTTCTTACCTTCGTTAATCAAAGCGGCAGCCAGTTTTCCAAAGAGTACCGTACGGTAGGTCTTGCACATCCGGAGAACATTTTCATCCAGATAAACACCCGGTTTATCCACACCGCCCCAACGGAACTTTGTCATCAGATTGTCATACATCTTTTCCGTATTCAAAGCCTTGGTCGTACCGGTTGTTTTCATCGGGATAATCTGATAAGCCAGACCCACCTGCTGGAAATAGGGATCGAGCTTGACAAACTGCTCCGGACTCACTGTGATAGCGTAATACAGCGGGCGTTGCCAGTTATTCGTCTGCAACATGTCAAGAATAATCAGCTCGTGTTTGCCCAGATAATCCTTTCCTTTCAGGTCGATTGTCATCTTCCGGTTAAAGACAGGCATATCGGCATCCTTCAGCGCCGGACTATCCGCCACGGCTGCCGAGTCAATCGTATAAGTCAATGTCTGCGACGGGATATAATCCAACTTCTGGTCGATACCCGGCACCGTCTTGAACTTCGGATCGTTGCTGCGCACAAAATCCAATGCCGTCTTGAGCTCAACGGGCTGGTCGGTAATCGGCAAAATGTAAGCCGCATCGCGCGTCCCCTGCACATAATCGGCATAGTTCCACGAAATAGGCAGCGCGGCCGATTCATAAGCCTGCTTCTTCATCTGGTTGATATACCAGTCGGTCTGCAAATAACTGGTGTTGCAGACACGAACATCCGTGCGGATGCCTTCCACCTCCTGGGCATACCAAAGCGGGAAGGTATCGTTATCGCCATTGGTAAAGATCACGGCATTCGGTTCGCACGACTCCAGATAGTTTGCCCCGAAATCGCGGGCCACCGTACGTCCCGAACGATCATGGTCATCCCAATTCTGGGCTCCCATCTGAATGGGCACGCAGAGGCAGGCCAGCGTAGCGATAGAAGCCGCCACCAGCCCGGGCATTTTCCCATATTTCTCCAACACCTTGGCCACCGCCGCCACGCCGAAACCTATCCAGATGCAGAAAGCATAAAACGACCCGGCATAGGCGTAATCTCGTTCACGAGGTTGATAAGGCGTCTGATTCAGATATAGCACGATGGCGATACCCGTCATAAAGAAAAGGAAGAAATTGATCCAAAACGTCTGGATTCCCTTTTCCCCGGAATATGCCTGGTAGAGCAGTCCCAAGATTCCCAGCAGGAGCGGCAACATATAATACACATTATGCCCCTTGTTGTCGGCAATCTCGGAAGGCATGTTGTCTTGCGGACCTACCATCTTCTCGTCAATGGCCTTGATGCCGGTGATCCAGTTGCCATGCGTAATCTCACCATGCCCCTGAATATCATTCTGGCGTCCGGAGAAATTCCACATAAAGTAACGCCAGTACATGAAGTTCAACTGATAGGTGAAGAAGAAACGGAGATTTTCGGCAAAGGTAGGCTTGACAACGGTCTTGACCTCCCCGCAATTGGAGAACTTCACTGGCTCCCCCTTGATATTCGCCCATTCCTTATAGGCGTTGACATGATTCGGATCGCTGCTGTACATACGTGGGAAAAGCGTATTCAGCTCATCTACGAATTCATATTCCGTATCGTAACGCGAGATATAGTAACGGTCTTTCTCGCTGGCATCTTTCTTGATCACACGGGTATAGGTCGGTGCGCCTTCTTTCGAGACGGGAGCACAATTATTCCCTTCCTGCACCCGTTTCACCTCCGAAACGTAGGTCTGCCCATAAAGCAACGGCGTCTTGCCATACTGTTCACGGGCCAGATAGGTACGCAACGTAAAGATATCGCTCGGCGCATTCTGGTTCATCGGCGTATCAGCCGTTGCCCGAATCAGCGTCAATGCATACGATGAATAACCGATGACAATCACCATCAGGCTCACCAGCACCGTGTTCAGCATCTTCAGATTCAGCTTCGGACACTTGAAGAGGAAGACAGCCAATGCGATGGTCAGCACGGCGGCAACCACATACCCGCTGCCGATAAAGGGAATACCGATCAGCACGACCGAGAAGATGAACGACAAACGCAGACGCAAAGGATGAATCTCGTCGCGCATCGTCTCATAGATAGCCCAAACCAACACCCCTATCAGGACAAGGGCATAAGCAAACACACCTGTATTGTAAGGCATGCCCAATACATTCACAAAGAACAATTCGAAATAACCGCAGATTTCCACCAATCCCTGGACAACGCCATACATCATTAACGCAATGATGGCAAAAGAAATCAGCAAGGCGACAATCGTCCCTTTCATCGTCGGATGTTCGAATTTCTTATAATAGTAAACCAACACGATAGCCGGGATACAGAGCAAGTTCAGCAAGTGCACACCGATACTCAATCCCATCAGATAGGCTATCAACACGATCCAACGGTCGGCATGAGGCTGGTCTGCCACTTCCTCCCATTTCAGGATAAGCCAGAAAACCACGGCCGTAAACAACGATGAATAGGCATACACCTCACCCTCTACCGCACTGAACCAGAACGTATCGCTGAAAGTATAGGCCAAGGCACCTACCAGACCGGATCCCAGGATGGCAATCATCTGCCCGACTGTCATCTCCGCATCATTTCTCACCATAATGCGCCGCGCCAAATGCGTGATGCTCCAGAAAAGGAACAAGATAGTCAAACCGCTGAAAAGGGCGGACATCGTATTGACCATCACGGCTACTTTCGAAGGATCGGAAGCAAACTGGGTGAAAAGATTGGCCGTCAGCATGAAGAAAGGTGCTCCGGGCGGGTGCCCTACTTCCAGCTTGTAGGCTGAAGAAATAAACTCGCCGCAGTCCCAGAAACTGGCGGTCGGTTCCATCGTCATCAGATAAACGGATGAGGCCACAAGAAACATCAGCCACCCCAACACGTTGTTTAACAGTTTATATTTTCCCATGTGTAATATATGTATGAATTTGGATGCAAAGGTAATGAAAGTTATGTTATTTTACCACCATGATTTTCGTCACTACACTCTCTTTCGCTTCCGGCGTGGCAGCCAGCACGAGATAAACCCCCGTAGCTACGCGCCGCCCTTGGGCATTTCGGCAATTCCACGTCAATTGCCCGCCGATACAGGTGGAGCGATAGATAAGGTTACCAGCCAGGTCAGTAATCTTCACTTCCGACTGGTCCATCAATCCGGTGATGATCACTTTGTCGTCGAAATCGGGCCGGACGGGATTCGGATAGGCATGGACGGCCGAATAGTCGGAGCTGCCTTCCGTAGCATCCCCCTGATAGGACAAAAGCCCTTTATCGGTACCGATAAAAACCTCGCCGGTCTGCGGATGGATGGCGATGCTCTGAATACAATTCGAGAAGAGGGGCGAATTATCCGCCGTATAGTTTTCCAGCACCTCCGTGCCGTCTTCGTTCACCAGGAAGACCCCCGAAGTCTGCGTACCGATCCATTTCCGGTTTCCGCCATCTACGGCAATGCAATTCACCCGTTCCCCGTTAAGAAGATAATCCGACTCGTCAAAAAGGATAATCCGGTTGAAGCGATAGCCATCGGAGGTGTTATAACCAATAACCGGACCGATATTGGTTCCGACCCAAAGATACCCTGTCTTATCTTCGGCGATGCAATAAAACTCACTGGCCGACAGCGATTCCCCCTGAGTGCTGACCAATGTTGAATAAAGAACAGAAGTATCATCCGACGGGTCAAGAGTCCCGTTGTTATTCAAGATAAAGATGCCGGCATTGGTAGAGCGGGGCACATTGGAAACCAGCAGGCCATTACTCAGGACAAGAAGGCTTCCGGTGGTCGGACTGTTACTGATATCCAGATTCCGCAACGTAACCCAGGTCCCGTCGGACTGCCGGACCTGGATGGCTTCGTTGACTCCGGCGCAAACCATCCAGAGGTTTCCCGCCTCATCATAGTCCATGCCGCTTATGCGGACATAATGACGGGGATAGGCACTTCCGTCGGGTGCAAATGCCAAAGGACTGTTCGTACTATTATACATCTCCTGAAATTCCATCCCCCGGAATTCAAAAAGCCCTTCTCCATACGAGCCGACAAAATAATGACTGGTATCGGCCGGATCGACGGCCGCACACATGAAGTCGCGACAAAAATCAATCCCCGCCTTCGAGGCCAGTGAGGAATCATCCAGATTCGACCACATGCCGTCCTTATAGCGCATGAATGTTGCCGGATTATTCTCGCGGTCTGTCCAACGGGCACCCCCGGTAACCAGCAGCTGCCCGTCTGCAAAATTCATGAAATAAGGCAAGTTTCGCTTCGGGCCGTCAATCGTAGTCCGTTCCAGAATGCGGGTATAAGCCGAACCCTTTTTCTGCACCCCAAGGATACCGCCCGTAGCATTGGCTATCCAATAGGCATCGTTTTTCAAGGTAGAAACATCCCGGATCGTACTTAAACCGGTAATCTGGTCCGGCGTACCCAACGAAGAAGCAATATAAACTTTCCCGTTCGTATAGGCAAGAAGCTGGCCGTTCTCTACCTTCATCCCGTTGATTCCGGCATCGTTGATCCATCTTCGGAAACTTCCTCCCGATTGCGAGTAAATGCCATCCCCATCCGCATAATAACAAAGGGTATTCTGAAAAGCCACAAGCCCTTGTACCACCTCATCGGAATAGTCCGTCCAATTCGAACTGTCCAGCAAATTATCATCCATGGATCCCCGGAGTATGCCTTGACTGGTAGCCGCATAAAGATAATTGCCCAGGACACAACAACCGGTAACACTCCCGATGCGGTAGGTATCCGCCACCTCCCGCTTCTTCATGTCCACGACCATCACCCCGAATTGGGCGGCAAGATACGCATAATTGCCCTCGAAGGAAATCGCATTCACCGTCTTGTCCTGCACGGTAGAGCTATTCTTCAAAAAAGGAAGGTTGTAAATACCCTCCTCGCTCCAGAGGTCGATATTCCCATTCTCATAGACGATAAGCAACGTGTTTACCTCGGCATTATAGCCCAGATGCGTAATGGTCACATCGCTCAGCCCGTTCAAACGCGAATAGGTCTGCACACTCTGGTCATCCTTATTATAGGCATAGAGCGATCCGTCGGCCACCGCAAAAACATGATTGTTCGCCTCGGCCACCAACGTCGTATTATAATAAGCCAGGTAGCTCTTCCACTTCCAGTCCTGAGCCTTTAGCGGACTTTGCAAAAACAACAACAAGGCTACCAGATAAAGACAAATCCTCCTCATCGCAAAAACGCTATTACTAAACCTCATTTAAATCCTATTTAATCCGCTATGACCTTCCCGCCAGAAACTCAGCCAGCTTCTGTACCGCCCGGGCACGGTGGCTGATACGGTTTTTCTCTTCATTACCCATCTCCGCAAACGTTTCCTTGAATCCTTCAGGGACAAAAACCGGATCATAACCGAAACCGGCCGTACCCCGCCGTTCTGTCAGGATCGTTCCCGGCACGATCCCTTCAAACGTATGTTTCTCACCCTCGAGCAACAACGCGATAACCGTCCGGAACCGGGCCTGCCGATTCGTTTTCCCCTCCAGTTCTTTCAGCAACTTCTGCATATTTGCTTCCGAATCGTGTCCCGGCCCCGCATAACGAGCCGAATAAACGCCGGGAGCTCCGTTCAAAGCCTCTACTTCAAGGCCCGTATCATCGGCAAAGCAATCGTAACCGAACTTTTCTTTCACATAGCGGGCTTTCTGCATCGCGTTGCCCTCCAGCGTATCAGCCGTCTCAGGTATATCATCGGTGCATCCGATCTCTTTCAAACTGGCAATACGGAAACGCTCCCCCAAGATGGCACGCACCTCTTCCAGCTTATGCGAATTATTGGTTGCAAATACTAAAGTCTTCATTATCGTCATTATTTCATATTGATTCCACCTGCAAAAATACGGAATTTATCTTACCCGCTTTCCTGCAAATGGATTCTTTCAAACATCTCCTATTCAAACGGATTCCGTTCAAGATTTATTATACCGGCGGGAATATTTTGAAATAGACCAAGATGATACCGCAAATGGAACCTTATACATATGTTTTACAGCATATATAGGAAAATATCCCCGAAAAAATTTGTTTATCTACCCGATAAATTCTTTCTTTGTGCAATTATATTTTAGGACAATAACCCTGCTATGAAAATCACAAAGATTATACATTGCCACAGCTTTGACTATGAAATGTAAGATCTTTGGAGGGGTCTCTGGTAGAGACCCCTTTTTCTTTTCAATAGGAAATAGAATAAAGCAAATAAGATTGAATACTGAAGCTATATGAGTTACATTTAGTAGAAACGAATAAAAGAGTCAAATGGGGATGCGGAAACAAATTCATGGATTTGCCCTCAGCAGCTTGATGATACAAAAATAAAAAGAGTACTTTTACAATAGAAAAGTGGTCATAAGACCAAAATTATTCTATTATGGAGACTAATATACGTCATTAGGATTTCTCAGTATCGCATACACTATTTTAGCTGGCAATGTGAGATTTCTAATGACGGTCATTAGAAATATTAGAAATAAAGAATTCTATGTTTCCAATGACCGAGAACCGCATACGAAACTGCCGTTTTCGTCCTTAAAAACCTATGCTTTCGTTGATAAAAACCATAGGAATGGAAAAAATTCCAGGTTTTTCCTTGTAGTTTCGCAAATTGCACTTACCTTTGCAACGAATCCCCATGGGAAAGTGTTCCCGATGATGGCGGAATCAACATTTGATGTTAAGCATTTACGGATATTATTCCAATCCTAAAAATCGGCAAAATTTTTTGTGCAGGGATAATAGACAATGAATGCTTGCGCTCTGAGTGCGTATTCTTCTTTTTGATTATTCTAAAAAGAACTATACCGTATAGGGCGCGAGCTCTTGTTTTGTTATTTGCACATGGGTGTTTGCCGATACCTAGGATTGATAATAAAACATAGCTCGCGCTTTTTTTGTGTTCATAAGCGTCGGGCTATGTGCCCGTAATTGTTAATCATTGAAACTTATTAATAACCTCAATATTAACAATTAAATTTAAGTGATTATGAACAAGAGAATTTCTACACTTTTGACAGTGGCACTTACTTTAGGTGGCTCACTGTTGAGTAGTTCTGCTTTTGCACAAACAAATGAGTTAGCAGCAGATACAAAATTAGATGGTTCCGCCTTTTACTATTTAGGTGATGGTACAAATTGGTTGAAGGGAGAAGAAGTTAAGGACGGTGATGTCGTTAAGTTTACAAAATTATCAACTGAAGGTACTGCAACAAATGCTTTAACAGATGCAAACTTGTGGTCTGTGTCTGCAAATGATCATAATGGAACATATTATTATACTCTGACAAATAAAGCAACAGGAAAAGTTCTTTATTTCCAATCTAGTGGTGATATTTTAGATGTCGCAGCAAATGCAAAAATAAACAATTTATCTTGGGCTAACTTAACAGAGGGCAAATATGCCACTAATGGTGGTAATATAACAGTTGCAACAAGTAAGGAAATTAAAATTACATCAAATACTGTATCCGTTGAAACTTCTGGTACTGCTATTAAAATTTATACAGTAGATGATAAAGCAACTTCAGGTAACCCATTCGAAGATGCACAAGGCGCCTTCGCTTTGGAATACAAAATTGGTAACGATGTTGCAACAGAAAATATCTTTGCACAGGATTTGCGTGCTATTGAAGTGACTACCGGTGATAAGTATGTACAAGGTATTTATTTTGTAGTGAACGCTCCTGCAGATTTGAAAGATTCTTATGATGCATCTGACGCTGCTGATGTAAGAGATTTGAACAAACTTACATTTGTTGCTGTAGATCCTTCTAACGATTGGAATATCCATGAGTTGAAAAATAAAGGTGAAGGTATGAAGTTCACTACAGTTCGTGGTTCTAGGTTAGTAAAGGCAGCTGATGCTGAAGGAGGTGATGTTACTGCAAATAACGCTGCTTTCTCTGTTTATACAAATGCGAACAACGAAGGTGACTTCAAGTTGAAAGTGACTCCTTATGTAGATGTTGTTAAGAACGAAGGTAAGGATAACGAAGAAACTGTTTCTGAAGTTGCAAAAGAAATGACAATCGCAGCAGTTGAAGATCAGCAAGGTATTTATGTAACAACAGTTGAAGTTCCAACAAATGTAATGGATTCTTGGGCCTCTCTTACTCAGGCTAATATTGTAGAAGTAGCAGATTTCTTGACTAAAGATGACGCTATGGTTTATAATATCCAGTTTACAAGTAAGGTTAATGGTGATCAAGATAAAACTAAATCAGAATATGGTAAATATTTAGGTTTGGGTAATAATACAAACAAAGATTTACTGGTAGCTCAGGGTCTTGATTATATTATACCAAATGCTCCTCAGAACCAGTGGATAATTACTGATGCTGATAAGACTGACAATTCATTTACATTTACCAACCGTGAAGATGACACTCAGTCATTTACTGTACAGTTGGTAAAGACTTCTAAAGAAAATGAATATCGTTTGATTGACAAAGGTGCAACTACGTTTGTTTATGCATACGAAGGAACAGATGGCGTGAAGACTTATTCAAGTAAAACTGCTTCTGAAAATTGTAACTTGGCAAATACAGTTGTTAAGTTAATCCCTGCAACTGTTACTCCAATGGCAGGTTATGTTTCAAATGAATTGGACAATACAGGTTTGGTAAAACTTTCATTTACTGTAGAATCAGCAATCAATCCTATCCAGTTGTTTGTTACAGGCCAATCTTCAACAAAAGCATTGAATAAAGATATTGATAAAGCTACAGCATTCGAGTTAGTTAAATTCACAGAAGAAGGCGATACTTTGGTTCAGTATCAAGATTATGCTTATTGGGATGCTAAGAAAGAAGAAGTAAAATATAAAGAAGACGGTGATACTGTTTCTGTTGTAACTTATGCTTTCAAAGCTGTTGGTAAAGATGCTGATGGTAAGATTTATAAAGATCAGTATTTGAATGAGAATTTGACAGTTGATGCTTCAGAATCTGATGCAGAAGACGCACAGCGCTTCGCTATCAAGTTGAATGCTGACGGTTCTTATGCTTTGATACCTTGCACTTCAAGTGTTAAAGATATTAAGACTTTGAATGAAGAGAATACATTTATGGTAACTGGTATAGGTGCAACTATAACTGGTGCTATTAGTACTAACGAAAAAGTTTATGCAGACCATAAAGCGTTCTTCTCTATCGAAGGCGAAACTCTTGGTAATAGCTGGAATCACGTTCCTCAGCACGTAACAATGCAAGATGCTAAAGTTGGAGGATTTGTAGCTGTTGGTGAATCTGAAGAAGGTATTTTGGCTCCAACAACAACTCCTAAGGATGAGTTGAAATTCTGGTTGGATACAACAAATACAGAAGCTCACGTTCCGGCATTCTATATCTCTAAGGGTGGTAAGTATATGTATAATGCCATTGACTCTGCTTATTACTTCAATAACGGTGTAGCAACTGATAAACTTAATCCAGATTTCATTTTACCGGGTACAATTGATGGTGACGATTTCGTTCCTCGTGCTGTATTCCAGAGTGCAACATTGAAAGATGCGAATACATTGGTAATCAAACAGAATGGTAAAGATGTAGAGTTGACTTCTGAAAACGGATTGGATAACTATAAATTCAATATCGTTGAAAATGAAGATGGTGATTACTTCGTTCGTAGTTTGAGAGGTTCTTATTTGTATAACTTGAATGGTGAATTAGGCTTCGCTTCTGAAAAGACAGCTATGTCTGTTGTTTTGGAACCGGTTGAAGCTCCGACCGCTAACGAAGCCATCTCTGCAACCGATGTTAAAGTCATCGCTCTCGACGGTGCCGTTAACGTGAAGAATGCAGCTGGCAAGAACGTAGTTGTTTCTACTATCCTTGGCCAGATCGTGGCTAACGAAGTTCTGACATCTGACAACGCTACAATCAGCGTACCGGCAGGTATCGCTATCGTAAGCGTTGACGGTGAAGAAGCTGTTAAGGTTAGCGTAAAATAAATAAG
>CALVFH010000028.1 GCA_944326775.1 uncultured Parabacteroides sp.
GATGCTTCCGTATGTACGAGCGCCAATACCGTAACTAAAGAAGGTTCCTTTATCCGTTTCTTTTTCAAAATCGAGCCATAAAACTGCTTCTGAAGGATTGGCATCTCCATTTGCTGGAGTCAATGCTTTTGTATAAATTCCAACATTATCCAATAAGGCATCACAAATATAGACATCAGTTTCTTGTCCATGAATTTCTGCATTTCTGCCAATATTTATAGGAAAGGGAAAATTTCTGATATTGCCTGAAGCCGGTAAACTCCCTATTTTCTGTCCATCAATGTAAACCATCATTTCATGGCCGGTATAAATTCCGCTTAGCTGATGCCATTGACCTTCCCAGTTTTGAGGCAAAGGTACGCGCAAGCAATATCGTTGGTTAGTGTATAGATAGAAGTCTAAAGAATCTTTTCCTTGTTGTTGAAGTCCGAACTGATAGTTTCCTTTGGTCAGAAAGGAACCACAGCTACTTATCAGTTTTCGAGGATAAACTTCACATCTAAGGGTTAAGGCTGAAGATGTGATTTCTACATTGTCTTGCCGGTAAATTTCTACCCATTGGTCATGGCCATTCAAATCTAATGCTTTTCCGTTTTCATGAGTTACCAGTTTGGCATTTCCCATCAGATGTGCCGGGGTTTGAAAAGGAGAAAGATCGTTTATTTCCCGAATACGTTCTTTTAAGCCGGGACTGACAAAATCCCAAATGGCACCACCCATAGTACGAGGGTGAGCATAAATAACACGCCAGTATTCGTCTAATCCACCTCCTCCGTTTCCGGCAACAGAAAGGTATTCGTCCATAAAAGAGGGACGAATATCACTACTGTCCGGGCTTATTCCTACCAGTAATTCCAGTTCCATAGGAGTCGGATAGCGAGGACCTATGATGTCTTCGGCAGGATGCGAGAAGGCATTGCCTCCATACATCCAGTAGCGGGTATTGTCATATTTTCGTCCTTCTTTGATGATTTCACCAATATTGAATCCTTCTCCGCTCTCGTTTCCGGCACTCCAAAAAAGTACACACGGATGATTGCGGTCACGGAGAACCATTTGGCGGACACGTTCGCGATACATTTCGGTAAAGTCTTCACGTTCGGAAACATATTCTGTAGCATGAGCTTCCACCCCTGCTTCATCGATGATAAATAATCCATATTCGTCGGCTAATTCCAGATATTCATGAACCGGAGGATAATGAGACGTACGAACTGCATTGAAATTGAATTGCTTCAGAATTTCAAAATCGCGCCGTATTATTTCTTCTGTCATGGCATGTCCCATTTCAGGATGTTGCATATGTGAATTTTGGGCATTCACTTTCAGCGGTACTCCGTTTAAAAGAAAGGTATCACCTTTGATTTCCGTTTCTTTGAAACCAATCTGTTGGATGGCTTGGTCATGTAAGAAACCGTTAGAATCAATAAGCTCCATTTTGAGAGTATAAAGGTAGGGAGTTTCTGAAGTCCATTTTTGAGGAGCATTTACCGGGTTGACTATTTTCGCATGAGTCTTTCCGTTTGCTTGGATTTGAAAAGGATCGCTTTCAAAACTGTTGACTTCTTGTTGTTCATTATTCAGTAAAGTAGCATGGATGCGGAATGTCCCTTTGGGTGCATTTCCATAATTTTTGACATCTATGTCAACATACAAATCAGCATTGACATAAGATTCGTCCAAGTCGGTGCGGACATACCAATCGAAGAGGCGAATTTGTGGAGTAGAATAAAGCCATACATCATCGAAAATACCGGCCAGGCGCCAATAATCTTGTCCTTCCAGATAATATCCGTCAGAATATTTTAGGACGCATATGGCTAACGTATTTTTCCCTGCCTTTAGGAACGGAGTCAGATTATATTCAGCAGGTTCTTGAGCTCCTTCATTATATCCGATATAATGTCCGTTCAGATAGACAAAAGAGGCTGAAGCTGTTTTTTCCATTCGTAAGAAAACGTGTTGTCCTTTCCATTCGGCAGGTATCTCAAATATACGTCGGTAAACTCCCGTAGGATTATATTCATCGGGAACGAACGGTGGATTAACTTTAAAAGGAGCATGTACATTTCGGAATAGTTTGTCACCGAAGCCTTCCATCTCCCAGTTGGATGGTACTGATATATAGTCCCATTTGCTGTCATTGAAATCTTCCGCATAAAAATTATCAGGGACTTTTGTCGGTACGTCTAAATAGAGAAAACGCCATTTTCCATTTAGGGAGAGATGTTGTTGGGGAATATAGAAGGTATGTCCTTCTTCTTGGTTTTCTTCGTAAACTGCTGGATTTTCAATATATTCTGTCCATTTCGGCCATCCGCCCAGTGTTTGGGCATTAAGACCGAAGCTCGTGATCAATAGAAAACCTGCCAAGAGGCTTAAAAGTCTTTTCATGGAAATAAATGGATTATCTGGTTATTAAATATCCAAAAGTAGAAAATTTTTTTCAATTTGAATAGCCGGGATTGAGTATTTTTGAGTAAGTTTGGGCAAGGGTAAAGCTATGGTTTAAGGTATCGTAAATGGGTGTTTGGATAGGGGAAAGATAATATTTGAATAACCGTTTATAGAGGGATAAATAGTGCGTTTTCGTATGTAATTTGAAATATAGAAGAACTAAATCTTTATTGATATCATGAAATTAAGAAGAATGACATTGATGACAGGTTTACTGATTAGCCTTTCGTGCCTGGCACAGCAATCGGAGCAAGGCTATCGTAATCCGGTGATTCCTGGGTTCCATCCAGATCCCAGTGTATGTAGAGTAGGGGATGACTTTTATTTGGTAAATAGTAGTTTTCAGTATTTTCCCGGCGTACCGTTGTTTCATAGTAAAGATCTGATACATTGGAATCAGATAGGACATTGTCTTACTCGTCCTTCTCAAGTAAATCTAAAGGGGGCTAGTACGGGAGGAGGTATTTTCGCACCGACTATTCGATATCATGATGGTGTATTTTATATGATAACGACGAATGTAACGGATAAGGGTAATTTCCTGGTACATACTACAGACCCGGCAGGTTCCTGGTCGGAACCCGTATGGATTAAGCAAGGCGGTATCGATCCTTCTCTTTATTTTGAAGACGGCAAATGTTGGTTGGTTAGCAATCCGGATAATTGCATTCAGCTTTGTGAGATTAATCCGATGACGGGTGAGCAACTAACGCCTTCTACACGAATTTGGACTGGTACGGGTGGGCGTTATCCCGAAGGTCCTCATCTTTATAAGAAAGACGGCTGGTATTATTTGCTGATTTCAGAAGGTGGAACGGAATATGGACATAAGGTAACTATTGCCCGTAGCCGTCATATCGATGGTCCGTATGAGAGCAATCCTGCTAATCCCATTCTGACACATATTAATAAAAATGCACAAACTAATCCGATACAGGGGACAGGCCATGCGGATTTGGTACAAGCTCCTGATGGAAGCTGGTGGATGGTCTGCCTGGCTTTTCGTACGCAGGGCAGTCAGCATCATCTGTTGGGGCGGGAAACTTTTCTGGCTCCGGTGCGTTGGGATGAAGGGGCTTGGCCTGTAGTAAATTCCGATGGTACGATTCGTTTGGAAATGGATGTGCCTACTCTGCCTCAGCAGCCATTGCCTGAGAAGCCGGAGTTTACCGGGTTCGAGGCGGATTCCTTGAGCTTTGATTGGGTCTATGTACGGAATTATCATCCGGAAAACTACGCACTGAAAGATGGAAAATTACGGCTGAGAGCTACGCCGGTAGGTTTGGATTCGATGGAAGATAGTCCTACGATGGTATGTCGTCGGCAAGACTTAACTCATTTTGAGGCTACCACCCTTTTGCATTTGCAGGATGCTTCGGCAGGAGATGAGTCCGGACTGACCGTCTATATGTTGGAGACTGCCCATAGCGATATCGTTTTGCGTCATCAGGCTGACGGTAAGAACTATATTACTCTTCGTCATAAAATGGGATTGTTGACGCATGAAGAACCTCTGGTTGCGGTTCCGGAAGGGGATGTTTTCTTGCGTGTGACAGGTTCACCGGGCACTTACACGTTTTCTTATTCTACCGATGGCAAGACTTTCCGGGATTTGGGTAGTCTTGGGAGTAATTATCTCAGTACGGAAACTGTCGGAGGGTTTACCGGCATTATGTTAGGTCTGTTTGCCACGTCTGCTGCCGAGTCTTCGAAATGTGTTGCCGAGTTTGACTATTTTGAGTATCGGGAAAAGTAGCCGGAAAGTCGGATTACCGTGTAGTTTCCTGGGAATAGGGGAAAATACACGGTTTTCCAGAGATAGGATTCTGACGGACAATCACGTCGGCATCATAGACCGCTCGAATGTTTGCTTCGGTAATGACCTCGGCGGGAGAACCTTCGGTAAAGATAGTGCCGTCTTTCAGCATCAGGAGATGATGGCTGAATTCACTGGCCAAGTTGAGGTCGTGGATAATCAGGAGAACCGTCAGTTTCCGTTCGCGGTTGAGCCACCGGACCAGATTAAGGATACGCATCTGATGGGAGATGTCGAGATGCGACGTTGGTTCGTCAAGCAGTAATATATCCGTTTGCTGGGCAAGGGCGCGGGCGATAGCAGCCAGCTGTTGTTCTCCGCCGCTCAGCCGGTTCATCCATTTATGGCGTTTTTCGTAGATGCCGGTCAGTTTCATGCATTCCTCCGCAATGGTATAGTCTTCCTGGTTTTCGAACAGCTGCCATGAGGCATGATAAGGGAGACGCCCCATCAATACATAATCCTCAATACTCAGTTGGTCGCCTTCCACTTGCTGGTTAACGATGGCCAGTCTCCGGGCACGCTCTTTAGGGTTGAGTTGGGTAGAATCCGTGTCCTTGATAGACAGCATTCCGGGTTGGAGAGGCAACATTCCGGTCAGGGCGCGGAACAAGGTGGTTTTTCCCGCTCCGTTGGGTCCGATGATGGCAACAAATTCTCCTTTAGTCACCCGGAAAGAAATGTTGTGCAGCGTCTGGTGTTTGGGTGAATATCCGCAAGTCAGCGAAGAAAGTATAATTTCGTCTCTCATAGCTCCTCCATTTATAAGGCCCGTTATTCTTTTTTTCTTTTTCCCATCACCAGGATAAAGACCGTGCCTCCAATAATCCCGGTAATGACTCCGATGGGCAATTCGTTGGGTGAAATAATCGTGCGAGCCACAATATCGGAAACAATCAGGAATATCCCGCCTCCTAAAAAGGCCGAAGGTAGGAGCAGCCGGTTGTCTGTCCCGATGAGCGAACGCATCAGTTGAGGTACAATCAATCCTACGAATCCGATTACTCCGACAATCGATACGCAGATGCCTGTCAGCAGCGAACTCAGCACGAAAAGCAGTTTGATGACGCGTCCCGTATTTACGCCCAACTGCATTGCACGCTCACTCCCCAGTCGCATGGCGTTTAGCGAGGGAGAATGCAGGTAAGACAGGCCGAAAGCCAGCAAAGTAGCCACGGCCAAGAGGACAATCAGCGATGGATTGTTGTCGGAAAGCGAACCCATGATCCAGAAAACAATCCCGTGGAGGTTTTCGGTCTTACTTACCGACATCATCAGCATCATCAGCGACGAGGAGATGAAACTAATCATTACACCCGTCAGCAAGAGCGTCTGGATCTGCACCCGCCCGTGTCGGATACCCAAGCTGTAAACCATAAGGATAGTTATCAGCGCTCCCAGAAAGCCAGCCAGCGATAGCGCGATGCCTCCATGCAAGGTGTGCCATCCTAAAAGAATAGCCAGCGTGACACCGACCGATGCTCCGCCTGAAATGCCCAACGTATAAGGCTCGACCAACGGATTGCGGAATATACCTTGCAGAATCACCCCGGAAAGGCTCAAGGCACCTCCCGCGACGAATCCAAGGACAATGCGTGGGATGCGGAGCTGCATCAGGATATTGAAGCGTACATCCTCTTCGCTCCCTTCGCGCATCAACTGCCACAGCTCGGCCGGAGTAAAGCGTATTTCACCTATGCAGAGCGCCGCGATGACGCTCAGGCCAAGCAGGACAAACAAAAATAGCAGGGAGAATAGAAGCGTGCGGCGCATGTCGGTTCTTCAGTTTGGGAGAATCTCAGGGTTGATATAAATAGGAAATGATCGTATCGACCGTTTCGACAAATGTTTCGGGTGTCGGGCTGCAAATATATTGGTCGAGGGGGAACACCTTGCCTTTGCGCGTCGCGTTGAGGCTCCGGATGGCTTTCCACGTCTGGATTTCCTCTTCCCCGACAATTCCCATGCCTACCACGAAGATGACATCGGGGTTCTGGAGCAGCACGAATTCTTTCGACGTCGAAGCATTGTCTAATTTTTCCGCGATATTCCGTCCGCCGGCCTGCACGATATAATCATGCATGAAAGAGCCGGGGATGGCCGCATAGAGCGGGTTTCGCCCAATCTCCATAAACACGCTCGGCGCCTTCGTGCGGTCTATCCGTTTCTGTACCTCGGTCATGCGGGCCTTCGCGCGGTTTACCACCGCCTCGGCCTCCTCGGTTTGGCCCGATATTTCGCCTAAAGTCAGGCATTGCCGGCAAATCTCCTCGAAGTTTTGCGGTTGGGGGAGGCTGGTAGTCTTGATTCCCATCCGGTTCAGGCTGTCCAGTATTTTGGGAGAGGTCAGTCCGCCTGCCACCACCACATCCGGCTTCAGGGCAACGATCTTTTCCAGGTTCACGTTGACGGCATCCGCCACGACAGCAATGTCATCTTCCGGTTGCGTGATACAAAAACGGGTGCAACCCACAATCTCGTGGTTTGCCCCGATCAGATACAGATTTTGTGTAATGGAAGCTGCCAGCGAGACGATACGCAGGTCGGCCGCATGGCCGATGCATACCGCCGCCGACAGCAAAAGGAACATAACATATTTCATACACTCTATATTCCCTTGTTATTTTTTTACCGGAGGGTAATCAATCGTGTAGTGCAAGCCTCGGCTTTCCTTGCGCTCCATGGCTTGGCGCGTAATCAGGTAGCCGATGTTGATCATGTTGCGGAGTTCGCAGATTTCGCGCGATGCCTTGCAGCTCTTGAACAGCCGTTCGGTCTCTTCGTAAAGAATGTCGAGGCGGTTCCAGGCGCGGATAAGGCGGAGGTTGCTGCGGACGATGCCCACGTAGCATTCCATAATCTGGTTGACCTCTTTCATGCTCTGCGTGATGAGCACACGCTCTTCGTTGGTTATCGTGCCCTCGTCGTTCCATTCCGGCACGTCGGTGTTATACTCGTAGCGGTTGAAGCATTCCAGCGCATGGCGTGCGGCAGCATCCGCATAAACAATCGCCTCGATAAGTGAGTTGGAGGCGAGTCGGTTTCCGCCGTGCAATCCCGTGCATGAGCATTCGCCGAGGGCGTAGAGCCGGCGTATGCTCGACTGTCCGTTCAAATCGACCTTGATTCCGCCGCAGAGGTAGTGAGCTGCCGGCGCAACGGGGATATAATCTTTCGTGATGTCGATACCCAGGGTAAGACAATGCTGGTAGATGTTCGGGAAGTGCCGCTTCGTCTCTTCCGGGTTCTTATGCGTCACGTCGAGATAGACATGATCCTCTCCGCGGAGCTTCATCTCGCTATCGATGGCTCGCGCCACGATATCTCGGGGAGCCAGCGACAGCCGCGGGTCGTATTTCTGCATGAACTCCTCGCCAGCCAGGTTTCGAAGCACGGCGCCGTAGCCACGCATGGCTTCCGTAATCAGGAAACAGGGGCGGTCGCCCGGATGGTAGAGTGCCGTCGGGTGGAACTGGATAAACTCCATGTCTTTCACGATTCCCTTGGCGCGGTAAACCATCGCGATGCCGTCGCCGGTCGCCACGAGCGGGTTCGTGGTGTTGCGATAGACGGCTTCGCAACCGCCCGTCGCCATGACGGTCACTTTCGAGAGGAACGTATCGACGATACCCGTTTCTTCATCCAAAATATAGGCACCGAAGCATTTGATGCCCGGTGTATGGCGCGTCACGATGATACCCAAGTGGTGCTGCGTGATGATTTCTACGGCATAATGGTTCTTGAAGATCGTAATATTCGGATGGTTTTCCACCGCGCGGATCAGGCTGGTTTGAATTTCCGCGCCCGTGTTGTCTTTATGATGCAGGATGCGGAATTCCGAGTGTCCTCCCTCGCGGTGAAGGTCGAACTCGCCATTTTCTTTCTTGTCAAACTGGACACCCCACTCGATCAGCTGTTTTATTTGTTCGGGAGCGCCGCAGACAACCTTTTCCACGGCTGCCCGGTCGCTTAGCCAGTCGCCGGCGATCATGGTGTCTTCTATATGTTTTTCAAAATTGTCAACTGCAAGATTCGTTACAGAGGCAATGCCACCTTGAGCAAAATAGGTATTCGCTTCCTCCAGTCCGGCTTTGCAGATGAGGGCGACTTTTCCATGGTCTGCCACCTTCAGGGCGAAACTCATGCCGGCGATGCCGGAACCTATCACTAAAAAGTCAAATCGTTGTACCATCTTACTATGTTTGTTGTATTCTAATTTTCTGTTTACCGTGATGCAAAGATACGGATTATAGCGGGGATTTTTTCTATTGCTCTCCACTTTTGCTTTTTCTTCTTCAGGAAAAATAGAAGGGGGGATATTTAGCTCCGCCAGCACTAAAAATTCTCCGTAAGTGCTGTCGGAGCCTCCGCCAGTGCTAAAAATTCTCCGTAAGTGCTGTCGGAGCCTCCGCCAGTGCTAAAAATCTTCTGGAAGTGCTGTCGGAGCCTCCGCCAGTGCTAAAAATCTTCTGGAAGTGCTGTCGGAGCCTCCGCCAGCGCTAAAAATCTTCCGTAAGTGCTGTCGGAGGTATCCGACGGTGCTAAAAAATCTCTGCGACTGCTGTCGGAGGGTGTCGTCAGCACTAAAAATTTTCCAGAAGTGCTGGCGACGGGTGTCAATGGGCCTCCAGCCAGTTCTCGCCTTTGCCATAATCGGCAATCAAGGGCACGCGGAGCGGTATGACGTGTTCCATGCAGTCCAGGACGATCTCCTTCACCCGCTCGTATTCTTCCCGATAGACATTGAAGTTCAATTCGTCATGTACCTGCAAAATCATGCGGCTTTTCAGGCCTTCCGCCTCGAAGCGTTCGTGGATGCGAATCATGGCGAGCTTGATAATGTCGGCGGCGCTTCCCTGTATGGGGGCGTTGATGGCATTTCGCTCGGCGTATCCCCGGACGATGGCGTTGTGCGAATTAATATCCGGCAGGAAGCGCTTGCGGTGGAAGATGGTCTCCACGTAGCCGTGCTCCTTGGCCACGCGGATGCTTTCGTCCATATACTCGCGGACTTTGGGATAGGAATTGAAGTAGCCGTCGATCAGTTCTTTCGCCTCCGTGCGTGAAATGCCGAGCCGTTCGGCCAGCCCGAAGGCGGAGATGCCGTAGATAATGCCGAAATTGGCGGTTTTGGCTTTCCGGCGCATTTCCGCGGAAACTTTCTCGGTTGGCACACCGTATATCTTGGCGGCGGTGGCCGCGTGGATGTCTGCGCCCGAGCAGAAAGCCTCGACCATGTGCGGGTCGTTGCTCAAATGGGCCATGATACGCAGTTCTATCTGGGAATAGTCGGCCGAGAAGAACAGGCAGTCGCGATTGTCGGCGGTGAAGGCGCGTCGGATTTCCCGGCCCAGCTCGTCGCGCACGGGGATGTTCTGCAAATTCGGGTTGGTCGAGCTGAGGCGGCCCGTGGCGGTCACGGCCTGGTTGAAGGAGGTGTGAATCTTCCCCGTTTCAGGATTGATGAGGGCGGGGAGGGCGTCGATATAGGTGCCGAGGAGCTTCTTCAGGCTCCGGTATTCGAGGAGCAGGCCGACGATGGGATGTTTTCCGCGCAGTTTTTCCAGAACTTCCTCGCTGGTGCTGTAGCTGCCGGTTTTTGTCTTCTTGGCTTTCTCGTCGAGCTTCATCTCTTCGAAAAAGACTTTCCCGATCTGCTGGGGCGAGTTCAAGTTGAATTCTTTTCCGGCCAACTGGTAGATGTTTTGCTCGATCTGCTGGAGCTGGCGGGTGAGACTTTCCGAAGATTCGCGGAGCGCGGCGGTGTCGAGGGTTACCCCCGTGGCTTCCATCTCCGCGAGAACGTAAATAAGAGGCATCTCGATATCGTGGAAGAGGGAGCCGAGGTTTTCTTCTGCCAGCAGGGGCTCGAAGTAGTCTTTCAGCTGGAGGGTGATGTCGGCATCTTCGGCGGCGTACTCTGAAATTTGGGCGAGCGGCACGTCGCGCATGTTTCCTTGCTTCTTTCCCTTCGGGCCGATGAGGTCTTCGATGGGGACGGGCCGGTAGTGGAGGTAGGTCTCCGCCAGATAGTCCATGTTGTGCCTCAATTCGGGGTTGATGAGGTAATGCGCGATCATCGTGTCGAAGAGCGGCCCTGCGACCTTCACCCCATAGCGACGGAGGGCGAGGATGTCGAATTTGATGTTCTGCCCGATCTTCGTCACGTTTCGATCTTGCAGGGTAGGGGCGAAAGTGTTTACGACCTGCCTTGCTTCTGCCTCGTCAGCCGGAACCGGGACATACCACGCCTCATGCGGGCGTACGGCAAACGACATTCCGACCAGATGCGCACGAAGCGGGTCGATTCCATCGGTTTCGGTGTCGAAGGCGTAAATTCCGCAAGTTTTCAAGAACTGGGAAAATTCGCGCCTTTTCTCCTCTGTATCAACGATATGATAGGTGTGTGGGGTGGACTTTAAGTCCGCGAGAATCGAATTTTTTTGATCAATCGTATTCTCGGCCGGAAAAATTGCAAAGAGAGAGCCTTGAGTAGGCGTGTTTTTAGGCTTTGCTTCAGGCTCGGGCTTCATGCGGTTGAGGAAGGTCCGGAATTCTAACTCCGTGTAGATGGCCGTCAGCTTGGCTTCGTCGGGAGCTTGCTTCTTGCACAGCTCGGCATCGAAGTGGATAGGGACGTCTGTCTTGATGGTGGCGAGGAAGCGCGAGAATCGGATTTGCTCGGCATTCTCTTCGACTTTCTTTTTCTGGGCTCCCTTGAGCTGGTCGGTGTGGGCAAGCAGGTTCTCGATGCTTCCGAATTGCGCCAGCAGCTTCTGGGCGGTTTTTTCGCCTACGCCGGGGCAGCCGGGAATGTTGTCGGAGGCATCGCCCATCAGTCCCAGGAAGTCTATTACCTGTTCGGTGGAGGAGAGCTTGTATTTTTCCAGGACTTCAGGGACGCCCATGATGTCGTATCCGCCTCCATGCTTCGGCCTATACATATATATATGGTCGCCGACGAGTTGCCCGTAGTCTTTATCGGGAGTCATCATATAGACGTCGAATCCTTCGGCGGCGGCTTGCCGGGCGATGGTGCCGATGACGTCGTCAGCTTCGTAGTGTGGCACTTCCAGGATAGGAATGCGGTAAGCCGAGATAATATCACGGATGACCGGGACCGACTGGCGGATGACTTCGGGCGTTTCTTCCCGCTGGGCCTTGTATTGCGCGTAGGCCTCGTGGCGGAACGTGGGTCCCGAGGGGTCGAAGGCTACTGCAACGTGTGTGGGATTCTCCCGCTTCAACACATCTTCGAGGATATTGACGAATCCGAAAATGGCGGAGGTATTGACTCCTTTCGAATTGATGCGGGGAGAGTTGATCAGCGCATAATACGAGCGGTATATCAGCGCATAGGCATCTATCAGAAATAACTTCATTCTTTTAATACGTGTTTTTGGGTGACATTTGTCGGTAAATGTACAAAAAAAGTCGCTTACTCAATACTTTTTGTTACTTTTGCGCATCCGTTAGAGATATATGAAAGACAGAATTGAAATAGAACAACCGGTAGCCGCAGCTTTTGCGCGCTTCAACGACGAGTTTGATGCTTCGCTCCGGAGCGAAACCCGCTTGTTGCAATCAGCTATTGACCGGATTTTAAGTGCTACAGGGAAGCATATACGTCCGTTGCTGACTTTGCTGACTGCCGAGGCGTGTGGAGGCGTGAAAGACAGTACCATCAATTCGGCAATCTTCCTGGAGCTGCTTCATACGGCAACTTTGATTCATGATGATGTGATTGACGAGACGAAACAACGACGGGGAGTGCCTTCCTTGAACGCAATCTTCGACAACCGGGTTTCTGTTCTCGTGGGTGATTACGTGCTTTCTACGGCGTTGACCCGTTCGATTCAGACAGGCGATTTGCGGATTGTCGGCATTGTTTCTGACTTGGGGCGAAACCTGTCGGAAGGCGAAATCAAGCAGCTTGAAACGGCCGATGAGAGTATTATCGACGAGGCTTGTTATCTGCAGGTGATTTATAAGAAGACGGCTACCTTGCTTTCGGCTTGTGCTGAAATCGGGGCGATTTCTTCCGGTGCCGCCGATGCCGAGATTGCGGTATGTCGGCGTTTCGGGGAATATCTGGGCTATAGCTTCCAGATTAAGGATGATATCTTTGATTATTTCAAGGAGGCGAATATTGGCAAACCTACCGGCAATGATATCCGTGAGGGAAAAGTTACTCTTCCGTTGATCTATGCTTTGCGCGAGGGTGGGGAAGAGGCTGCAGGTTTCCGACGGATCATCTTCAACAAAGATTTCACGACGGAAAATGTCGAAGCGCTGATTGCTTATGCGAAAGAGAAAGGCGGTATTGAATATGCCGGGAAAAAGATGCGTGAATATCGGGATTTGGCTGTGGCGGAGTTGATGAAACTTCCAGCATCACCGGCACGCCAGGCGTTGGCTGATTTGTCTGATTATATCGTGGAACGGAATAAATAAAAGAATCTTCTTCGGGTTAAATATGAAAAATTCCCTTCGGAGGGCTGTTTAGTTTCCTTCGGAGGGATTTTTCTTTTAAGGCAATTGTGGGTTATTTCCCAAGCCTTCTTTCAATATCATTTACCAAGCTGCTTGCCCCGATGCGGAACAGTTCTTTTCCGGTCCATTCCGAGCCGAGCATTTCCTTGACAATGGTGTAGTAATTGACGGCATCTTCTGCGGTACGGATGCCTCCTGACAGTTTAATGCCCACCTTGCGTCCGGTCAGTTCAAAATATTGCTTGATGACGCGGCAAATGACATAGGCTGCTTCTGGTGTTGCTCCGGGATAACCTTTTCCCGTGGAGGTTTTAATGAAGTCAGCTCCGGAATATGCGGCAAGGATGGCAGCTTTTCGGATATTTTCTGCTGTGGCCAAAGCTCCGGTTTCAAGGATGACTTTCAGCTTGGCTTCTCGGCAGCTGGATTTGATTTCTTCCAATTCATCACACAGTTCTTCATAGTTTTCTTCCAGAAAATAGCCGAGATTGATGACTGTATCGATCTCTTCGGCTCCTTGCATGACGGCCATAGCCGTTTCCGCAATTTTTATTTCTGTAAATGTTTGTGAAGAAGGAAAACCGCCGCAGACGGTGGCGATGCGCACATCGTCTGCCCGCAGGGCTTGTTTGACGGTTTCTGCAAAAAGAGGATAAACGCAGATGGCCGCTACATTCGGTACGTCGGGACGGGTTCCTTCATAGTCGTTGACGCTTTCCACCATTTTCCAGATACTCTCTTTGGAATCGACAGACGTGAGTGAGGTCAGGTCGATGCAGCCATGCAGATGCTTCAGTACATCGGGTGTGAAATTCTTTCTGGCATATTTATCCAGCAAGGCAGTGACGTTTTTCGTTACTTCTTCTTCGCTGCCGGCCGGTTCGAATTTGCCGAAAGACTCATGATATTTGTCTGTTTTCGGATAATCCAATGTTTCATCGTGGTCGTGGTCATGTTCGTGTTCGCAACCACAATTACAATCGTGCAAATGTTCCATTTCTTTTAGAGTTTATTGTTGTTGATATGTCTTTCTTTGTCGCGTGTTGTTTTCTTTTGAAGGTTCTTTTCGAAGGCTTCCGTCAGGTCGATGCCTGTCTGGTTGGCTAGGCAGAACACAACCCAAAGGACATCCGCCAGTTCGTCGCCTAAATCCCGGTTCTTATCGCTTTCTTTGAACGATTGTTCGCCATATGTCCGGGAGATGATGCGGGCGACTTCGCCTACTTCTTCCGTCAGGATAGCCATATTCGTAAGTTCGTTGAAATAACGGACTCCGTAAGTCTTGATCCAATGGTCAACTTTTTCTTGCGCTTCTCGAATGCTGATATTTGTCATAGCATTATTTATTCTTTATTTTGTGAGTCGATCAGAATGGTGACAGGCCCATCATTTAACAATTCTACTTTCATATCTGCGCCGAAGGTGCCGGTTTGTACTTCTTTTCCTAAATGCAGTCCCATCTCTGCACAAAATTTTTCGTACATCGGAATGGCAAAATCGGGTTTGGAAGCCCGGATATAGGAAGGACGGTTTCCTTTCTTGGTTGAAGCCTGAAGCGTGAATTGGCTTACCACGAGAATCTCTCCCTGGATATCGACCACTGAACGATTCATGACGCCGTTCTCGTCATCGAAAATGCGCAGGCTGCAGATCTTCTTACTTAGCCATTCGATATCTTCGTCCGTATCCCGGTCTTCAATACCGACAAGGACAAGTAATCCTTTTCCTATTTTGGATTTCAGGTTTCCGTCAATGGTGACGGATGCATGTTGGACACGTTGTGTTACTGTTCTCATATTTTTAGTCGTTTGTATTCTCTGTTTTGTTGAGCCCGTTTTCGAGGGCATGGGCTTTGGCTTCGCCTACGACTTGCTTCAATTCGTCGAATGAAGCTTCCTTGATGCGCTTGACGCTTTTGAAATGCCGGAGCAGAGCCGTCTTTGTTTTCTCGCCGATACCTTTGATTTCGTCCAGCTCGGAATGAGTCTGATGTTTGCTGCGTTTATCCTTATGGAAGGTAATGGCAAAACGGTGTACCTCGTCTTGCATCCGGGTGAGCAGATGAAAGAGCGGACTGTCCAGCTTCATCCCGATGGTTTCCGGAGGAAATCCAAACAATAATTCCGAGGTCCGGTGTTTTCCATCTTTGGCCAAACCGGCTATCGGGATGTGGAGTTTTAATTCATCTTCAACAACAGAACGGACAACTTCCATTTGCCCTTTTCCTCCGTCCGTGATGATTAAGTCGGGGAGAGGTGTGTTCTCTTCGATGGCGCGTTGGTAACGGCGTCGTACAACTTCTTTCATGGAAGCATAATCATCCGGTCCTACTACCGTTTTGATGTTGTATTTCCGGTAGTCTTGTTTGGATGGTTTCCCCATTTTGAATACTACGCAAGCGGCTACCGCATCGCTCCCTTGGATATTTGAATTGTCGAAACATTCGATATGGGCTGGAAGTTTCTCAAGATGCAACGCTTCTTGGATTTCTTTTAAGATGCGTGTGTTCCGTTGTTCAGGATTGAGTTTCTCTGCTTGCTTTAGCTTATCTACTTTATATTGTTTTCCGTTCATCTCAGATAACTCCAAAAGCTTTTTCTTGTCTCCTCGTTGGGGTACGGTCTGTGTAACGCCTTCCAGCTGGATACCCAATTCGAACGGAACGATGATTTCACGGGCTGTACTTTCAAAGCGCTTCCGCATTTCGACAACGCCCAATGCCAATAGCTCTTCTTTGCTTTCGTCCAATCGTTTTTTGTATTCGAATGTATAGGCTTGCACAACTGCTCCGTTTCCGATATGGAGATAGTTGATGTAAGCTGAATTGTCGTTGGGAGTGATGGAAAATACATCAATATTATGAAGCGTCGGAGTTACTACCGTCGATTTCGCCCGGTAATTTTCGATGGTTTCATATTTCATCTTGACTTCTTGTGCTTCTTCAAACCGTAGTTCTGCCGACAATCGTTGCATTTCATTGTAGAGATGTTTGCTTACCTGTGAAATATTCCCTCGCAGAATTTCCTTGATTTCGGAAATATTTTGTTGGTATTCCTCCAGCGATTGCAATCCTTCGCAAGGCCCTTTGCAGCGTTTGATGTGATATTCGAGACAGACCTGATAGCGCCCTTCCCGAATGCTTTCAGGTGTCAACGGATATTTGCAAGTCCGGATCGGATAAAGCTCTTTCAGAAGTTGCAGCATGACTTTCGCCACATAGACCGAGGGATAGGGGCCATAGTATCGGGACCCGTCTCGCACAATGTTTCGTGTTTGAAATACTCTCGGAAAGTATTCGTTCTTGACGACAATCGAAGGGTAAGTCTTCCCGTCTTTCAAAAGAACATTGTAGCGTGGCTGGTACTGCTTGATGAAACTGTTCTCCAAAAGCAGGGCGTCTTCTTCCGTATCGACGACAAAGTATTTGATATCCCGAATTTGTTTGACCAAAACACGGGTCTTGTTGTTGTCTGGCTCTTTGTTGAAGTATGACGAGACCCGTCTTTTCAGGTTCTTCGCCTTACCTACATAGATTATCGTTCCTTTCTCGTCAAAGTACTGGTAGCATCCGGGCTTATCCGGGATAACTTCCAATATGGCTTTGATATGTTCCGAAACCTTAAAGTTCATGTTCCTTTTTATAATCTTCTAAACCTTGAATCAGTCTTTTAAGCTCATTTATTAAAGTGATGTTTCACGTGAAACACTATGCGCCTATCGTCCGAGCAGTACCAGGAGGATATTGATATCGCTGGGCGAGATGCCTGGAATGCGGCTCGCCTGGGCGATTGTTTCCGGATCGATGCGGGTGAGCTTCTGGCGAGCTTCCGTTGATAGACTTTGGATAGAGTTATAGTTGAATTTTCCTCGAATGCGAATATTCTCGAGTCGGTTGATCTTGTCGGCGATAAGCTGTTCCCGCTTGATATATCCGCTATATTTGATAAGAATTTCCGCAGCTTCGATAATTTCTTCGTGGCGTGAAACCGGAACTTTGCCTAATTCTTCTTTGAGGGCAGGGATTAATTCTGCCATGTTCGTCAAAGTAAGCTGGGGGCGGAGAATCAGTGTCTCCAATTTGCATCCGTGTGCCAAAGGTGTTGTCCCGAGCTTTTCCAAGCCTGCATTGATGTATTGCGGTTTGACGCTATAATTCGCGCAGAATGAAATCAACGCATCACGGCTTTCTCGTTTTTCCTGAAGCAGGTTGAACCGATGGGTCGAAGCAAGTCCGATTTGGTAGGAGCGTTCGGTCAGGCGCATGTCGGCATCATCTTGTCGGAGCAGAATGCGGTATTCGGCACGGGAGGTGAACATCCGATAAGGCTCATCTACGCCTTTTGTGACGAGGTCGTCTATCAAGACTCCGATATACGCTTCGTCTCGGCCGAGGATGAATGGTGTTCCGCCGTGGCAATTGATATGTGCATTGATGCCGGCAACGAGGCCTTGTCCGCCGGCTTCCTCGTATCCCGTCGTTCCATTGATTTGTCCGGCGAAGAACAGATTCTTGATGCGTTTTGTCTCGAGAGTATGGTCGAGTTGGGTCGGATCAAAGAAATCATATTCGATGGCATAGCCCGGACGGAATATCTGTACGTCGCGAAAAGCCGGGATGGCTTCGAGTGCGCGCAACTGGATATCCAACGGTAAAGATGAAGAAAACCCGTTTAGGTAAAGTTCTGTCGTATCTTCTCCTTCCGGTTCGAGGAACAGCTGGTGCTGGGTTTTGTCGGCGAAAGTGACGATTTTTGTTTCGATACTCGGACAATAGCGCGGACCGATACTTTTGATTTGTCCGTTGTATAATGGAGAGTCGGGGAGACCTTCGCGTAGAATCTCGTGACAACGTTCATTCGTAAAGCAGGTCCAGCAGCACCGTTGGGTGAGCGTTCGCTTAACATTGTCCAAATAGGAGAATTGGTGAAAATCGTTTTCTCCGGGTTGCACCTCCATTTCGTCGAAATGAACACTCCGGGCATCGATGCGTACCGGTGTGCCGGTTTTCATCCGATCGGACCGGAATCCTAAAGAAACGAGTTGCTCCGTCAATCCCGTGGCGGCAGGTTCCGATATGCGTCCGCCTCGGATTTGGGTCCGGCCGATGTGCATCAGCCCGTTTAGAAATGTCCCGTTCGTCAGAACAACGGCCCCGGCATGAAATTCGACTCCCAAGCTGGTACGGACTCCTGTAACCCGTTCGCCATCGGTCAGGATATTTGTGACCATATCTTGCCAGATGGACAGATTCGGCGTATTCTCCAGAATGCCGCGCCAGCATTGGATGAAGCGGGCACGGTCGCTTTGTGCACGTGGACTCCACATGGCCGGTCCCTTGCTTCGGTTCAGCATTCGGAACTGGATGGCGGTGCGGTCTGTTACGATTCCCATCTGTCCGCCCAGGGCATCTATCTCACGAACGATTTGTCCTTTTGCAATACCACCGACCGCGGGGTTGCAACTCATCTGGGCGATCTTGTTCATATCCATCGTCACGAGCAGTGTTTGGGAGCCTAAATTAGCGGCAGCTGCCGCAGCTTCACATCCGGCGTGCCCTGCACCGACTACAATAACATCATAAGTAAACTTCATAGGCTTTTATTTGCGTATCGGGCTTGGTGCCCTGAAAATAGTCGTTATTCCTTTTCTATTGTCTTGAGCATTGCGAGTGCTTTGTTTTCGCAAGCTTCCATAATTTCACGTTCTCCCGGTCCTTTATCGTTGATCCCGCAAAGGTGCAGGATGCCGTGGATGATGGTGCGGTGCAATTCCTCGTTGTATTCGGTTTGGAACTTCTCTGCATTGGTCCGTACCGTATCGAGGCTGATGATGATATCACCCGCAATTTTGTTCCCGCTCGTATAGTCGAACGTAATGATATCGGTATAATAATCGTGTTGCAGGAACTGGCGGTTCGTTTCGAGAATCTTCTCATCCGAACAGAACTCATAGCTTATTTCGCCGGTTCTTTTCCCGTAATCTGCCGCCACCCGGTGTATCCACTCGCGTACCTGTTCCTGATTGATGGTAGGCAGAGGTACGTCTTCAGCGTAGAAATTGATTGACATAATGCTTGGTTTTTATTTGTCTGCAAAGGTAGCTATTTCTTTGCGAATCCGGATTAGCCAGCAGAAAGATGTGATTTCCGCTTTGTTAAGAGGTGAGTTCTCTATAAGAAAACGTATCTTTGTCTGGTCTAAATAACCGGTTTGTCCAGAAAAGAACATTTTAAAAACAACTGCAGATATGAACAAATTATTTTTCCTTTTTCTTTTCTTCCTTTCCCTCTTTACGGCGAAAGCAGGAGATTACGTGTTTGAACGGAATATTTATTATCGTCCGCTGAATTTGAATGCCTATGCGGACTCTATGTGTGTGTTGGATATTGCAACTCCGAAAGGTGCATCAAATGCGCCCGTGGTTGTTTGGTTTCATGGAGGCGGACTGACTTCAGGCAGACGTGAAGTGCCCGAAGCGTTGATGCAAGACGGACTTGTTGTGGTAGGGGTGGAATATCGTCTTTCGCCGAATGTCAAGACAACGGAGATTATCGATGATGCCGCTGCTGCTGTGGCCTGGACCGTCCGGCATATCGCTCAGTTCGGGGGAAATCCGAAGAAGGTGTTTATTGCCGGACATTCTGCCGGGGGCTACTTGGTGAATATGGTCGGATTGGATAAATCCTGGCTCGCCAATTACGGGGTAGATGCCGACCAGCTTGCCGGTATCATTCCTTTCAGCGGGCAAGTGATTACTCATTTTGAGACGCGTCGTATGCAAGGTATCCAACCTCTTCAGCCGACTATTGATGAAACGGCTCCGCTCTTCCATGTCCGCAAAGATTGCCCGCCGATGCTTATCCTATCGGGCGACCGTGAAATGGAGTTGTATGGCCGCTATGAGGAAACTGCTTATTTTTGGCGGATGATGAAACTCGTGGGTCATCCGGATGTGACGCTTTATGAATTTGATGGTTTCAACCATGGTTCCATGGCACTTCCCGGTTTTGCCGTGACGCGCGAATTTATCAAGAAACATTAAGCAGTGTATGTTCAGTTAGGCAAATGTAATCATGGTATTGAATTATATTTGGATCGGATTCTTTTTTATCGCCTTTGTGGTGGCCGCTTGCCGTTTGCTCTTTGCCGGAGATGTAACGATTTTCAATGAAATCATTAACGCGACTTTTGCTTCGGCAAAGACTGGGTTTGAGATTTCCTTGGGATTGACAGGTGTGTTGGCACTCTGGATGGGGATTATGAAGATTGGCGAGCGGGGAGGCATCGTGCAAGCTTTTGCGCGTTTGGCCGCTCCGGTTTTCAGCAAACTGTTTCCCGGCATACCGGCTGGACATCCGGCTACAGGGTCGATATTTATGAATTTTTCCGCTAATCTGCTTGGATTGGATAATGCGGCGACTCCCATGGGATTGAAGGCCATGCAGGAATTGCAGGAGTTGAACGGGAAGAAAGATACCGCTACCGATGCAATGATCATGTTCCTTTGCATTAATGCATCGGGATTGACGCTTATTCCGGTTACCATCATGATGTATCGTGCTCAGCTTGGAGCAGTGAATCCTTCGGATGTGTTTTTGCCGATTATGCTGGCTACATTTGCCAGTACGTTGGTTGCTATTTTGGCCGTATGTTTCAAGCAGCGGATAAATATCTTTCAGAAGAACCTTCTTTTCTTTTTCGGGGGGGCGATCTTGTTTATTGCCGGTGTTGTCGTCTTGTTCCGCTCCTTGCCGGAAGACAAGGCATCGCTCTATTCCACCTTGTTTGCGAATACCCTTCTCTTTACCATTATTTGCGGCTTTATCCTGAGTGGGGTGCGTCGTAAGATTAATGTGTATGATTGTTTCATTGAGGGAGCCAAAGACGGTTTCAAAACGGCAGTGGGGATTATTCCGTATCTGGTTGCCGTATTGGTGGGGGTAGGTGTTTTCCGTGCATCGGGAGCGATGGATTTCCTGATAGACGGCATTCGGTTCGGGGTTGAAGCGATTGGCATAGACAGCCGCTTTGTGGAGGCTCTTCCCACGATTCTGATGAAACCCTTGAGTGGGAGCGGTGCGCGTGGTATGATGCTCGATGCCATGAATACCTATGGCGCCGATTCGTTCGTTGGCCGGTTGGCATCCATCGTGCAAGGTTCAGCTGACACCACACTCTATGTGGTGGCGCTTTACTATGGCAGTGTCGGCATCCGGAAAACGCGTTATACCGTTGGTTGTTCCCTTCTGGCTGATTTGGCCGGAGCCGTCACGGCCGTCTTTGTCGGCTATTTGTTCTTCGGGTAAGTTGGGATAAGGACAAAAAAAGAGGCACGGACTTGAAATCCGTGCCTCTTTTGATTAACGATATATGGTTACTTAATGTCAATATGACGTTCAGCTTTCTTGACTTCCTCTTGAGTCATCTTCGGCAGATCGATGGTCAAAACACCGTGTTCAACCGTAGCGGAAATTTTATCTTTTTCTACGTCGTCCGGCAAGATCATAGTCTGCTGGAATTTTGAGTAAGAGAATTCACGACGCAAGTAGCGACCGTTCTTCTTGTCTTCCTCTTTATTCTCGTTTTTCTTCTCCATGGTGATGACCAAGTTGTTGTCTTCATCCAATTTTACATTGAAATCGTCCTTTGTCATACCCGGGGCAGCCAATTCTATCTGATAGTCTTTATCGTTCTCGATGACATTGATAGCCGGAGCTGTTGCGTTAGCCCGTTCCATCCATTCATTATCGAAAAAGTCATTGAAAATACTCGGTAACCAATTTTGATTTCTTCTTACAGGTGTCATAATTCTTAATCTCCTATTTTTAATGTTCAGGTTCATCGCCCTCGCGTGGTTTATTAATCTTTTTCTTCTGAACCTCGGTCCCTTGCGGAACCGCTGTTCGCCCTACTATCTGCAAAGTGTGTGCCAGAACAGAAATGGGGGATGGGGGTGGGAAAAGGCTGACAAAAAGTGCCGGAATATGCCACGTAATGTGGAACGAATGGACTTTCTGTCAGCCTTTTATAAACAAAATTTACAATGCTACAGTTTGTTTATACGTTTCGCCGAAGCGGTTGGTTACTTTGATTTCGATTTGCTTGGCATCGTCCGACGGTTGGCAGCGGAACAGATGCAGGGTGTGGTAGCCTTCGGGTTTCCCGTGCATGTCGATATAATCCTGGTCTTCGCTGTCGAAGTGCTCCATGACTCCCTTGGCGGTGCCGTCTTCGCTCCATTCCACCCGGAAGGCTGGATCCCAGTCCCAGACGTTGGCCACGACATAGCCGGCTTCTGATTTGAACTCGCCCGGCTTATACACCCGGAACTGGTAGTCGGCCGGTTTGCCCGTCGCCTTGTAGTGCCATTTGATGTCGTTGCCGTTTACGTTGACCACCAGGTATCCGTTGGGAGCGCCGCAACGGTTGACGTGTCCTGCCCACCAGGCTCCGCAAGCGGCACCGATGTTATGCTCGTAAAGGTTGGCGCTGACTGCGTTGTTCTCGAAGTAGTGGGTATGTCCGGCAAAGATATGTACGTTGTAGGCCGAGACTATTTGTTTGAATTCTTCGGCATCGCGGGCGTTTCCGCCTTTCTGCGACTGGTTGAAGACGGGAGCGTGCACGTTGATGAAAACCGTAGAACCCGGTTTAACATACTTCAGGTCGTTCTTCAGCCAGTCGAGCTGTTCGCTGCCGAAGCGTTCCGTGTATTTGCGGTCTTTGATGTAGTCGATATCTTTCAGGGTAATGATATGGATATTCCCGACATTGAATGAATAGTTGTACGGCCCGAAGAAACTCTCGTAGCGCTCCTCGGCATATCCGTGGTTCGCGTCAGGCAGGTTGGAAAGCGCCGTGTATTGCTGGTTGTGGTCGTGGTTTCCGATGACAGGCGAGAAGATAATACCCAGCGACGCCATCGATTGGCGCAGGGGTTCGAACAGCTCCATCTTGTCGTTGACCAGATCGCCCAAGACTGCCGCATGGACTTCTGTCTTCTTCTTCAGGTAAGGAGCGACGGTCTGCTTGATGTCGGCCACCGTCTCCTGAGTATATCTTCCCAATTCCTTTTCGTTAGTCACCTGCGGGTCGGAGATAGCCAAGTAAACAAACTCTTTCACCGGCTGCTCGCGTTTGGACAGGGTAAAATCATACGTTGCGTTCTCTTGGGCATGGTTGATTGTCTGGTAGAAGCCGTGGTTCCAGCCTTCCGAAGTCCCGATTTTGTAGCCTGAAGGCGTCGAGATATAGACGAAGCGGCTCTTGGCTTCGTTTGAATCCAGCGAATATTCTCCCTTCGCATTGGTTGTGGTAAATACATAGCCATCGGTCACGACGACATTCTCCACGGGTTTCCCGTCTGAACTTTTGACGGTCCCTTTGACCACGGTTGCCTGTGCATTCCAGGCTGCCATGGCAAACAGCAGTTGCAAGAATACGATTTGCTTTTTCATGATGTCTTTTTTATCAGATTTTCCAACAAAAATAAGTGCGAGTTGTTGCAACGGCGTTAAGAAATGGCGACCTTTTCGTTTCTTTTCGCCATTTATGTAATTTTGTCCCGTAAATTTTGGGTAAAGATGTTGCGAACGTTACTTCTAATCGGTTTGGGGAGTTTCCTGGGTGGTGTGGCTCGCTACGGGTTATCGTCGGTAGTGCAGAGTCATACGAATATGTTATTCCCGTGGGGAACCTTTTGGGTAAATGTGTTGGGATGCCTGGCTATTGGCCTTTTGAATGGCCTTTTCGCCCGCAACGGGTGGCTCAGCACAGATTTGCGTATATTTCTGACGGTCGGTTTCTGTGGAGGATTCACTACTTTTTCTACGTTCATCTACGAGAACCACCTGATGCTGGCAAGCGGGCGTTTCCTAGCTTTTGCCGCCTATGCCGGACTTAGTCTGGTTGCCGGCCTGGTGGCGGTTTATGCAGGTTACGCCCTGGTGACGCGCTATTGAGCGACGTGCAGCTTGATTGTTTCGTTACCGGCCCGGACGATGTAGATGCCGTTGGCCAGATTGCCAAACTCCTGCTGCCCGTTTACCTGGCAGGCAGCGACTACAGCGCCGGACATCGAGATGATTTGAACTTCCGTAGGCTGGGGCGTTACGACTACAATCTTGCTGCCGCTTGCGTAGATGCGGGCCTGTTGCGGGGCAACGGTCTCGTTGCCGACCGGATAGATTCCGTCGCCGCTCACCTTAACGGTGATGTCGTTACGCACATCCCGGATTTGATAATAGCCGCTCACGGTGTCAATTTCGAGGGCTGTCCATTCGCCGCGTCCGCGTTTGACATAGACCGTCGGTTCCGCTCCGGCATACGATTCGTCGATTGTCAGCGACAAGGTGAAGCTGCCCCCTTCTTTCACGGTCTTTTTGTCATGCCGGGAAGTCAGCGTTGCGCCTTCGCTTGGGATAATTGTCAGCGAATAATAAGTGATTTCCGGTCTGCTTGGGTTGTTGTCGATAACCGTTCCGCCAACCGATTCTGTTCCATCGAGGGTGGCGCCGGATTCGATATATATTACCCCTTTGTTTTGGATTTCACCGTTGTTGGTTAAAGAAAAATCAGATGGGACGGTGAGGGTTGCGCCTTCGGGGATAATCAAGGTTTCGTTTTCAGCTATTGTTACTTTACTTGGTAAAGTATAGTTTCCATAAACGGTGCTGGTTGCGGTAGAGATTGTGCGGACAAACGAGTTGGTTACCGATTCGATGGTTATTGGTGAAGAACTTTCTACCCAACTGCCAGAAATAACAGTTCCACTCTCACTATTTCTCAATATACTTTCCGTTCCCTTTCCTAAAGCTATATATACACTGTTTTCTATGCTGGTAATATTTCCATAAAGAGCTGAGTCATAATTTGGTGCATTAAGAGCAACTTGGCTATTGGATATCGTCATTTCATAAACTTCCATAGCATCCTTTGCCCCGGAATAAAGAGAGATAAGGCTGTTGTTAATGTTTGTATTTCCATCTATAACCATGCCTTCTTCTTCTGTCGCTTGAATTTCAATCAGGCTGTTTTTTATTTCTAAATTGTTTACCTTTAAATTGTTACTTTCAGACAGATTTTGCAACATTATACCCTCGTCGGTTGCTGCGTTTATCGTTATCGAACTGTTATTGATGGATGCTGATGTTGCGGATACGCTGCCGTTAACGCTTTCACCCATAGTTTCAATTTCAAATGCTCCTCCGTTTATAGAAAGGTTTCCCATGGCGTGGATAGCTTCATGGCTGCTATGGATATTAAGCGATCCATCGCCTTCAAAATTTAATGCGCCGGTACTTACAATGGCCGCACTTAACTCTACGATATCTTCTGTCTGATTGCTTTCGAAGTGAATCGTATTTCTTTCTTTCAATATTATTTTTGCTCCGTCAGGCAACACGATTCCGTTGACATCCTCTAAAGAGAGATTTAATCCCTCTAATGTTAATGTCCCATTTTCCCATTTGTACCCATCACCTTCAGCCGGTGTAGTATCAAGGGTAAAATCCAACGCCCCCGTAACTTCAGTTTCAGGGGTTGTTTCCGTTTGCGCCCACCCGCCAATCGGCAGCAGACAAGCCATAACCATACAAGTAAAGATTGCTTTTTTCATAAATAAAT
>CALVFH010000029.1 GCA_944326775.1 uncultured Parabacteroides sp.
ATGCCAAAAAAGTATGGAAAAAGGTTCTTTCGTAACATATTTTTCACTATGTTTGCAAAAGTGAAACTAAATCAATCCTGAGCCATGCTGACTTTTATTTTATTTATCTTTCTGATTGGCTATTTGTGCATAGCCTTGGAGCATCCTTTGAAAATCAACAAAGCCGGAACGGCGTTGGTGACCGGAACGGTCCTTTGGGTGTTGTATGTGTTGTCGTCGTCCGACTTTGTGCCCCTTGTTTCAGGCCGCGAGTTCGAGTTGTTTTGCTCGCAGAACCCCAGCGTGGCCGAAATGCCCCTTGTTAGCCAGTGCATACACTATGTGCTGGAACATCAGATGCTGGTCAGCATTGGAGAAATCGCCCAGACGCTGATTTTCCTGGTTGGCGCGATGATGACGGTCGAGCTGGTCGATTCGCACGGAGGTTTCGCGTTCGTAACCGACCGTATTGTGCCCCGCAACAAGCAGAAATTGCTTTGGATTGTGGCAACGCTGACTTTCTTCATGTCGTCGGTGCTCGACAACCTGACTACTTCCATCGTGATGATTATGCTTATACGCAAGTTATTGGGCAATTACCGCGAGCGTTGGATTTTCGGGAGCATTATCATCATTGCCGCGAACAGCGGGGGAGCCTGGTCGCCCATTGGTGATGTTACGACCATCATGCTTTGGGTGAAAGGCAATATTACGACAGGCGAAACCATTCCGAATCTGATTCTCCCCAGTCTGGCATCGGCCATCATCCCGACAGCTTTCGTGGCGCGTTGGCTGAAAGGACCGGTCACGCCGCCCCGGAAGGTGGTGTCCGACGAAGACGCCAACCCGCTTCTGGCCGTCTTGCCCCGCCGCGAGCGGTTTGTGCTGTTCGTGCTGGGCGTCGTGGGGTTGTTGTTCGTGCCGGTTTTCAAGACGCTGACTCATTTGCCGCCGTTCGTGGGCATTTTGCTGGTAGTCGGTGTTCTCTGGATTTATACGGAGCTGATGTATGCCCGGCTAAAGATTCCGGAGACAGTAGCATTGCGTCTTTCGCGTGTCGTCCAGCGGATTGACGGAGCTACGCTGATGTTTTTCCTGGGCATCTTGCTGGCGGTGGAGGTCTTGCGTTATAGCGGCATCCTCGGCAGTTTCTCGGAATGGCTCGATGCGACAATCGGGAATGTCTTTGCCGTGAATATTATCATCGGGACGCTGTCGGCCGTTGTCGATAATGTGCCGCTGGTGGCAGGGGCCATCGGCATGTATCCGCTGGTGACGGAAACGATGCTGGCCGCTTCAACCAACCCGGAGTACTTGGCGAACTTCATGCAAGACGGAATTTTCTGGCAGTTCCTGGCTTATTGTGCCGGAGTAGGCGGCAGTATGCTGATTATCGGCTCGGCGGCAGGTGTCGTGGTGATGGGCTTGGAGCGCATCAATTTCATCTGGTATCTGAAAAACATTTCTTTCTATGCTCTTCTGGGTTATCTGGCGGGAGCCGGCGTTTACATGCTGCAAGCGCTGCTGCTGTAAAATTTGCGGAGAAAGAAACCAAGTATAGTGAAACATGTATGAATTTTTACTACTTTTGAGGCCAATAAAACGAAGCGATTATGGTATTCAGATTTTTAATTTTGTCAGACGAAGTGGATGATTTCAAACGGGAAATCCAAATCGATTCCGAAGCCACTTTTCTGGACCTGCATAATGCAATCCTCGATTCTGTAGGATATACGAAAGACCAAATGGCGTCTTTTTTTGTCTGTGACGACGATTGGGGTAAACGCACTGAAATCACTTTGGTGGAAATGGATACGTCGTCGGACGTCGATAGCTACGTGATGGAGGATACGCGCCTCGACGAGCTGCTGGAAGACGAGCATCAGAAGCTGCTTTACGTGTTCGACTATATGACCGACCGTGCTTTCTTCATGGAGCTGCGCGAAATCATCCCGAACAAAGACCTGGACAAGGCGGTTTGCACCAAGTCGAAGGGAGTTCCGCCGGCACAGCAGATGTCGCTCGATGAGTTCGACAACAAACTGGCGTCGTCATCTTCTTCTTCCGACCTCGATGCCGATTTCTACGGCGATTCGGAGTATAATCCCGATGAATTGGACCTCGATGGCTACGAAGGCTTGAACGACGGGCCGCTGAGCAACCCTTATGATGATTAATTAAGTGCCGAATTGCGAGTTATGGGCTTTCCGTAGCTCGCAATTCGTCTGTATAAACTTCCTCCAGATGTCTTCTACCCTGATAATCCTTCTCGGTCCTACGGGCGTTGGTAAAACGGAGCTGAGCCTTCGGATTGCCGAGCGTTTGGGCGCGCCGATTATTTCGTCGGATTCCCGCCAGCTCTATCGCGATTTGCCTATCGGGACGGCAGCTCCTACGGCGGCGGAGCAGGCGCGGGTGAAGCATTATATGGTTGGCACCTTGTCGCTGGAGGATTATTACAGTGCCAGCCAGTTTGAATCCGATGTGCTTTCCCTCCTTACCTTATTATATAAGGATACGTCGTCGGTGGTGATGACCGGAGGTTCCATGATGTATATCGATGCGGTGGTGAAGGGCATCGATGACATTCCGACCGTCCTCCCCGAAATCCGCGAAGCGCTTTGGAAAGAATATGAAAAGGATGGGTTGGCGCCTATCCTGGAAGAACTGCGCAAGGCCGACCCTGTCCATTACGAGCAGGTGGACAAACAGAACTACAAACGGGTCATCCATGCCGTGGAGATATGCCGCCAGACTGGCAAGCCGTATTCGTCTTTCCGGACAAATATCCGTAAGCCGCGTCCTTTTCAGATTCTCCAGATTGGTTTGCGCCGCGACCGGGAAGAGCTGTACGACCGGATTAATCGCCGGGTAGATGCCATGATTGCCGACGGACTGGTCGAGGAGGCTCGCCGTGTTTATCCTTTCCGACACCTTAACTCTCTGAATACAGTCGGTTATAAAGAACTTTTCCAATATTTCGATGGAACTTGGACTCTCGACGAGGCTATTGAGAAGATCAAGCGCAATACGCGGGTATATGCCCGGAAACAGATGACTTGGTTCAAGCGGAATCCGGATATCGTGTGGTTTCATCCGGATGAGGAAGAGGCTGTTTTCCGTTATATTTCTGCCCAGACAGGCGTAACGCTTTTGTAATTATTTCGTCAATTCTTTGTAGTGCGTTCGTTTCGGTTTTGTTATGTGCCACCTATACTTTTGCGGCGTAATTCAAAACAGGAACATGAAACCGTTTATTTTGACATTGGCAGCGATGGCTTCGCTTTCAGCAAGTATCTCTGCTGCCGAATTTAAAGGGAAGGTAAAAGATGCAAAAACTGGGGAAGAATTGATTGGTGCTACTATTTTTATCAAAGAATATCCCAATATTGGTTCTACTACGGGTTTGGACGGGAGTTTCATACTCTCTAATTTACCGAATGTAAAGAAACTGACCATCGTATGCAGCTATCTGAGCTACCATACGTTGGAAAAGGAGGTGAGTACATCCACCACTGATGAGATTGCTTTTGACATGGAGTCGGAAGCACTGGCTCTTGAAGGAGTTACGATTGTCGCCCATAATCCCGGCCGCACTGAAGCCGGTGCACGCGGTATCGAGAAAAAAGCGATGAATGTTGTGAACGTGATGAGTGCGAAGGCGATTGAATTGTCTCCGGATATTACCGTCGCCAACGTAATCCAGCGTATGTCCGGCGTGACGATTGAGCGAAACAGTAGCGGAGAAGGTCAGTATGCGATTCTTCGTGGTATGGACAAGCGGTATAACTACACGCTGATTAATGGCGTGAAAATCCCAAGCCCGGATAATAAGAATCGTTTTGTTCCTCTCGATATTTTCCCGTCGGAAATGTTGGATCGCCTGGAAGTAACGAAATCGCTGACAGCAAATATGGAAGGCGATGGTATCGGAGGTGCAGTGAACCTGATCATGAAAGATGCTCCGGACGAACGGCAGCTTACCGCCAACCTTTCTACCGGCTATAACGCGATGTATTTCGGGCGCGATTTCCAATCATTCAATCATGGCGCGATTGTTCAGCAATCTCCTTATGAAGCAAAGGGTTTTCCGGAAGATAATCGGGTGACGATGGATGATTTCTCGATGTCTAACCTTCGGATGAAGTGGAAGCGTCCTTTGCCCGACCTGACGGCTGGTATTTCTTATGGGGATCGTTTTTTCGATAAACATTTGGGAGTCATGTTAGCTGGTAGTTATATCAATACCAACCGAGGAAAAGAAAGTCAGCTTTACTATCAACCGGGCCAGACGCATAACGGCATAGAATATCGTGACTATTCGACCATGCAGACGCGTATCGGAGTGCATGCCAAATTGGATTATCATATTAACGAGCATCATAAACTGACGTGGTACAATGGTTATATGGATATGCAGGAAGCTGAAGTGCGTGATGGGGAGGACGATAAGGAACGGACTGTCCGCATGAAGTGGAATCATCAATATATTATAAATTCTACCCTTAAAGGAGAACACGGATTCCTGGAAGATGATAAACTTCGCTTGAACTGGTCTGCTGTCATTTCGAAAGCCTATAGCGAAACGCCGGACAATACGGAAATTTTCATGCAGGGTTCGCATTTGCAGACCTCGGGTGGTGCTACCCGGCGCTGGGAACACAATTCCGATAAAGACAAAGCTGGATACGTGGATTTGATGTATAAACTTGCTTTGCCAGATAATGAATCGGTGCTGGATTTCTCCCTCGGAGGTATGTATCGCGACAAGAAAAGGGATAGTTTCTTTAATGAATACACGTTTAATTCGGCTACAGGGGCTTCTAATCCGCAGTACGAAGGTGTAGATTGGACGAACTTCGACCAGCTTCTTCTTACGCCCCGTCCTTATGGTAATATCAGTGACCCACTCAATTATGATGCGACCGAACGTATCGGAGCTGTTTATGGAATGGTGAAGTATTCATATAAATCTTGGGAGCTTATTGCGGGTGTCCGTATGGAACATACAAATCAGGGGTATCTGTTAAAGTTCCCTACCGACAATGAGGATCCGGAAGGAAACCAGAAATATACCGATATTCTCCCCAGTTTCCATGCAAAATACATTCTGAAGGACAACATGAACCTTCGCTTCTCGTACGGGAGATCAATCAACCGCCCCAGTTTCTTCGAAATCGTTCCGTATAGCATCATCAACGAAGATTATAAGGAAAAAGGAAATCCGGATTTGAAGCATACGGTAGCCGACAACATCGATTTGCGCTATGAGTTCTTCCCGAAGTCTTCCGAGCAATTCATGGTTGGTTTGTTTTACAAGAAACTGAATGACCCGATTGAATACGGCTTGCTTAACGAAGGACAGGATGTTTATTACAAGCCAATGAATTTTGGCGATGCGACAAACTTGGGTCTGGAGCTTGACGTTATGAAATACTTTAATTGGTTTGGTGTCAAGGCAAACTATACTTATACTCATTCGAAAATTACGACCGACAAGCGTACCATGGATGGCTCGGAAGTCATTTCCGTCACTCAGAGCCGTCCGTTGTTCGGACAGGCGGCTCATGTAGCGAATTTGTCGCTTCTTTTCAAAAGTACGAGTTATGGTTGGGAAGGACAAATTGCCGGAAGCTATACCGGAAAACGTTTGAGCGACATCTCTAACTGGTATAATGATGATATTTGGGAGGACGGTTATTTCCAGCTCGACGCTTCCGTAGAAAAATCCTTTAAATGTGGTATCAGCATTTATGCCAAGGCGTCTAACCTGCTTGACACACCGCTGCTCCGTTTCGTCCAAAAAGGCCCTCATACCGACGATGTGAAAGAGTACGAACGCAAAGACGGCAACGTCATTGAGCGCAAGGAATGGCACGGGCAGAGCTTTATCTTAGGTATCCGCTATAAATTATAACCCTTCGAATAACGTTTGAATTAAATACAAAACAAACATCTTAAAATTTTAGCCTTATGAAATTTAAAAGCTATTTGCTGCTGGGCTCTGTGATTCTGGCCGCAGCAACTGTTACAACTTCTTGTGATGACGACGATCCTATTGATGATCCTGTAGTGAATCCCCAGCCGGAACCAGAGCCAGAGCCGGAACCGGGAACTGAAAATCAGAATCCTTTCGATTTGGCCGACATTGTTACCTGGCCTGCTGATACGGTTGTAAATTTGGATAATCACTTTACTGTTCCTGCCGGAAAGACTTTGATTATTAAAGAAGGTGCACAGATTATTGCCAGCACGGCGGGGGTAGGTGCTAACCATGTGCCTGTTGAATTCACCGTGGATGGAAATCTTTATTGCGAAGGAACCGCTGAAAAACCAATCTTGTTTTCTATTCCGGAAGCCGACCGCACGGAAGCAAACATCTTCAATGTGCTGTGGGGCGGTATCGTAGCTACGGAATCTTGCGAAGAAATGCTCATCGACCATACGATTATCGAATATACGGGCGGACAAGTTGTCAATGGTTCTCCGGCTGCATCTGCCGAAATCTATACAGCTGGCGATGACGCTTATCCTCAGATTACGACCAACAACATCAATGGCCGATATGTTATCACCAATTCTATCCTGCGTAACGGATGGTCTGACGGTATCTATATGATGGGTGGAAGCGGCATTATCGCAAACAATCTTTTCTATGCCAATGGCTATGACGGGGCAGAAGCTGTAAACGTAAAGGCTGGTTGCACGGTCGATGTTGCCGGAAACGTGATGTTCAGCCCGAATACTAATGGTCTGAAACTTTCCAGTTCAGGACAGAGCGAGACTCGCGGACAGGCTAAGGTGAATGCGTATAACAATACGATTATTAATGCCGGCTGGCGTCGCGACGGCGAGAAGGGCGGCTGCATCTATGTTGAAAAGAACGTACTGGCCAATGTATTCAACAACCTGCTTGTGAACTGTAAGTTCCGCGCCATGACTCCGAGCTTCGATATTCCGAACAATCCGGAAGAAGGTTACGACGATTCTTCTTTGATTGATTACAACTACTATGCATCAGGTTCTCAGCGGAGCGAGATTGTTTTCGATGATCCGGAAGAAGGTGAATCCGGCGTGGCTTATGCTTGGGAAGGTTACAACTATGCACACGAGGATTACAACGTCGGCGTGGTAGATGTTCACAGCGTAATCGCTACGGAAGATGATTCGAAAGATCCGGGTTTTGTCAATTTCGATATCAATGCCGTTTCTTTGACAAGTTATATTTATGATGAGGCCTGGGATTTCCATGTGCAGGCAGGTTCTCCGGTTCTTTCAGGAACTTATACGGGAACCATCGCACCTTATTTTGGTTCTACGGGGCTGACGGTAAATGGTGAAAGTCATACCTCTCCGGCCGTGGAAAACCATTTCGGTGCTTACGGGACGAAATAATTTTTAAAACCAAGGAAATGAACAGAAGAAATTGCCTGAAAGCTTTGTCTGCTTTTTTTGCAACAGGTGCCATAGGCGGATTTTCGGCTTCGGCAGCCAACGCGCGTGCCGACCGGGCTGCCGATCGTGCGGCAACGGTTTATAGCGAGGCGCCGGCGCCTTCTTTGGAGGTTCCGGCAATTCCGGAAAACAATCTGAACTTTATTTTGGCAAACGATTTGGGCCGGAATGGTTATTATGAGCAGAAACCGATTGCGGAACTGATGGGCAGCCTGGCCGAGCAAATCGACGTGGAATTTGTGGTTGCTCCGGGCGATATTCATCATTTTAACGGGGTGGCCAGCGTGGATGATCCTCTCTGGATGACCAATTACGAGTTGATTTATGCTCATCCCGACCTGATGATCGACTGGTTTGCCCTCTGCGGGAACCATGAATATCGCGGAAATACCCAGGCCGTGCTCGACTACGGCCGGAAAAGCCGCCGATGGATGATGCGCTCGCGTTATTACAGCAAGTACTTCGAGTTGGAAAACGAATCTGTTGAGATTTTCTTTATCGACACGACTCCGCTGATTGAGCGTTACCGCGACAAAGAAGAGAAGTACGCCGATGCCGGCCTGCAAAGTATCGAAGAGCAATTGCGTTGGTTGGAGGCTGCGCTGGCTGCCTCGAAGGCAAAATGGAAGATTGTAACCGGTCACCATCCGCTTTACGCTTATACGACCAAGTCGGAAAGCGAGCGCGCCGATATGCGCAAACATGTCGAGCCGTTGCTCAACAAGTACCACGTCGATATGTACTTGTGCGGGCATATCCATAATTTCCAGCATATAAAACCGTTGGGAAGCGATGTGGATTATGTCGTGAACAGTGCAGGTTCCTTGGCGCGAAAGGTCCAGCCTATCGACGGAACCCGGTTCTGTAGCGACAATGCCGGCTTCACCTTGTTTTCCCTGAGCGATGCCGAAATCTCTTTCTATATGATTAACGGGAAAGGCAAAATCTTGTATCAATATACGCGAAAGAAATGATCCGGTCAATTTGCTGATAATTTTGAATTTTACTGGCTTCCCGGCTTTCCGCAGGATATCCCTTATCTGTCCTCGGAATGTCGGGAAGCCTTTTTTGTCAATTTGTCATCTCTCGGCTTGGAGTTTTTTTATTATTCTGCACAAAAAAACGTCTATTTTTGGCTATTTTTTCTGGCCTTCTGAAAAAAGATTGCAATGAGTATGGCAAGAGATCACAATGAGTTCACCAGGTCTTCTAATAGGTTTGACATACTCATTACAATCTCTTGCCGGAATCATGCAGATGATTTTTTATCCCTTTCCATTTGAAGGTAAGAATGAAGTCTTTTAAAGGAGGAAAATATTTTTATGGCTATTTTGGAGTAAAAATGAGAAAAAGATGGATAAAATACACTTTGTTTTTTATGGGTTAAAATATAAAATATCAATATATTATCTTGTTTTAAAGCCTGTGAGAATCGATGTTTTTAATTTTCTAAATCGAAGGACGAAAATAATCGATTCTCGAGAAGTTAAACTGACATAATGTAAATTGACTATCTTGTGTATGCTTTTGCATTTTTGAATAATGAATTTGACTTTAATAGAACTAAGACTAAGGAAGAAATATTAATTTTGCCTATATAATATAACTCCTTATGGATAGCTTTATAGGGTCAGACGTTAGATCTCATTTGGAATATTCAGATGATAGATAACAAACTGTTATAAACGGAAAGATATATGAATGCAAAATATTTTTTATTTCTCGTTGTTGTTCTGTTTTTTTCGAATTGTCGGAATCAAAGAATAGATTCACGGATAATTCAAGCAGAATCTTTATTGTACGAGAATCCGGACAGTGCGTATCGTTTATTAAGTTCTATTGAATTGCCTCAAGAATTATCAGAACAGTCATACGCAAATTGGTGTTTGTTAATCACTTCGGCTCGAGATAAAAGCTACCGTCCTCATTGGTCTGATAAGGAAATCAAATATGCAGTATCTTATTTTAGTAAAAAGGCAGATGCACGTCGTTTGGGACAGGCTTATTATACAGCTGGTCGTGTCGCGTCCGAGTTAGGAGATAATTATGAGGCAATCCAGTATTATCTAAATGCAGAAACTGAATCGTTGAAAGTTTCAGATTACTTGCAGCTTTATCTAATCACATCTCAATTAGGAACATTATACGCCTATCAATCTTTGTTGCCAGAAACAAATGAAGCCTACCAACGGGCTTGTCAATATGCCAAGTTATCAGGAAAACCGACCTATTTGGCAGAGTCTTATGCTCACATTGGACGAATGTATGGAATGCAAGGAATGTGGGAAAAAGCTGATTCTTGTTATTCTTTATCCATTGAAATGTTTCAAGAAATAGGCGATTATAAAAATTTTTGCGGCCTATTAAATGAGCGTGCAGCCAATGCTATTCGGGCTCACAAATATGATTTGGCTGAAGCATGTTTCCGGGAAATAGATTTGTTCGCTGAAAAATTGCGCGATGACTCTCCACTCTATTTGACAAGAGGCAATTTATATCGGTTAAAAGAAGATTATGAACAAGCTTTTCGGTATTTAGAAAAAGTATTGCGAACATCCAATATTTACACAAGAAGCAGTACTTATCAAGCATTATCTTATCTTTTTGAAGATTTGAAACAATATGACAAAGCGTTTCAATATGCCCAATTGTATATAGAAATAAAAGATAGTATCCGTCAATCGGAGTTGCAAAAAACGATGATGGAAATTTCAGCACAATATCATCGTGCTCAATTGAAAGCTCAAAACAAGGAATTAGTTTGGAGAAATAAACAGTTATTCTATTGGAGCATTTGTATTTGTTTATTTGCTATACTTGTTTTTGTGTTAGAGCGTAGATTTTATCACCTTCGTTTAAAAGAAAAACAACGAAAGTGGGCTGATGCGGTTAGAATAATTGATGCGATGGAAGCGGAACAGAGCAAGAACCTGAAAAAAATAGAAGATTTACAGGTTCAGCGGGATTTACTTCGTTCCAGCTTGTCTGATAAAAACCAAAAGGCTGACGATGACATTAGAAGTTACGAAAAAAAGAATAAGGAGTTAGAAAGTCAACTATCCTTATTGAAAAAGCAAATGGAAGATAAGAGCTTTTCTTTGATTTATCAAGAAATTGCAGATATGTGGAATAAATTTCTTAAGCGTTTTACAGAAGATCCTACTTATATGGATGAAATGGAAGAATCTTTGTTAATTACATTTACTGATATCTCTTATAGTCGATTTTATAGTAAATTAAAGAATCAATATCCTGGTTTAAGCCATGCCGATTTATGCAAACTTTGTATGCTAAAACTGAATTTTTCCACTAAAGAAATTTCGGTCATGACGAATATAACAGAAAAAGCGGTTCGACAATGGAAAACACGCGTCAAAGTAAAACTGGGTTTAACCAAAGAAAATGTTCTTTCTGTGGATGAATTTGTAGAATCTTTTTGTTCGATGAGGAGAAAAAAAATATAAGAACAGAACAGCTTTGTAGATATTTTTATTCTGCTTTTATAGTTTAATGTATTGAATAATAGCCTTATAATGTAATTTTATTTGTAGATGCTTATTTGTTGGTACTAAAATATATAATTCAGAATTTTGTGCTGTAATAACAAATAAGAACTAAAATGAATGCAAAAAAAATTATACGTATATTATTGAGAACGGCTATTTTTTAGTTGGCTATTGGTATGTAATTCCATTTATATTGTAGCTGATGAAAAAAAACGAGATATTGATTGGGAAGGAACATGGCATGAAGGTGAACGTTCTATTGCTCCTTATCCAATCCGAGCTTCATATGATGATACATACATTTATGTAGATGCGTCGTCTTCTCACTCTGAATTTTTTATTCAAATTTATAAATATATCGATGAACTAGTTGTAAATACTACAGGGCCTTATATGACGACACGGGTATATGATAGGAGTAGATATAAGGATAATATAATATTGATTCCAAATGAGTTAGTCGCTCCTTTGAATCAATATGAGATACAGAAGATAATGAACGGATTTGTTTCAAGATCTATTAAGGATAAAATAGAGAAGTCCTTTGCTATTCATTATTTTTTATAGTTGGACAAATCAATAAAAATAGAATCATGATTAAACTCGAAAAAATCCAGAAGGTTTTCCGTACGGAAAATGTGGAAACGTGGGCATTGAATGATGTCAGCTTAGAGATTGGAAAAGGCGAATATACCGCCATCATGGGACCGTCGGGATGCGGCAAATCTACGTTGTTGAATATTCTTGGCTTGTTGGATAATCCGACGCAGGGGAGTTATTTCTTAAACGAGACGGAGGTCGGGAAATTTGACGAACGACGACGGACGCAATTCCGTCGGGGACTGATTGGTTTTGTTTTTCAAAGCTTCAATTTGATTAATGAACTGACCGTGGAGGAAAATATCGAACTACCGTTGCTTTATATGGGCGTTGCGGCGGCTGAAAGGAAGAAGAAAGTTGGGGAAGTTATGAAGCGGATGCAGATTTCTCACCGCTCTGAGCATTACCCGCAGCAATTATCTGGCGGACAGCAACAACGGGTTGCCATTGCGCGTGCAGTGGTTGAGAATCCGGAGCTGATTCTTGCTGACGAACCGACGGGAAACTTGGATTCGAAGAACGGAATAGAAGTGATGAACCTGTTGAGTGAGTTGAATAAGGCAGGGACAACCGTCGTGATGGTAACGCATAGCGAACGGGATGCGAATTTTGCGAAACGCGTGATTCATTTGTTTGATGGAAAAATTGTACAGGAAACCAGCCCTGCGGAAAGGAGGCGCGTATGTTCTGGCATTATTTGAAAATCGTGTTCAGGAATATCGGGAAGCACAAGCCGCAATTCCTGGTCGGCGTTTTGGGGATCGCGCTTGCGCTGGCGTGCCTTGTGCCGTCGCTTTATTGGATTGATTATGAAACTTCCTACGATTCGTTCTATCCGGGTTCGCCGCACATCTACCGGGTCTATACGGTGGAAAAACAGTCCGGAAAAGTGAACAAGGGGGCTTCGAAAGTCATCGAACGGAAACTTGGCGAGCGTTTTGCAGGGATCGAATCTTCGACCACCCTGATGCGCGGGCAGGAAAATTGCCGCACCGCGGAGGTTCCGCATGTCAAGATGCAGCTTCTCTATGCCGACAGCTCGTTCCTGCGTGTTTTCCCGCAAAAAATTATCAGCGGGGAGCGGTTGGAGCCGTTGCAGGTCAAAAACAACATGGTTTTGACGGAATCGATGGCGGTCCGGCTTTTCGGGAGCGTGGAAAAGGCCGTCGGGCAGCCTGTTTGGACGAAAATGAGGAACGATTTGCCCCCGTATCTCGTGACGGCGGTCGTCGAGGACCCGTCGATGCACAGCAATTTGGGTTTCGATGCGCTGGTTAACCACGACATGCTGCAATCTTTCTCGAACGCGCCGGAGGAGATGCAATGGATGATGCTCTTCATGGAGGTTTATGTGAAATTCCGCCCGGACGCTCCCGTCGCGGCGATTTCGGAAGAAGCGCTGGAGCTTCCTGCGGAGCTGAAGGCGAAAGCGGACATACAAATCCGGATGATGCCGTTGGCCGACGTCCGCCACAAGCTGGAGGCGAACTCCCCGTTCACGTTGAACTTCATTGGGTTGTTCGTTGTGTCCGGCGTGCTGCTGCTGGTTGCTTCGGTGTTCAATTTCTTCAATCTGCACTTCGATTTGTTCTGGCAGCGGTTGCGCGAATTGAATCTGCGGTTTGTGAACGGTGCGACGACGGGGCAACTGAGGGGGCAGCTGATTTTCGAGCTGGTCTGCTCGGTGCTGGCGGCTGTCGGGGTGGCGGCTTGCCTGCTCGCGTTGTTGTTGCCGGAGTTTTCGCGGCTGCTGGATATTTCGCTGGCGGCGTCGGTCTGGAAATTGTTCGGGCTGTGCGGAATCGGGATTCTTATCCTTGTCTGCGCCGTCGGATATGTGCTTTCCTGGAAATTGGTGCGCACCGCCGTCTCGCCTTATTCCAAACAGCACAGGTACCAGCCGGTTTACAAACGGATAGCTGTCTCGCTACAACTTTTCGTGAGTATCGTCTTTATTATTGCCTCGTTGGTGGTCATGCGGCAGATGAATTATGTCAATCAGAAAGATTTGGGATTTGAAAGCAACGATTTGCTGCAACTGACGGGATTTGTGGATTATGCAGGGACGCTGGAGACGAAGCTGATCAACGAATTGAAGTCGGTACCCCAAATCACGGCCGTTTCCGACGCGGATTTTGAACCCAGCCACGAAGCCGACCCGAATTATCTCATCAACCAGGTCTCGTGGGAGGGCGCTCCGGCTGAAGTTCCCTTGTTCCGGTTGATATTTGCGGATAGTCACTTCGCGGAAGCCTACGGGCTGACGATGGTGGACGGAGATTGGTGGGCGGAAGGTCAGACGGAGAAGGTGGTCTTGAACGAAGAGGCCGTCCGCCGGATGAATATCAGCAATCCGGTGGGAAAAATCATCCGGATGCCTTCCGAATCGAACCGGACGGTGATGGCAGACTACGAGATAGCGGGAGTGGTGAAGGATTTCCATACGCTGTCTTTCCGCAACCAGATTCAGGCGGAGATTTACCTTCCCTCGGCTTTCTATCAGTTTAATAAGTTGTATATACGGACGGAGCCAGGGCAGTTGATGCCGGCGATGGCGCGGATTAAGGAAATTCTCCCCACGGTGGATTCGGGCCTGACCGACGTAAGGCTGGTTCCGGTCCGGGATTTGTATGATCAGCTCAACCGCTCGGAGCAGATAGGGCTGGAAGTCTTCTCCGCATTGTCTGTCGTCTGTTTGCTGATTGCGTTGTTCGGGATTTATGCCGTGGCATTGGCTTCCACCGAGCGGCGGAGGAAGGAAATCGCCGTCCGGAAGGTCATGGGCGCGGAGGCGAAGGATATTGTATCCATTTTCTTCCGGGAATATGTCCTGCAAGTGGTGTTGGCGGGAGCTTTCGCCTTGCCCGTCGCGTATCTGGCCATGAGCAACTGGCTGCAGGACTATGCATACCGCACGAACATTCCCGTAGGATTATTGCTGGGTGTCATTGTCGCGATTGTCTTCTTGATGATAGCGACGGTGTTGGGACAAATCCTGCGGGCGGCAAACCGGAATCCGGCGGAGGAGCTGAAACGGGAATAGATATGCCTTGTGGTATATTATATATGTTATTGATCATTAATTAATAAATTTATTATGGAAAGTAAAAAAGAGTTCAAAAAGATAGACAAGCTTAAATTGAACAAATTGAGCAAAGCTGAGTTAGACGAGTGTGCAATGCATGTTATTAAAGGCGGTACGCCATGTAGTTGTATGGGTTTGCATTACAGTATTGATTATTGGAAAGTATGATGGAGGAATTCATTGATTTGTAATGATAGAAATTGGAGAATTAGAAGGAACTTTATTGGATTTGCTACTAGAACAAAAAGAAAAACAAAATGAATGGTGGCAGAAAATTCAAACAGCGACAGAAGAAACACTTGCAGTTATACATGGATGGAAAATTGACTACTGTTTAATCGCTCCAATAACCGGACAAGTGGTTTTTACAAATTATTAGCATGAAAATCAGTTTGTTGAGTATGGTGAAGAATTGTGTGCTATAGTGCCTGAGATGAAAAAACAGTTGATAGGGAAAGCACGATTACCGGTGGGGCGTTCAGGAAAAGTAAGAGTTGGTCAGCGTGTGATCGTTCGTTTTGCAAATTATCCGAATGAGGAGTTTGGGAGTGTGGAAGGTTATGTTTCTACTGTTTCTTTGGTTCCGGCGGAAAATGATTATGTGCTCGAAATCAGTTTTCCAAATGGATTGACAACTAACTATGATTGCCAGCTTCCGGTTTTGTTAGAAATGCCAGCAACAGCCGAAATTATAACAGATGATTTGCGTTTGATTGAGCGTTTAACTCTGCCAGTTAAGAAAATAATGATAGAGAACTTTGAATAAATTACGTGAGTTTGATATAAAATCAGGAGATAGCTAACCTCCGTATTGATAAATTTTGCATTCTCCATAATAATTTAAAGTTTTACAGGCTTCCCGGCTTTCCGCAGGATATCCCTTATCTGTCCTCGGAATGTTGGGAAGTCTTTTTTTTATCGTATTTTTGCGCTCCGAAATGAATAGAACTCCTTTTTCAAGTATGATGAAACGAATTTGTATCTTTTTATTGTTGGCCGGATTAGCTCGTCTCGGCTGTGCGCAGAATGTCCAGTTGCATTATGATTTTGGCGGAGCTTTATATGAGAAAGACTTGGATGGCCGTCCTGTGCTGACTTCAACCGTGGAAATGTTCAAAGCCGACAAGTGGGGTAGTACTTACTTTTTTGTGGACGTGGATTATACCAGCAAGGGGGTAGCTGCCGGTTATTGGGAAATTTCCCGGGAATTGCGTTTCTGGAAACCCCCGTTTTCCATCCATGTAGAGTATAATGGCGGTGCCTCCAATAGTTATTCTTATAATAATGCCTATCTTGGAGGTCTTACTTATTCTTGGGGAAACTCAACGTTTACCCGGGGCTTTACTTTTTCCGCGATGTATAAGTATATTCAAAAGCACAGAAGTCCGCATAATTTTCAATTGACGGGAACCTGGTATCTTCATTTTGCCAAAGGAGGGTTATGTACTTTCAGTGGTTTTGCCGATTTCTGGCGTGAGCAGACTTTTTATACGGAAACGCAACATCGGAACTTTATTTTCTTGGCGGAACCTCAATTTTGGGTGAATTTAAACAGACTGAAATCAGTCAGCGACCAGTTTAAACTTAGTATCGGCACAGAGGTGGAGCTTAGCCAGAATTTCGGAGCAAGGAAAGGCTTTTATGCGATTCCGACTTTAGCCGTAAAATGGACTTTTGATTAATTGGGTTGATTTACATTATATATTTAAGCGAGTTTTCGTATCTTTGCTACCCAACAACAAGCAAGTTTATTGATAAGATTGAATAGTGGAAGCATTTTATCGTACACATAAGTACTTGATTGAACATTTGCAAGCTCCTGTCCGGAGAGGGTTGATGGATGAGATCGATTGGAACAACCGCTTGATAGGAATTAAAGGCTCGAGAGGAATCGGAAAAACAACATTTTTGTTGGCTTATGCCCGTGAATTTTTCGGAGCCGATAATCGGGAATGCTTGTATGTTAATCTAAATCATTTCTATTTTACGGAATGCAGTTTGCTGGAATTTGCCGCAAAGTTCCGGGAGCAGGGAGGAAAGGTGCTGTTAATCGACCAGGTGTTTAAATATTCCAACTGGTCGAAGGAATTACGTTATTGTTATGATTATTTCCCTGATTTGAAAATAGTTTTTTCGGGTTCCTCCGTGATGCGCCTGAAAGAAGAGAATCCGGATCTTTCCGGGAAGGTTGAATCTTATCACCTGCGGGGTTTTTCATTCCGTGAATATCTTAATCTTCTTTCGGGTCATGCCTTCAAACCCTACAAATTCCAGGAAGTAATACGATATCATCGGGAAATAGCAGATGAAATCTGTTCGCAAGTGCAGCCGCTTGATTATTTTTCCGATTATCTGCATCATGGTTTCTATCCTTTTTTTCTCGAGAAAAGAAATTTCTCGGAAAACCTGCTGAAAACGATGAATATGACGCTTGAAGTTGATGTTTTATATATCAAGCAAATCGAGCAGAGTTATTTGCCCAAGTTGCGTAAGTTGCTTTATCTTTTGGCGGTAAATGCTCCGGGGACACCTAATGTGAGCCAGCTGAGCAAGGCAATCGAGACTTCGCGGGCTACGGTGATGAACTATATCAAGTATTTGGCCGATGCCCGCTTGGTGAATATGCTCTATCCTGCGGGAGAGGCTTTTCCCAAGAAACCCTCTAAGGTTTATATGTATAATTCCAATCTGATGTATCCTATCCGTCCGATGCAAGTAAATGAAGACACGGTGCGTGAAACGTTTTTCTATAATCAGTTGCAGAAAAACAGTACGCTGAATCAAGGGCAGAAGAACGCTCATTTCCTGGTGGATGGGGAATATAATTTCAGGATAGAAAAGACAAAGCCTTTGCGTATCAATCCGGAGTTGTATTACGCGGTTGAGCAGAAGGCTGTCGGTGAAGAAAATGTCATCCCGCTCTGGTTGTTCGGATTTTTGTATTGAAATAAAAAAAGAAGCGGACTGAAGAAAGACAAAATTGCAATCTTTACATTGCAAATCAGAAGAAGTTGCGTATCTTTGCGCGTGACAAATGTCATGCTTAATTGATATTGTAGAAGCATTTTAATACTAATAGTTTATAAGTCTATGACAAAGCAAAAGAAATTTATTACTTGTGATGGTAACGAAGCTGCTGCGCATATATCTTATATGTTTAGCGAAGTGGCTGCGATTTACCCGATCACACCGTCATCTACGATGGCAGAACACGTGGATGAATGGGCTGCTGCCGGACGTAAGAATATTTTCGGCGAGACAGTTATGGTACAGGAAATGCAGTCGGAAGGTGGTGCTGCCGGTGCTGTCCATGGTTCTTTGCAGGCAGGTGCGTTGACGACTACTTATACGGCATCTCAAGGTTTGCTGTTGATGATTCCGAACATGTATAAGATCGCCGGAGAATTACTTCCGTGCGTGTTCCATGTTTCTGCTCGTACGTTGGCCTCTCATGCCTTGTGTATCTTTGGCGATCATCAGGATGTAATGGCTTGCCGTCAGACAGGTTTCGCCATGTTGTGCGAAGGCTCTGTCCAGGAAGTGATGGATTTGGCCGGAGTTGCTCATTTGGCTACGATCAAATCACGTGTTCCGTTTATCAACTTCTTCGACGGATTCCGTACTTCTCATGAAATCCAGAAAATTGAAAAGCTCGACAATGAAGATCTGGCTCCGCTTATCGATCAGGAAGCTTTGGCTGAATTCCGCGCCCGTGCCTTGAATCCGATGAAACCGGTTGCACGCGGTATGGCTGAAAACCCGGATCATTTCTATCAGCATCGCGAATCTTCCAATCCGTTCTATGATGCTGTTCCGGCTATCGTAGAAGAATATATGGAAGAAATCAGCAAGATTACGGGTCGCAAGCACAGCTTGTTCGATTACTATGGTGCTGAAGATGCCGATCGTGTAATCATCGCCATGGGTTCAATTACTGAAGCTATCCGTGAGACGATTGATTATTTAATGTCTAAAGGCGAGAAGGTCGGTTTGGTAGCTGTCCACTTGTATCGTCCGTTCTCGGCTAAACATTTCCTGGCTGCTGTTCCGAAGACGGCTAAGCGCGTAGCTGTATTGGACCGTACGAAAGAACCGGGTGCTAACGGCGAACCGTTGTATCTCGATGTAAAGGATTGCTTCTATGGTGTAGAAAACGCTCCGCTGGTAGTCGGCGGCCGTTACGGTTTAGGTTCCAAGGACACAACTCCGGCTCAGATTCTTTCCGTTTACGAGAACCTGGCTTTGCCGATGCCGAAGAACCAGTTCACAATCGGAATCGAAGACGATGTGACCTTCACTTCGCTGCCTAAGAAAGAAGAAATTGCTTTGGATGCCGACGGTATGTTCGAAGCCAAGTTCTACGGTCTGGGTGCCGATGGTACTGTTGGGGCCAACAAGAACTCCGTGAAGATTATCGGCGATAATACCGATAAATACTGTCAGGCTTATTTCGCCTACGACTCCAAGAAGTCCGGTGGTTTCACTTGCTCTCACCTGCGTTTCGGCGATCATCCTATCCGTTCTACTTATCTGGTAAATACGCCGAACTTCGTAGCTTGCCACGTTCAGGCTTACCTGCACATGTATGATGTTACCCGCGGTCTGCGTAAGAACGGTACCTTCCTGCTGAATACGATTTGGGAAGGTGAAGAGTTGGCCAAGAACCTGCCGAACAAGGTAAAGAAATATTTCGCACAAAATAATATTACCGTTTATTATATCAACGCAACGAAGATTGCACAGGAAATCGGTCTGGGCAACCGTACCAATACCATCCTGCAGTCTGCTTTCTTCCGCATCACAGGGGTAATTCCTGTTGACTTGGCCGTTGAGCAGATGAAGAAATTCATCGTGAAGTCTTACGGCAAGAAGGGTGAAGACGTTGTCAACAAGAACTACGCGGCCGTTGACCGTGGCGGCGAATATCATCAGTTGGCCGTTGATCCGGCTTGGGCTAATCTGGAAGTAGAAGCTCCGGCAGCCAACAACGATCCGGCCTTCATCAACGAAGTGGTTCGTCCGATCAATGCACAGGATGGCGACTTGTTGAAAGTATCTGCCTTCAAGGGTATCGAAGACGGTACGTGGTATCAGGGAACAGCCAAATATGAAAAACGCGGTGTGGCAACTTTCGTTCCGGTATGGAATGAAGCCAACTGTATCCAGTGTAACCAGTGTGCTTACGTTTGTCCTCACGCAGCTATCCGTCCGTTCGTTTTGGATGAAGAAGAGCTGAAGGGTGCAAACTTCGCTACGATTGCCGTGAAGGCTCCAGCTGCCATGAAGGGTATGGCGTTCCGTATGCAGGTTGACGTGATGGACTGCTTGGGTTGCGGCAACTGTGCGGATGTATGTCCGGGCTTCAAGGGCAACAAGGCTTTGTCTATGGTTCCATTGGAAGGCCAACTGGCAGAAGCAGCCAACTGGGACTATTGCGTAGCCAACGTGAAGAGCAAACAGAACTTGGTCGATGTGAAATCGAACGTGAAGAACTCGCAGTTCGCTACTCCGTTGTTTGAGTTCTCCGGCGCTTGCTCCGGCTGCGGCGAAACTCCGTATGTGAAGCTGATTTCCCAGTTGTTCGGCGACCGCGAGATGGTTTCCAACGCTACGGGATGCTCTTCCATCTATTCCGGCTCTGTTCCTTCCACTCCTTATACGACCAACGAAAAAGGACACGGTCCGGCTTGGGCAAACTCCTTGTTCGAAGACTTCTGCGAATTTGGTCTCGGTATGGAATTGGCCAACGAAAAGATGCGTGCCCGCATCCAGGCTACGATGGAAGCTGCCATCGCCGAAGAAGCTACTCCGGCTGAATACAAGGAAGCTTTCCAGGCTTGGATTGACAACCAGAACGATGCCGACAAGACAAAAGAGTTGGCTGAAAAGATTATCCCGATGGTTGAAGCTGCCAAAGACAAATGTCCGTATTGCGCTACGCTGGCCGGACTGGAACACTTCCTGGTTAAGCGTTCGCAGTGGATTATCGGTGGCGACGGTGCTTCTTACGACATCGGTTACGGCGGTCTGGACCACGTGATTGCTACCGGCAAGAACGTCAACATCCTCGTGTTGGATACTGAAGTTTATTCAAATACAGGCGGTCAGTCTTCCAAGGCTACTCCACTGGGCGCTATCGCCAAATTCGCCGCTTCCGGCAAACGTGTTCGTAAGAAAGACCTGGGCTTGATGGCTACGACTTACGGATATGTTTATGTAGCCCAGATTGCGATGGGTGCCGACCAGGCTCAGACATTGAAGGCTTTGCGCGAGGCTGAGGCTTACGACGGTCCGTCGTTGATCATCGCCTACGCTCCGTGTATCAACCACGGTTTGAAGAAAGGCATGGGCAAATCACAGGCTGAAGAGAAAGCAGCCGTTGAATGCGGTTACTGGCACCTGTGGCGTTACAATCCGGCGTTGGAGAAAGAAGGAAAGAATCCGTTTACGCTCGACAGCAAGGAACCGGATTGGAGCAAGTTCCAGGATTACCTGAAAGGCGAAGTTCGTTTCGCTTCCGTCATGAAGCAGTATCCGAACGAAGCTGCCGAACTCTTCAAAGCCGCTGAAGACAATGCCAAATGGCGTCTGCGCAGCTACAAGCGCATGGCGGCTGAAGACTGGAATGTAGAAGCTTAACCAATCTTTTGGTAGGTTTTCATAGTAGGGAAGGCGCGGGACTTCGGTCTCGCGCTTTTTTTTGTCTTGAAGTGTGGAAGCACCGTCAACGCCGTCGCCAGTGCTAAAAATTTTCTGGAAGCACTGTCGACTCAGTTTCCAGTGCTAAAAAACTTCTGGAAGCACTGTCGACTCAGTTTCCAGTGCTAAAAAACTTCTGGAAGCGCTGTCGACGCAGTTTCCAGCACTAAAAATCTTCCGGAAGCACTATCGACGCAGTTTCCAGCCGTTATTTTCCCGTTCGGCTGCAAACTTTAGTTTATAAGAACAAAGATTATTTTGCGCAGGGAGGGCTGCTGCCGCCATCGCCTGCTTTTTTAACGGATTTCTTTAGAAGATACAAGACTTTGTATGGCAGCGAGATAGTATGCCGTGTCACGGATTTGTAACACTTTCGGAATCGTTTTTTAATAGGTTCTAAACCGGATTTAAATATCGCTTGCGTTCCTTTGCAGCGTTTTAATAAGCGAACATTTTATAAAAAAACGAATTCTTTGAGACATGGAGCTATCAAGTAAATTACTTCGAATGACCGGAGTCATTTGTGTGGCTGGAGCATTGCAGGGAATCCCCTCAATGTATGCCTCTGTTCCGAACATGGTTCCGGATTTGATCCAGCAAGAAAGTTCTTACCTTTTGACAGGTACTATCGTTGACGAATCGGGAATCCCTGTGATTGGCGCGAACATTATTGAAAAGGGAACGACCAACGGTACGGTGACGGACATCGACGGAAACTTCTCGATTGAAGTGAAAGCGAACTCGGTGCTTAGCGTATCGTATATCGGATATGTTTCCCAGGAAATCCCGGTAGGGGGAAATAAGACTTTGAATATTACACTGAAGGAAGATTCTCAATCGTTGGATGAAGTCGTCGTCGTAGGTTATGGTACGCAGAAGAAAGTGAATCTGACCGGTGCCGTTGAGCAGGTAACCAGCGAGGTGTTCGACAACCGTTCGGTTGCCAATGCGACACAGGCTTTGCAGGGTTCTATCCCTAACTTGAACTTGCAGATTACGGATGGTAAGCCGACACGTACGGCAAGCTTCAATGTCCGTGGTACGACTTCTATCGGACAGGGAGGTAACGCCCTGGTATTGATCGACGGTGTGGAAGGCGACCCCTCGATGCTGAACCCGAACGATATCGCCAGCGTATCTGTCTTGAAGGATGCCGCTTCGGCAGCTATCTACGGTGCCCGCGGTACTTTCGGTGTTGTCTTGATTACGACGAAAGAGCCGAACAAGGACAAGACGGCAATCACTTACTCGGGTAATTTCTCGCTGCAGCGCCCGACGACCGTTCCTGATTTCGTAACAGACGGTTATGAATATGCCAGCCATTTCTACGAGGCTTATCATGCTTGGAACAACTATTCGGCCGACCCGAAGAACATCAACAAGACGCAGGAGTTCTCGCTGGCGTGGTTGGATGAGTTCCGCCGCCGCAAGGAGCAGGGTATCACCCAGGAATGGGACATCGATGCCAACGGCAAATATGTTTACTACGGAAATACCGACTGGTATAGCGAATTGTATAAGAAGAATACGTTTGCTCAGGACCACAACCTTTCTATCAGCGGCAACAACGGAAAGCTGAACTACTACATCTCCGGCCGTTTCTACGGATACGATGGTTTGTTCAAGTATAATACCGATGATTATAAGACGATGAACCTCCGTGCCAAAGGTTCTATCCAGGTATTCGACTGGTTGAAGATCGAGAACAACATGGAGTTCTCCAACATGGACTATCACAACCCGATCAACGTAGGTGAAGGCGGTGGTATCTGGCGTAACCTGGCCGACGAAGGACACCCGAGTTCTCCGATATACAACCCGGACGGTTCGTTCACGCATTCTGCCGCATATACCTTGGGCGACTTTATTTATGGAAAGAACGGTATCGATACGAACAACCGCGTGTTGCGCAACACGACGAGCTTCACGGCTTCTTTCCTCGACAATAAATTGCATGTCCGCGGCGACTTTACGTTCCGCAATACCGACGAAGGACAGACGCAGCGCCGCGTAGCTATCCCGTACAGCACCGTGGAAGGACAAACGACGTTGCTGGGCTCGGATACCAACGACTTGCAGGAATATAAGACACAGACCAATTACTTGGCAACCAATATCTATGCCGACTATGAAAATACGTTCAACGAGGCTCACTACTTCAAGGGAATGATTGGTTATAACTATGAGCAATCTACCTATGATGCCTTGACGGTACGCCGCAACGGTCTGTTGCTGGAAGATTCCGAGAACATCAACCTGGCGCTGGGTGATGCCATCACCACGTCGGGAGCTTACAACAAATGGCGCATCGCCGGCGGTTTCTTCCGTCTGAACTATTCTTACAAAGACCGTTATCTGGTGGAAGTAAACGGACGTTACGACGGTTCTTCCAAATTCCCGATGGATCAGCAGTGGGCATTCTTCCCCTCAATCTCTGCCGGATGGCGTCCTTCGGAAGAAGCTTTCTGGAAAGTCGATCCGAAGATTATCTCCGACCTCAAGATTCGTGCTTCTTACGGTTCGCTGGGTAATGGTAATGTCGATCCGTACAGCTTTATGGAGTTGCTGAGTATCTCAACCTCCAACCGTGTGCTGAATGGCTTGCTGAATAAATATACGAGTGCTCCCGCCGTCATGCCGGATGGTTTAACTTGGGAAACGGCTACAACCACCGACGTGGGTGCCGACTTCGGTTCGTTGGATGGACGCTTTCGTTTCTCGGGCGACTATTACATCCGTAAGACAACCGATATGTACACGGTAGGACAGACGCTGCCGGATGTCTTCGGTGCGGATTCTCCGAAAGGCAACTATGCCGATATGACCACTCGCGGTTGGGAAATCACGCTGACTTGGCGCGACCAGTTCCAGTTGGCTGACAAGCCGTTCAACTACGAAGTTCGCGGAACACTGGCCGACTATAAATCAACCATCGACCGTTACAACAACGAGACCGGAAACATCAACGACTACTATGCCGGTATGCGCCTGGGTGAAATCTGGGGTTATGAGACAGAAGGTCTGTTCCAGAGCCAGGAAGAAATCGACAACCATGCCGACCAGACGCTGATCCAGTCTTCTTCCCAGCACGTAACCTATCCCGGTGACGTGAAGATCAAAGACCAGAACGGCGACGGTGTCATCGACTATGGTAACAATACGCTCGACAACCACGGGGATAAGAAAGTCATCGGTAACAGCCTGCCCCGCTTCACCTATAGCTTGAACCTGAGTGCCGACTGGAATAACTTCTTCATCTCCGCATTCTTCCAGGGCGTAGGTAAACAAGACTGGTATCCGAGTAGCGAATGTATCTTCTGGGGACAGTATAACCGTCCGTACAACAACCTTCCGGCTTGGCACATGGGCAATTACTGGACAGAAGACAACCGCGATGCTTATCTGCCGCGTTACGCCGGTTACAACGCATCCCTGAAATCGACACCGCAGACCCGCTATCTGCAAAATATCGCCTACATCCGTTTGAAGAACCTCCAGTTGGGATACAACCTGCCGCAGAACCTTACTTCCAAGATGCGGATGCAGAACGCCCGCGTCTATATCTCGGCTGAGAACCTCTGGTGCTGGTCTCCGCTCTACAAGCATACCCGCGACCTGGACGTGACCAACGTATTCGGTTCCGACCCGGAATTGACGAGTGCCAATGTGGATAACAACAAAGGTGGCGTAAATGTGGACCACGGTAGCGGCGACGGTCAGAGCTATCCGCAAATGATGAGTATTAGTTTAGGTGTATCTGTAACATTTTAATTAAGAGAACACGAAACAATGAAAAGACAATTTATAATTCCGTTTGCTTCTGCCTGCCTGTTCCTTTCGGCTTGTTCGATGGACGAAGTTCCTCAGGCTTCGGTTGATAAGGAAACCGTATTCAGCAACGAAAAAGGACTGGAAACCTATTCCTATTCGTTCTACAATATGTTGCCTTCCGTGGATGACGGTTTCCGCCAGGATGCCATGTGCGACTATGG
>CALVFH010000030.1 GCA_944326775.1 uncultured Parabacteroides sp.
GAACTCAACCCTGAGTTCACATCATTTTTCCATAGATGAAACGTTCCGGACCCTCGGTTCACATCATTTCTACATAGATGAAGCGTTCCGAACCCTCGGTTCGCATCATTTTTCCATAGATGAAACGTTCCGAACCCTCGGTTCACATCATTTCTCCATAGATGAAACGTTCCGAACCCTCGGTTCGCATCATTTCTCCACAGATAAAGCGTTCCGAACCCTCGGAACGTATTATTTCTACATAAAAGAAGCGAACCACAGATGCGGTTCGCTTCTTTTGTCGAAAAATAACGTGTTTTTACTTAGCGGTTCTTACAACCGAGGTGAGCGGTTCGAAGGGCAGGTCGGCATCTTTCCGATAGCCCGTGCCGTTGAAGGTTGCCACGAGGATTCCCGCCTCGTTGGTAATCTTCACCTCGCAGTTCGAGAGCCGTTTTTTATTGAGGACTTCGCGTGCCTCGGCATAGAGGAAGCCTTCGCTTTCGGCACGGAAGAAATTGATGGTCGTCGTGATGGAGAGCGTCAGCCGGGCGTGGCTGTTGGTCGCGGCGGCAAAGGCCAGGTCGGCGAGGGTAAAGATGGCCCCGCCCTGGCATACGCCGCCTCCGTTCAGGTGTTCCGGTTTGATTTCCATACGCGCCCGGGCGTATCCGTCGCCGGCTTCGAGCAATTCCACACCCGCCTGCTCCACGGCAAAGCGGTCGTTTTTGAGAAAATCGAAAATAGACATGGGTGGCGGCGTTAAAGGTTCAACTTCCATTCTGCCCCGTCTTTCGTATCCTTGATGGAAAAGCCCATGGCGGTCAGTTCGTTCCGGATTTTGTCCGACGTTGCCCAATCCTTGTTTGCCTTGGCCTGCTGGCGGATGGAAAGGAGCAAATCGACGGCTTTCGAGAAGGCTTCGCGGCTGGAATCGCCGGCGGCTCCGGTAGTCTCGTCGGCAAGTCCGAGGATGTCGAAGAGGAAGAGGCGGAACACGTCCTGCAACTCCTTCAGGTCGTCGGCAGCGAGGGTTGCCTTGCCGTCTTTCACCGAATTGATGGCGCGGGCGGCATCGAAGAGGTGGGAGATGACGATGGGCGAATTGAGGTCGTCGTTCATTGCGGCGTAGCATTTTTCGCGCAACCCTTTCACCTCAACCGTCGAGGTGGCGGCGGGCTGCAGTTTTTCGAGATGGTGCCAGGCATCCATCAGGCGCGAGAGCCCTTTTTCGCTGGCTTGCAGGGCGTCGTTGCTGAAATCCACCGTGCTGCGGTAGTGCGCCTGCAGGATGAAGAAGCGGATGGTCATCGCCGAATAAGCCTGCGTCAGGAGTTTGTGGCTGCCGTGGAAGAACTCGTCGAGGGTGATGAAATTGCCCAGCGACTTGCCCATCTTCTGCCCGTTGATGGTAATCATGTTGTTATGCATCCAGTAATGCACCATCTCGTCGCCTTGCGAAGCGACCGCCTGGGCAATCTCGCATTCGTGGTGCGGGAAAATCAGGTCCATGCCGCCGCCGTGGATATCGAAATGGTTGCCGAGGTATTTGCGGCCCATCGCCGTACATTCGCAGTGCCAGCCGGGGAAACCGTCGCTCCAGGGCGAGGGCCAGCGCATGATGTGCTCGGGCTGGGCGCATTTCCAGAGGGCGAAATCGACGGGGTTGTGCTTCTCTTCCTGTCCGTCGAGGGCGCGGGTGGTGTTGAGCATCTCGTCGATGTTGCGGCCCGAGAGGATGCCGTAATGATGGTCTTTGTTGTATTTCTCGACGTCGAAATAGACCGAGCCCTGGCTTTCGTAGGCATAGCCGTGGGCAAGAATCTGCTTGACCAGTTCGATTTGTTCGATGATATGGCCCGAGGCCAGCGGTTCGATGCTGGGGGGAAGGACGTTGAGGGCTTCCATGGCGTGATGGTAGCGGTTGATGTAGTATTGCGCCACTTCCATCGGCTCCAGTTGTTCGAGGCGGGCTTTCTTGGCGATTTTGTCTTCGCCGCTGTCGGCGTCATGCTCCAGATGGCCTACATCCGTAATGTTGCGGACATAGCGCACCTTGTATCCCAAATGTTTCAGGTAACGGAAAAGCAAATCGAAGGTGATGGCGGGGCGGGCGTGCCCGAGGTGGGCGTCGCCATACACGGTCGGCCCGCAGACATACATCCCGACGTGCGGCTCGTGCAGGGGCACGAATTGTTCTTTCTTACGCGAAAGCGTGTTGTAGATATACAATGGATGTTCCATATTCTTTTCTTTTTATAGTCTATTCAGATGGCAAAGATACAGATTTCAATGAACAAACCAGCTATTTTTGTTCCGCTTCAGCAAAGAATACATCCCAAAGAGCAAGGCGAGATAAGAGGCCAGCAGCATCCAGCCGCGGAACTGAAACCGGAGCATGGGCACTTCCCCGAAGCCTTCCACCCAGAAGATCAGTCCGCGCACGCAGTGTTCCAGCGGTGCCTGAAGCCAACCGCAGGGGAGCTGGAAGAAATCGAGCAGCGCCCAGAGCAATCCCAGGGGAATCATCAGCGTGGATAGCCAGGAGACCGGCAGGGAGGTGAAAAGGAACACCCACGAGACTTCCCGGAAATAATACAGGCAGAGCGGCAACGTCCCGACCTGTGCCGCCAACGTCAGCATCAGCCCGTTCCAAGGTGCGGCGAACAGCGGGTTTCGGACATCCAACGCCCGGCGGAACCGGGGATAGAAGAAAAGGATGGACCATACCGCCAGATAGCTCAGCTGGAATCCGATGTCGAACAGGTAAAACGGATTGTAGGCCAGCATCAGCCAGGCGGAGGCTGCCCAGGTGTTGTACGAATCGCCCTGCCATCGGAAGGCCCGCCCGAGGGAGTAAAACGTAATCATCAGCGCCGAGCGGACCGTGGGTGTGTCCAATCCGCTGATGACGGTGAAGCCCCAGACCAGCAGGAGCGTTGCGCCGGCATCGAGGCTCCGCACCAGCAGTCCCCGCCCGAAAAACGAGAATATCCACGACAGCAACGCATAAAGCGCCGCCACATGAAAGCCGCTGACCGACAAGATATGCACGACCCCGGCTGCCGAAAAGCGCTCGGTCAGCTCGGGACTCATGGACTGGCGGTAACCCAACACCAAGGTCGATAAGACGGAGGTTTCTTTCTCCGGCAATCCCAAATCGCCGAATGTTCCGGCCAAGGATGCCTGTAATTGCGCCGCCCCGTCCTGCCATCCGAAAGACGGATACGGAGGCAGGGACAACCGAAAGACCGTATAGAGCAACGAAAGGCAAAAACACAAGGAAAGGAAAACAACTCCCCACAACCAACGGCCGGCGTAACTTTCCCGGCCCTTTCCCAGGCAGGAGATCAGCAGGAGCAAGAGGTTTGTCGCCAGCAAGAGGCCCGACAGCCATTGGGTATGCGCGACGTAAACCGCCGCCACGATGCCCGCTATCCAGACCAGCAGAGGGCGTAACAGCGGACGTTTGTTCAATTCTTCGATAAGCATACGCATTCCATAGGATAAGGTTTCGGGTGTAAAGAAATAAAGAATCGTCAAGAAAAGCAAACTTCTTACGCCTCTTTTTTTACTTTAATCCCTTGAAAATTGATTGTTTTTTCTAAAGATATTCCTCGAAAGAAAGTTTTTATTGACTTTTCTCAAAAAAATTGGCTGTTTTTTCTTGCACAAATCTAAATAATCTTTACCTTTGTTGCTGTTAACGCTTGAGGATTTATGACAAAAAAACCATAGTTTGCTAACTATGCCTATTATCATGAAACAACGTCCGTAAACCTTAGGCAATACCGAGAACACTTAAATTTATTCGTTAACCTGTAAAAGGGACAATTATGCGACAAAAAAAGATGTTTACCTCTTTCAAACATTCGAGGTTGATAGCAACCTCCGTGTTAATGTCTTTCTGTATGACAGGTGCTGTCTTCGCACAGAAAGCAACCATCAAAGGTAGTGTAGTTGATGAGAATGGCGAACCCGTTATCGGCGCCAACATCCTGGTGAAAGGAACGACCAACGGTACCATCACCGACATCAACGGTAATTATTCTCTCGAAGTGGAGAATGCGAAAAGCTCCGTTCTCCAAATTTCCTACATTGGTTATAACTCCATCGAAGAAGCCGTGAAAGGACGCAACAACATTTCTTTCACGATGGAGCCTTCGGTAGTAAACTTGGGCGAAGTCGTTGCCATCGGTTACGGTACGCAGACCCGCCGCGAGATTACCGGTTCCGTGGCCAATGTAGCCGAAGAGAACTTCAACAAAGGTGTAACCCGCGACGCATCCGACTTGCTGCAAGGTAAGGTGGCCGGTTTGACCATCACGACCGGTTCAGGCGATGTAACCCGCAGCTCCCAGATCCAACTTCGTGGTACTTCCACTTTGCAGAACGACCAAGGCCCGATGATCGTTATCGACGGTATCCCCGGCGGTGATATGTCCACCGTTTCTCCTTCGGATATCGAATCCATCTCCGTCTTGAAGGATGCTTCTTCCGCTGCCATCTACGGTTCGCGTGCTGCCGGCGGTGTCATCTTGATTACAACCAAACGCGGTTCCGGTTCAAAAACAACCATCAACTACGATGGTTATGTGACCGCTTCTACCGTAGCCAATAAGCCGGACATGCTGAATGCACAGGAATGGCGCGATGCCAACCATGCTTTGGGCAAAGATATTTCACTGTATGATTCTTATAATAATGATACCGACTGGTTCGACGAAATGACACGCGTGGGTATTTCTCAGCAACATGCCCTTTCTCTTTCTGGTGGTACTTCAAAGAGTAATTATCGTGCATCTTATACGTATATGGACCGCAACGGTGTAGCTCGCGACAACTACATGACCCGTCACAGCTTCCGCTTCCAGTTCCAGCAACGTGCCATCAACGACCGCTTGCGTATCGGTTTGACCGGTTCTGCCACGCTGACGGATATGCAGATGCCGTTTGCCGATGACTTTATCTTGGCATACAACATGCTTCCGGTTTATCCGGTCTATAACGAAGACGGTTCTTACTTCACCGGGGCTAACCACAATTACGACCAAGGTAACCCCGTCCAGAACCAGGATCAGAACTATAAAAAGTCTTCCAATAACTACTTCTACGGAGCTGGAGACGTTCAGTTTACCATCCTTGATGGCTTGACAACAAAAGTCCAGTTATACAAGAGCCGTTTTAACTCCGACTACAGCGAATGGCAAGATCCGCGTAACTCCCGTGGTCAGGGTGATAATGGTTATGCAAGACGCCGCGCCCGTACTTGGGACCGCAACTTGTTGGAATGGACCGCAAATTACAATAAATCATTCGGTACCGACGATGAACATAAGATTGATGCTATCATCGGTTACTCTTGGGAAAATAACCTTTATGCCGACCAAAGCTCTATCGTCAGAGACTTTGCGGTAGTTGGTATGGGTGCCGACAACTTGCAGAGCGGTAACTCGCTGAAGATTGGTGACGTTACTTCAAGCCGCAACGAATACAAACTGATTTCTCTCTTCGCCCGTGCCCACTATAGCTGGAAAGAACGCTATATGATTACGGCAACGGTTCGTCGAGATGGTTCTTCCAAGTTCGGTGCCAACAATAAATGGGGTACTTTCCCGTCTGTATCAGCAGCTTGGGGTATCAGCCAGGAATCATTCATGGAAGATGTAGAATGGGTAAACGACTTGAAACTCCGTGCCGGTTACGGTATCACAGGTAACCAGGATGGTTTGCAGCCGTATAAATCACTCGACTTGTATTCTGCTTCCGGTACATATTATAGTAATGGTACATGGCCGACCGCATACCGCCCGTCACAGAATGCCAATGCCGACCTGAAATGGGAACAGACAGCCATGTTGAACATCGGTTTGGACTTCACTTTGTTCAACAGCCGCTTGAACGGTACTATCGAATGGTACGACAAACGGACTTCCGATATGTTGTATAACTACGAAGTATCCATGCCGACTTACGTTTACAATACCATCGCAGCCAACGTAGGTGACATGAAGAATACCGGTGTCGAAATATTATTAAACCTCGATGTTATCCGTAACAAGAAATTTACTTGGAATACATCCATCAACTTGGCACACAACAAGAACGAAATCACGAAACTTTCGAACGACTTGTATTCAACGGGTAGAATTTACGTCGGTGACCCGTGGATCCGTGGTGCTTCCGGTGTGACTTCACACGTCATTGAAGAAGGTTATCCGGTAGGACAGTTCTATATGCTGAAATGTACCGGTTTGGATGAAAACGGTAAATTCATCATCGAAGATATCAACGGTGACGGACAGATTACTGATGACGACCGTACATATTGCGGCGATGCTCAGCCCGACTTGACCTACGGCTGGAACAACACCTTTACATGGGGCAATTGGGATGCCAGCATCTTCTTCCGTGGAACAATCGGTAACAAGGTATTGAACAACCCGTTGGCAGCCTACGGTAACAACACGTATATGGATGGTTGCAATGTGATGAAAAATGACGATTTGTTAGTTCTGACAGAGAACTCCCGCGTTTGCTCTTACTATGTAGAAAACGCATCGTTCCTCCGTCTGGACAACATGTCTATCGGTTATACCTTCAATACGAAGAAAATCGATTGGTTAGAAAAAGCACGTGTGTATGTAGCCGGCCAGAACCTCTTCGTCATCACAGGCTATAAAGGTCTGGATCCTGAAGTGGAAAACTTCCGTGGTGAAGCCAGCGATTCTAATGCCGGTTTGTCTCCGGGTATCGAACCGCGTAACTACATGCCTAAATCTCGTTCTTTCACATTTGGTGTTAACTTAACATTCTAACTTCAAAAAGTAACAAATCATGAAACGGAAAACAATAATATCTTTTATTGCCGGATTATTCTTATGCGCAAGTTTGCCTTCCTGCATGGACTTGGATGAAACGGTATATGATAAACTTTCGGCAGAAACTTTCGGGCAAACCGAAGTTGAGCTTAATGCTTTGGTTGGAAATGTGCATAATACCATGAAACGTTATGCTTCCAATTTTATGCATTTGTCTGAATGTACAGGTTCTATGGCTGTAACCCCGACCCGTCGAGGTGGTGACTGGTACGACGGTGGTCAATATGCAGAACTTTTCACGCACTCCTATACAGCAATGACGCTTCGTATCCGTGATTGCTGGGATAATGCAACCGAAGCTATCGGTACTTGCAACTCAGCCATATCGGTATTGAACAATACATCGGCTGAAGACATCACGGAAGAACAGAGACAACAAATGATTGCCGACGTTCGTGGTGTACGCGCTTTCTGGATTTATGTTATGATGGATTTCTGGGGCAATGTTCCTTTGTTGACAGAATACAGCGCAACCGAGAAAGTTTACCCGCCTTGTACTCCGCGTCAGGAAGTATTCGACTGGTTGGTTACGGAGTTGAATGAAATCAAGGACATCTGCCCGGCTCAGTCGGCAGCAACTTATGGCAGCTTTACGCAAGGTGCCGCATACACACTGTTGGCTAAGCTTTATCTGAATGCGGATGCTTGGGGTGTCACGACTTCGGAAAACAATTATCAGAAGGTTGTAGAATATTGCGATAAGGTGATGACGATGGGCTACGTATTGGAACCCAACTGGAAAGATAATTTCTGCTTGACCAACCAGAATTCCCGCGAAGCCATCTTGGCTGCAACCTTTACCGATCAGGATACAGGTAGCGACGGAAACGTACAATGGCAATTGCACAACAACACCTTGCACTATAAAGATTATTTAGGTTTAGGCATTGCTGCTTCCGGTACATGGAACGGTATCTGTGCACAGCCGGAATATGTTCGCTTGTTTGACGAAGAAGATCCTCGTTATGAAGGCAGCTTCCTGATTGGACAGATGTATGACCAATCTACAGGTGAAATCATCATGACTGACCACGGTAATCCGTTGAACCATACAATTGATGTAACTATTATCAAGGGTACGGAGTACGCCGGTTCAAACTGGGGTGCTGTAGAACAGCATGATGGTGCCCGTTGTATGAAATGGGAATATGCATCTAATTTGACAACAGCCATGGAAAATGATTATCATATCTTCCGTTTGGCCGATGTTTATCTGATGAAAGCCGAAGCATTGTTGCGTGGAGCAGGCAGTGCAGGCGAAGCTACTACATTGGTGAACGCTATTCGTGAACGTGCGTATGGCAATGCAGACCACAATTATACGACAGTTGGTTTGGATGAAGTTCAGTTGGAACGCCGTTTGGAATTGGCGTGGGAATGTTCTTCACGTCAAGACGATATCCGTTTCGGTTGCTATGACCAAGATATGTGGCCACAATCAAATTGTCCTCGTCTGACGGGCGAATATCTGAAACTGTTGCCTATTTCGCAAGACGCATGGCAGGTTAATCCGAATTTGACACAGAATCCGGGTTATGCAGCTTTCCCGCAGAAATAATATTTTCAGATTAGATTTCTTAATTATTACTGGGGCTATCTCGAATTTATTTGGGGTAGCCCTCTTTTTATTCCTCAAAATACGCTTTGAGACTTCTTTGAAAGGATATTCACGAAAAATTTCAGGGTGCTGTACGCGTGGTAACGCCGCAGCGCACCGGGTAGCGGGTGTTTTCCGAAGAAATGTAGTAGGCTTCGGCGGCGACCACCATTCTGCTATCCAATGTAGTACTGATTGAAACCGTCCGCAGGCTGTTGGGACATACCAACATAAAACGACCCGGATCTACGCAAAGATAACCACTCAAAAGATAAGTCAGGACTTAGAACAACTTTCGTATGTCAATATAAAAATAACATACCGTCAGTCGCATATTTCTTCACTCGTTCATTGAAGTTTGTACAGACTCGATTGAAAGTGAAAAGGTCAATTGGATCTTTTTAAAAGTGATACACAGCACATTTCGGTTATCTTGAGGTTCTTTGGCTTGTTCCTGCTAATAGCATCATAGTTGGTATTAGAAACACAACTTGCTAAAATCTTTCCCCTAAAGTCGGGTAAGGTAAGTAAAATAATGAGCTTATATCTTTTCGTAGACAAAATATTCACTAACTTTGCATTAAGTTCAATATATTGATTACAATAAAAGATATAAATCGGATAAATGTATGGCATAGGTGAAATAAAAGGACGGAAGTTAATTCTTTTATAGAAAAGACAGGACTTAAAAATGATGATAATTATCGAAATTGGCTCTGTGAGGAAAAATCGTTATATATAATATCAATAATGGCTCATATTGCCTATGCAGAACAAGTGAAAAACGAGCTGAATCAAAAAATAATTGACTATGAATTCAAAAGAACTTCAACAATACCTGCTCCGTGAGTTTCCTCAAGAGAATGCCCGCTGTGAGTGGAAAGAGATGAAGAATCTCAAAAATTCCTTTGCTGGAGACGAAAAGGATGATGTGATTTCGTATGTTTCAGCCATAGCAAATATGGAAGGAGGACATCTTGTGATAGGAGTGCAGGATAAGACATTGGAAATTGTCGGCACAGATTTGTCCAAGTTTAATCTGAACGCCAAATCTGCTGTATGGAAACTGGTGGAGCATTGTACTAATCTTTCTTCCGAAGGGTTGAACATTGATGAATACACTACAGAGGATACGCATAAAACAGTCTGGATAATCCATATTCCAAAGCATTTTCCACGACGACCAGTTTATGCACACAAGAAAGCTTGGCAGCGTATTGAAGATTCGTTGGTGGAGATGACAAAAGAACGGCTTGCCGTCATTCTTGAAGAACCGGTCTTTGAGGCCAAAGATTGGTCTGCTGAAATTGTTCCGAATGCAACAATAGCGGATTTGGATGAATTGGCAGTCGCTAAAGCTCGTATTATGTTTAAAAAGGTACATTCTTCTAATATCCCGGCAGAAGAAATTGATGCTTGGACAGTTGAGGATTTTCTTTCCAATAACGGAATCATGATAGACGGAAAACTGACTCGTGCAGCTATTATTCTGTTGGGTAAACCTATTTCTGCATTTAAGCTTCGCCCTGCTATAGCGGAAGTGACTTGGACGTTACGAGACGAGCATCAGGATGTAGTTGATTATGAACATTTCACAGTTCCTTTTATACTTACTGTAGATAAAATATTAAGTAAGATACATAATCTTACAATGAGGGAACTGCCAGGTGGCACATTGTTCCCGGAAACGATGAAGCAATACGATGATTATACCATTCGTGAGGCATTGCATAATGCAATCGCCCATCAGGACTACACATTGCAACAACGTATCAATTTCGTGGAAAATCCGGGATGGCTTTATTATGCAAATGGTGGCAGTTTTATTCCTGGAACTTTGCAAAAGGCTTTGGAAACCAAAGGTCCTCAACGTCATTTCAGAAATGAATGTCTTTGTCGGGCAATGGTAAACTTCAATATGATAGACACCGTTAGTCGGGGTATTAAAAAGATGTTCAATGAGCAAAGACGTCGTCATTTTCCTATGCCGGATTATGAAATTAATGTGTTGAACAAAGAGGTCGGTGTGACAATATATGGAAATACCATTAATGAAAAATATACCCAACTACTCAAAGAAAACGATACGTTGACATTAGAGGATTGTATCCTTTTGGATGCAGTACAAAAGGGACATCGAATTTCTGAAGAGAATGTACTTGCTTTATTGAACAGAGGCCTTTTAGAGGGGAATACATCTGAATATAGCATATCACTCGATATAGCTAAAAAAACAAAACAGTTGCCTGATTATACCCGTAACAGGGGTTTGGATAAAGCGAAACTTCAACAAATGATTTTACAGTATCTTCAAAATGCTGGCTCGGCAGGAGCTAAACGGGATGCGATATTTGATTATCTCAAAGATGTACTTCCTAAAGCGAAGACTTCTGAACAACAGGAAAGGATGGTCGGGAATATTCTCGTGGAAATGAAAGAAGTAGGGATAATCATCCTGAAGGGTAGAATATGGCATGTGAAGTAGTTGTAAAAACTGGATTTTCGACTAAATCAGGTGAATTACGACTATTTACGACTAAATAGAACCAATTACGACTAAAAGTAGTCAATTTCTTTGCCTGATAAGAGATTTTGACTCTCTTATTTTTCAGGTACGCAATTAAATATTCATCTTTAAGTGGCTATATAAAATTGTTCACAATCTAAAATATGCTTTGAGACTTCTTTAAAAGGATATTCACGAAGAATTTCAGGGTGCTGTACGCGTGGTAACGCCACTCGGACGGTATTTCCTGCCCGGGCTGTTTTTTTCTGCGGAAAAATTTGGTTGTTTGATGAAAATGATGCACTTTCACGGGCGTATAAAAATTAACCTATGAAACCAATCATTCTTTTCATCCTGTTTTGCCTTGCGCACACGGTTCTTGCGGAAGAGCCGGTGCGCGTAGGTGCCGAGCGCATTGATGTGGTGATGCGACTGTTAGAAGGGAAGCGCGTGGGACTGGTGGTCAATCAGACTTCTATCCTGGAGAATTATGGCAAACAACATCTGCTGGACGTATTGGTGGAAGGAGGCATCGATGTCCGGGCGATTTTTGCTCCCGAACATGGGTTCCGGGGAACGGCGGATGCCGGCGCGGAAATCGAGGATTCGAAAGACTTGCGGACGGGCGTGCCCATCATTTCCATCTATGGAAAGCATAAGAAGCCGACGGCGGAGCAACTGGAGGACCTCGATGTCGTGGTGTTCGACATTCAGGACGTGGGGGCACGCTTTTTCACCTATATCAGCACGATGCACTACGTGATGGAGGCTTGCGCCGAAAACGGGAAGCAATTCCTGGTGCTCGACCGCCCGAATCCGAACGATTTTGTGGATGGCCCCGTGCGCAAGCCGGAGCTGAAATCGTTTGTCGGGATGGACGCCCTGCCGATTCTCCACGGACTGACGGTGGGCGAACTGGCGTGGATGATCAACGGCGAAGGCTGGCTGCTCGACACGCCCGACACCTGCCGGCTGCACATCGTGAAGGTGGAAAACTGGAAACACGGCGACCCGTACTGGCTGCCGGTGAAGCCGTCGCCCAACCTGCCGAACGACCAGGCGGTGCGGCTCTACCCGTCGCTCTGCCTGTTTGAGGCGACGCCGTTCAGCGTGGGACGAGGGACTTACGCACCGTTCCAGATTATCGGCTATCCGGACGAGAAATACGGAGATTTCCGTTTCACTCCGGTTTCGCTGCCGGGCTTCGACACGAACCCGCTGCACAAAGACCGCACGTGCTACGGGGTGAATTTGCAGGAATATCCGTTCGAAGGAGGCTTGACGCTGCGCTTTCTGCTGGATTTCTACCAGAAATGCGGCTCCGACGCGGCGTTCTTCTTCAAACGCGCCAAATGGTTTGACACGCTGGCCGGGACGGAGGAACTGCGCCGGCAAATCGCGGAAGGAATGACGGAGGAGGAAATCAAAGCCTCGTGGCAGGAAGAACTGGAGGATTATCGGGAAATTCGGAAGAAATATTTGCTGTATGAAGATTATTGATGCGAAACACATCATTCCAAATCCGAAATAATCTTCATCCTATAATTTACTCCCGTTTCAACTCATTAAATATCATGAAAAGAATAGCCTTTTATATCCTTTTATTGTTTGCCCCGGCGTTCATGCTTCCCGCGAACGGGCAAAGCGGACATATCAAGTCGGAAACAGAGTATTTCACCCATTATAAATTGAAAGATTCCGGCTCTGTCTTTCTTTTTACTCGCAACAGCTTTGATTCTATCCCCAAAGCGGGCAATCAAATCTCCATTCAGCAACCGCATGAACTCGGCTTGGAAATTCAGCGTTTCCTAAAGGCTCAGTTTACGGATTTGACAGACGAAGAGAAATCTTTTTTTGATAATACCTGGTGGGTGATTAAGATCACGGCGGATAAACGGTGTCATAGTTCGCATTTCATTGTAGATAGCGCGCAAGTCCGCTATATCCCACAGTGGGAAGAACGCCTCTATCGAATGACGGAAGCTTTTAAGGAAATTGATTTCTCGCCTTATGGTTTAGAGCTTTCCAAACCGGATGATCCGGGAAGCAACTGGGTTGATCTGACTGTCCCCCTTCGGTGGATTTGGAAAGATTTGTCGCCGAGTCGTAATCATTGAAAGAGGTTTCTAAACAAAAGACGGTGTGTCAAAACTTAGCGTTTATGGCACACCGTCTTTTTATTTAATCGATTGTCTTGCCGAAAGGAGTGAGCGCGAGGCCCGCCATCTTGAAATGCTGCCTGCCGAAAGGAATCCCAATGATGGTGATGCACAACAGAATGCCGAAGAAGAGGTGCGTCAGGGCAATCCAGATTCCCCCGATGAAAATCCAAAGGATGTTCATGAGGATGCTTAGGCAACCGCCCGCGCTGTCGGTCGTCCGCACCGTGCGCCCGAAAGGCCAGAGGGCGAGAATCGCCAGCTTCAACGTCTGCACCCCGAACGGGATGCCGATAATCGTAATCATCAAGACAAGGCTGGAGACCAGATATTCCACGGCGGTAATCAGCCCGCCGAAAAGCAACCAGATAATGTTTCCCAAAAAGTTCATATTATTTCCGTTTTAAACTGTCCAATTCTGCCAGGATGGTGTGCTTGACCACTTCAAAACTGTCGCGCAGCTCGGGACGCAGGGGTTCGGAAGGCGGCGCTTCCATGTCGAGAGGATTGATCGGCTCCCCGTTCTTATAAACCCGGAAGTCGAGATGCGGCCCCGTGGACAAGCCGGTGGAACCGACATAGGCAATCTCGTCGCCCTGGCTGACGTGTTTCCCCACCTGCAAACCTTTCGCGTAGCGACTCAGGTGCATATAGGAAGTGGTATAGACCGAATTGTGTTTGATTTTGACCGTATTGCCGCCGCCGTTGGTCCAGCCCTTGAAGATGACGGTCCCATCGCCGATGGTCTTGACGGGCGTGCCGGTAGGAGCCGCATAATCCACGCCATGATGCGCCCGGTAACGCTTCAGGATCGGATGGAAACGGGCGTTGGTGAAGCGCGAGGTGATGCGGTAGTAATCCAGCGGAGCTTTGAGGAAAGCGCGGCGGAGGCTGTTCCCTTCGGCATCGAAGAACTGGCTGACGCTGTCTTGCGTGAACGGAAAGGCGGGATAGGCTTTCCCCTGGTGGGTGAAGATAGCGCCTTCAATCGAAGCGATGCCCAGTGCGGTCGTATCGTCGATATAGGCTTCGTTATAAATCACCTGAAAGGAGTCGCCTTCCTTGACGTCGAAGAAATCGATCTGCCAGGCATAGACATCGGAAATGCGGATGGCCAGCAGCGGGTCGGCATCCTGTGCAGCGATGACATTCCAGAGGGAAGAAGAGATCGTTCCTTCGAGATAGCGACGCTTCAACGTCACCGGCTTGTTGTAGGTATAGGCATGAATCGGACGCTTCGTAAGGTCGATCACCGCATAGTCGGTCAGTGTTTTCGCAAAACCGATGTAGCAAATCTGCTCGAGCGTGTCGCGCGTAGTGAACGTGCAATAATACATCCCCGCCCGGATCTTCGTCGGGTCGAGCACGTGGGCGGAAGCGCGGGTAATGCTGTCGGCCTGGGCAGCCGTGAAGCCGAGTCGCGAGAAAATCAAGGCAGGATTGTCGCCCGGCTTGATTTCATAATAATGGATATCCAGGGAATCCACACAGATTCCATATTCATACACATGCTGCACGGTATCCACCGGTTCAGTCACCGGAGCTTCCGCCGGCTTCTGCTTGCACGAAAAAACGGCGAAGCATGCCAGCACAATGACGAGTAGTAACGGGATATGTCTGTTCATCTTTGATTTATATCAACAATTATTCGGAGTTGCAAACATACGGAAAATAATAGAAACTACCAATCCGGATTTCGCCTACCTTTGTGCGATTTTCTCAAAAATATCATTTGTTATTAAAACCGGTAAACTATGCTATCTTTTATCCGGACGCGTCGCCGTCCTTCCGTTTTAAAAAGCAAATTGTTCAAGCTGACAGGTCCTATCTTTCTGGAAACGTTGCTGATGCTGATGCTTGGCATAGTCGATACACTCATGCTCAGCCATTACTCCGACAATGCCGTGGCGGCGGTGGGCGTCGTAAACCAGCTCCTGAACATGGTGTTCCTGCTGTTCAACATTACCACGGTAGGGACTTCGGTGATGTGCGCCCTCTATTTCGGAGCCAAAGACACGAAAAGTTTCACGCAAGTGGTGGGTGTATCCCTCCTGTTCAATGCGATGGTCGGATTAGCCATCAGCCTGGCCCTTTCGCTCGGAGGCGAACAGATGCTCGTCTGGATGGATATCCGTCCGGACCTGATGCCCATGGCACTGACCTACATGAAGATTGTCGGCGGCTTCGGGTTCTTCCAGGCGATCAGCTTCACGGTCTCCGCCGTATTGCGGGCAGCCAACAAGCCGAACTACGCCATGCAGGTAACTTTCGCGATCAACATTCTGAACCTGTTCGGGAACTACGCGCTGATATTCGGGCATTTCGGTTTCCCTGCCCTGGGAGTTGAGGGAGCAGCCATCTCCACCTCGCTCAGCCGGGGCGTTGCCATGGTGCTTCTTTTCATCGTGCTGTTCAAACGCCTGATCCGGCGGATGCCTTTGGCCTACTTCCGGCCGTTTCCGTTTCAGAAACTACGGGATGTCATCAAAATCGGGATGCCCTCAGCTTTCGAACAGATATCCTACGATGCTTCGCAGGTATGCGTGGTCTATTTCATCAACATGTTGGGCAATGAGGTCCTGGCCGCCCGTGTTTACGTGATGAACATTGTCATTATCGGCTACATCTTCTCGTTGGCCATGGCGAGTGCGACCTCGGTATGCACCGGAAACCTTGTAGGAGCCGGCAAGAAGCAGGCGGCGTATGTCCTAAGCTGGTATGCCTGGAAACGCTCGCTGATGGTGACGTTTGTCGCCTCTGTCGGCGTTTACCTCTGCGGCAAGTTCCTGTTGGGCTGCTTTACGGAAAACGACGCGATTATCCGGATTGCGATGTCGGCCCTGCTGGTCGATATTCTGCTGGAACACGGACGGGCCACCGTGTTAATGTTCCTTTTCTGCCTCCGCTCCGTAGGGGATGTCATCATACCGGTACTGATTGAAATCGTCTGCATGTGGGTCTTTGCCGTATCCTGCGGTTACCTTTTCGGCATCGTCATGGGATTCGGTCTGGCAGGCATCTGGTTAGCTCTGGCCATGGACGAAGGCTCGCGCGGCATTGTCCTTTGTCTCAGATGGCGCACGCAACGCTGGAAAAAGAACAATCTGCTCCGGCAGAACCGTTAATCCGAGTTAAAAGAGTCACGGAGGCAAAACATTCTGCTCCTTTTTTGCGTCTTATAGATGGTAAGTTTATTAACGAACAGAAATATGAAAAAGTTATTTATGTATGCGTTGCTCATTCCGGCAATGGCAGTATCGTTTGCTTGCTCTGAAAAGAAAACAGATGCGATGCAATTGAATGGAAAATGGAACATCGTTGAAGTAAAGGGTGAAGTGATTTCAACAAAAGAGAATAAACCGTTTATGGAATTCAATATGGAAGAGAAAAAGCTTCACGGCAATGCGGGTTGCAATCTTTTCAACACTTCACTTGAAACAAGCCCGGGCGATATCTCCGCCCTCAAGATTTCCCAAGGCATGACGACGATGATGGCTTGTCCGGACATGGATACGGAAACCAAGATTTTACAGGCGATGGATGCCGTCCGTGCGGTCAAGGCAGGTGCCGATGCAAACCAGATGCTTTTAGTCGATGAATCCGGCAATACGGTATTCGTCCTTTCGAAGTAAGAAAATCCTTCTAATTGATTAGCGATATGAATAAGCTTGTGTGTTTAATAATAGCCTCTTTAGGCTTGTTTTCGGGTTGCCGCACTCACCACGCGGCAACCACGATTCCTTTTTCAGAATTACAGGGAGAATGGAACGTCATCGAACTGAACGGAGCCTCGCTGAATCCGAAGGAAACACATCAGTTCCTTAGTTTCGACACCGAAAGCAAACGACTTTCCGGAAATGCCGGCTGCAACCGCATCATGGGGTCTCTGGCTTACGATGCCCAACAGAGCGATGCGATCCGGTTTCCTCAAATTGCTACGACCCGTATGGCTTGCCCGGATATGAAAGGCGAACAGGAACTACTCCAGACACTCGACAAGGTAGCCCGGTTCGGAAGCGAAAAGACAAACACGGTAGCCCTCTATGACCAACAAGGACAGAAACTGCTCGTCTTAAAAAGAAAATAATTCTTCTCATATCCGGCCTTCATCGGCATAACTGTAGTATTTCCCATCGGTAACAATGAGATGGTCGAGCAGATGTACATCCATCAAGGCGGCAGCCTGCTTCAACCGCTGAGTCAGTTTATCATCCTGAGTGCTGGGTTGCAGATTCCCCGAAGGATGATTGTGCACAGCAATCATCCCCGAAGCAAGAAGCTGGATAGCCGGTTTCAGAATCAGGCGGATGTCCGCCAAAACTTCACCAGTTCCTCCCTGACCAATCCGAATCTTGTCCAACACCTGTTGTGAACGGCTCAGATAAAGCACCCAGAATTCCTCATGCGGCAAATCGGCCAACAACGAATGCATAAGATGGAAAGCATCCAGACTCGATCGAATCTGACTGCGCGGGAGCGGCTCTTCGGCCGCCCGACGTTTGCCCAGCTCAACTGCAGCAATAATCGTAACGGCCTTTGCCGGACCGATTCCCTTAAAACCGGAAACCAACTCTCGCACACCTAATTTTCCCAAGGCATTGAGGTTGTTTCCGGTTGTATTCAAGATATGCTGGGCCAATTCCACCGCCGATTCTTCGGCATTGCCTGAACCGAGCAATATAGCCAACAACTCGGCATTGCTCAACACCGAAGCACCGCGTGCCAAGAGTTTTTCCCTTGGCCGGTCGTCTAACGCCCAGGCCGTAATCGGGAGTTTTTTCTCATCGCTGATTCCATTTTGCCCGCCAGACTTCTTGCGTACCATTTTCTACTACATTTATAATATATAGCCCGGAGGGCACAGGCAAATTAACGGAACTGGCACAGGAAGGAAGTGCCATGCGCAAACAGGGTCTTCCGGAAAAATCGAAAACAGAAAGTGTACGAGCATCATCGGATGACGGAAAATGAAGACAATTGCCGGAAAGACGATAACCGGAGGAAACAACTTTTTCCACGGAAGTAGGCATTTCGCCCGGCTCGGAAAAAGCAGTACGCAGCATAGATGTCGGAGCAATCCTCTTGGCAACAGCCGTCCCGGACAGACTCACCGACAACTGTGTATCGCCTTCGACCTTGAGGAAGAACGCACTTCCTACAGGTAATTCCGTATTACTTCCGATAGGATAAGCCTGATATTGCCCGTTTTCATATACATAAACATAACCGTCTGAGCCTTCGACCTCAAGATCGGCAAGATTCAAATTACCCGGATAAGGATTCCCGCAAAGCACCCAACCGCTGTTTTCCGCGGTTGCCCCTTGAAGTGAGCTTCCCTCAACGGAAAGCGAAACCGACGACGCAAAATGCTGAGGATCCCGGGATGTAAAACAGATCGTTTGTTTCGTCGCTTTAGCATCCAACGCCAGCAGATAACCTTTTCCTTTTTCAAACAAGAGTTCCCCGGGCGAAAGAATTCGAAGTGTTTTCCAATTTTCTGCCGATCCTTCGGCACGACTTTCGCCATCATAGGTCTTTACATAAAAATAATTGCCGCTACCCGTCGTATCTTCATCGCCTTGCTGGAAATCCGGATCAACTTGCCCGGCATATACATCAAAAGGAAAAGAAACGAAATACCACTCACCTTTTTCCGCGAAGGTCTGATAGAACGTAAATACTTTCGTACTCAGAGCCGCCTCAGGCAAAAGCTGAATGTCACCATCGGATAAATGAATCGTATCGCAATGTATGGGTTCATCGACTGTCACCCGCCCCTGTACCAAGGCATGGCGGTGGCGGAGTGCCGGAAGATGGCTCCATCGCGCCTCATCGCTCCACAGCCCGGTGCCCGAAAACAACGAATACTTCTGAATATTCCCATAGGCAAGGACGCAATCCAATAAATAATAAGAATCATCTCCCCGCTTCGTTCCATCGATCCGGATGGAAAGGTCGGTACAATCATAGCCAAGCAAGAAACAACTGTATTCATCCTTATCGGAGCCTTCTCCCTTGTTCACGATTTTCTCATTGAAATAGGAGTCGAATCCATCTTCGGGAATCACGGTAATCGCTTTATCTACTCGGTCATTCCCGTTCACACTATTCGCTGTAACCAAAAACGGCTCGTCACGATTGATATTCCGCATGGCAAAAGGACAGGAAATAAGCACTTTCGAATAGGCAGAATAAATATCGGAAAACGAATCGAAGGTTACCTTTTCACCCGGATAAAGCTGCAGGGCATACTGACTGGAAGCATTCTGAATCTGACTGGCATCCTTCAGACGCGGCTCACCATAACTTACTTCATAATTCCAGTTATCTCCCGGCAAACTGGAAAAAGACTGCATACGAAACGTGTCGCAGACCATAACAGTATCCGCACCCTCAACAAAGGATTCCCATTCTTTCGGATTATTGACTTGTGCCTTCACCTGCAAGGACAGCAGCAAAGCGGCACTTACGCTTAGGAAAGTTATTTCTTTTCTCATAGTTGAAGTTTTTTATAAATTCGCGGATAAAGGTAAAGAATTTATGCAACGACACCAAAAATTTTGCAGAAATTCTCTACCTTTAGGCCGAATTTGTGTGTGAATATAAAATTTTCATCAAAATACAGTCTAATTCTATGACAACACGAAGAAATTTTTTAAGAACCATGGCGCTGACTTCTGCCGGAGTTGCCATGGGCAGCACTTCAAGCTTATTGAATGCAAAAAGTTATAGCGAAGTAGTTGGAGCAAATCGGAAAGTGAATGTTGCTCACATCGGTATCGGAAACCGTGGGGAACAGATTATCGGAGATTTTGCCAAGACCGGCCGCCTCAATGTAGTGGCTTTATGCGATGTGGATATGGGGGCACCGCACACCCAGAAAGTCATGGGTATGTACCCGAATGCCAAACGCTACCAAGATTTCCGGAAGATGTTCGACGAAATGGGCAACCAGATTGAAGCGGTCACGATCGCAACTCCCGACCACTCGCATTTTGCCATCGCCATGCTTGCCATGTCGAAGGGAATCCATGTTTATGTAGAAAAACCCATGTGCCGCACGTTCATGGAAGCTGAACTGATGATGGATATGGCCCGCCGCCATCCGGAAGTAGTCACTCAGGTCGGCAACCAAGGGCACTCCGAGGCGAACTATTTCCAGTTCAAGGCCTGGATGGATGCCGGAATCATCAAGGATGTTACAGCCGTAACGGCTCACATGAATAATTCGCGCCGCTGGCACAAGTGGGATGCCAACATCTATAAATATCCCGAAGCCCAGCCGACTCCGGAAACCATGGACTGGATGACCTGGCTGATGCAATGTGCCTATCACGACTATAATATCAAGTATCATTTAGGTGATTGGCGCTGCTGGTACGATTTCGGTATGGGCGCATTGGGCGATTGGGGCGCACACCTGTTGGATACGGTACATGAATTTCTGGAATTAGGTCTGCCCTACGAAATCAGCATGTTGCGTGCAGAAGGGCACAACGACTTTTTCTTCCCCTACTCTTCTACCATTCTCTTCCGTTTCGCCTCACGACGGAATATGCCGCCGGTCGATGTTACCTGGTACGACGGACTGGATAACCTGCCCCCGCTGCCCGCAGGCTATGGCGTGGCCGGATTGGATCCGAACATCCCCACCACCAACCAGGGAGATATTGAAGACACCAAGCTGAACCCGGGTAAAATCATCTACAGCAAGGAGCTGACCTTCAAAGGAGCTTCACATGGCAGCACACTTTCCATCATCCCTGAAGAGAAAGCCAAGGAGATGGGAAAATACCTGCCGGAAGTACCCAAGAGTCCGTCGAACCATTTCGAAAACTTCATCCGTGCCTGCTGCGGCGAAGAAAAGACCCGTTCACCTTTCGAAATCTTCGGTCCGATGAGCCAGATGTTCTGCCTCGGCGTTATTGCCCAGCGTCTGAACACACAGCTTTTCTTCGACACCCGGATGAAACGGTTCACCAACAATGAATTTGCCAATGCCCTGTTGAGCGGTATGCCGCCACGTAAGGGTTGGGAAGAGTTCTACAAACTCTAAAAACACCGCACCGATGCCACCTCCCCAAAACGAGGATGCCGCATCGGTGCCGCATTTCAGACAAATATTTTCAGACTAAAAAACATACGACATGAAAAAATTCTTTTTAATGGGAGCCCTCCTGATGGCAGGGATTTGCCTTACGGAAACAGCCGACGCCCAAAACACCCTGACAGCCCAAGAAGCTTCAGAAGGATGGAACCTTTTATGGGACGGCCACACCACCAACGGATGGCGAGGAGCCAAATTAGACCATTTCCCTGAAAAGGGCTGGAAAATAGAAGACGGCCTTTTAAAAGTAGAAAAGGGCAACGGCGGCGAATCGACCAATGGAGGCGACATCGTCACCACCCGCAAATACCGGAACTTCATCCTGAAAGTCGATTTCAAAATCACGGAAGGAGCCAATAGCGGCATCAAATATTTCGTGAATACCGACCTGAACAAGGGAGAAGGTTCTGCCATCGGCTGTGAATACCAGATTCTCGATGACGAACGACATCCCGATGCCAAATTGGGCGTGATGGGAAATCGGAAACTGGCTTCGCTCTACGACCTTATCCCGGCTCCCGAAACCAAACCCTACCGCAAGGGAGAATTCAACACCGCCATGGTTATCGTGAAAAACAACCACGTAGAACACTGGTTGAATGGGGTGAAAATACTGGAATACGACCGAAACAACCAAATGTGGCAGGCACTTGTCAACTACAGCAAATACCGGAACTGGCCTAATTTCGGAAATTCCCGGGAAGGCCACATCCTGCTACAGGACCACGGCGATGAAGTCTGGTTCAAAAACATAAAAATAAAAGAATTACCTTAATTAACCCGCGATGGCGAAGAAAAAACGACTGAAAGTCCATGATTCTTGGGCGGAAAGTCGTAACTTCGCCACCTCATAAATTTACATCATAATGGAAATAACAGGAAAAATTATCGCCGTATTGCCTGAACAAGGCGGAGTAAGCAAAGCCGGAAACAACTGGAAAAAACAAGAGTACGTATTGGAAACACACGACCAATACCCCAAGAAAGTCTGCTTCCAAATTTTTGGAGAAGACCGGATTGCCCAAGCTCACATTCAAGAAGGAGAAGAACTGACCGTATCATTCGATATTGACAGCCGTGAATACCAAGGCCGATGGTTTACCAATATCAATGCCTGGAAAGTAGAACGTGTAGGAGAAACCCAACCTATGCCGAATATGCCTACTCCGGAAGACCTTATGCCGGGAGGACCTGCTGTTGCGGCAGCTCCCGCTACCCCGAACTTCAACACTTCAGACCCGGTGGACGACCTGCCATTCTAAAGACCGCTTCTAAACATAAGCAAGATATTTCATAAAAACAGGGAGCACCAACGCGGATGCCCCCTGTTTTATAGCTTCTAATCGGAAATTCTCGTAACCGATTTGATATTCTCAATTTTGGAAAGACTGACGCAAAGTTTCTGAATATCCTCGACATCATGGACTTTCAGTTTGATCTTTCCCTCAAACACACCGTCTTTCGCCTCAATCAACAGACGCGTAATTGCAACATTGAATTCTTCCGCAATCACTTTTGTCATCCGGTTCAATACTCCCAAGGCATCAATTCCTTTCACCTCCAAGGTCGCTTCAAACGACGCATTCGTGTAATTGCTCCAGACGGTATTCAAGATTCGTTCGCCGAAACTGCTCTTCAGACGCATTGCAATCGGACAGGAACGTTTATGGACAACCACATTCCCGTCGTCATTGATAAAGCCTAACGAATCGTCACCCGGAATAGGCTTACAACAATCTGCAATGATATAATTGCGCGATAACCCCTCCTCTTTCAGGACATACGGTTTCTTCTTATCATACTGCGGCTTTTCCTTCGGCTCCTCATTAGCCGTCTTTTCTCCGGCCTCCGACGATTTTGTCGCCATCCGCAAAGCCTGTTTCACATATTTGAAAAGGCGGTTATCCGTCTTGCCTTTAATGATTTTCCGAACATTGTCAGACAGAATGACTTCCCCTTTGGCGACGGCACAATAGAAATCCTCCCGCCGGGAGAAACCGAAATACATCGTCAAGGTATCCAGATTCGACTGGCTTGCTTCCAGGTTCACATTGGCCAAAGCCTCCAGGACTTTAGCCTCCCCTTCCTTTGCGGTATCTTTACGGACACGTCTCAATACGGCCGTGATTTTCGATTTTGCCCGAGCCGTCGTAACAAAATTCAACCACTCCGGCTGAGGCAACTGAGAACGGGAAGTCAGGACTTCCACCTGATCTCCACTGGCCAACTTATGACTGAGCGGGACAAGACGGTGGTTCACTTTCGCCCCGATACACTTGTTGCCGATATCCGAGTGTAAAGCATAAGCAAAATCCAATGCCGTAGCTCCCTGCGGCAAGGTTTTGATATCTCCCTTCGGGGTAAAGACAAAGATTTCGGAGGAAAACAAATTCAGCTTGATCGTATCCAGGAAATCAAGCGCATTCGGATCCGGACTTTCCAGAATTTCCGTAATGGTCTGCAGCCATTTGTCGAGTTCCGTATCTTCCTCTACATTCTTTTCCTTATATTTCCAATGAGCGGCGAAACCTTTCTCGGCAATATCATCCATGCGGCGGCTGCGGATCTGGATTTCCACCCATTGCCCGTCCGGCCCCATCACCGTCAGATGCAAAGCCTGATAACCGTTTGCCTTCGGACGGCTCACCCAATCACGGATACGGTCGGGACGGATGCGATAGATATCCGTAATGGCCGAATAAATATCCCAACACTGGTTTTTCTCATCCACACCGGGCAACGGATCAAAGATGATACGTACCGCATAGATATCATAAATATCCTCGAACGGCACCTTCTTCGTTTCCATCTTGTTCCAAATGGAATAGACCGACTTCACACGGGCACGCATCTCATAATGAAGCCCCATGGCTTTCAGCTTCTCATGCACCGGCGCCGCAAAATGCTCGAACAACCGGTTACGGCTCTCGGCCGTAGCCTCCAGTTTCTTGCTGATTTCCTCGTATTCCCGCGGATGCTCATATTTAAAACTCAGGTCTTCCAGTTCCGTTTTGATGGAGAACAACCCCAAACGATGGGCCAACGGAGCATACAGGTAAAGCGTCTCGCCCGCAATCTTGAATTGCTTGGCAGGAAGCATCGAGCCCAACGTGCGCATGTTATGCAGACGGTCGGCAATCTTAATCAGGATAACCCGGATATCATCGCTCATCGTCAGCAGCAACTTCCGGAAATTTTCTGCCTGAGCCGAGGCCTGCTCACCGAAAATACCCCCGGAAATCTTCGTCAGACCATCTACAATCTGGGCAATCTTATCCCCAAACATATCACGGATGTCTTCGACCGTATATTCCGTATCTTCGACCACGTCATGCAAAAGCGCCGAACAAATAGAGGTCGAACCCAACCCCATCTCGCTGCAGACAATCTTTGCAACAGCAATCGGATGCATGATATAAGGTTCTCCGGAACGTCTTTTCACCCCGGCATGTGCCTGATTGGCAAAGTTGAAAGCTTTCGTAATGCGCTCAACCTTTCTGCGATGGTTTGACTTCAGATAAGCATTAAGCAAGTCATTAAAGCCATCTTGTATCATTTTTTCTTCGGCGGAAAGGGCCGGAGATGTTTCACCTCCCGAAACAACAGTTGTCGTGTCTTTTGTATTATCCATGGTCTTGACCTCCTTATTATTCAGTGTAGCTACAAATGTAAGTAAATATTGGGAAGAATAACTATTCTTTCTTAAAAACTTTTTCTTTGTTGAAAGGAAAAGACAAAGCGCCAGTACCTCTACGAGATTACTCCAATCCTCTCTAAGGAGTATTCGAGTACTTATACAAGAGTATTGGAATATTTCCGCAGTAGTACTGGAGTGTGTTCTGCATGGTACTGGCAAGTGTAGATAATATTTCGGGAAAGGCAAGATAGATATGAAAACATATACGGCAAAAGGGACGAACCTC
>CALVFH010000031.1 GCA_944326775.1 uncultured Parabacteroides sp.
AGCGCTAAAAATCTTTTGGAAGTGCTGTCGACTGCGTAGAAAGTGTGTGCCAGCTTGGAAAAGCAAGAATCATTCGTGAATCTTGTGCAGCCCAATCCATTTCGTTGTTGCCAAATCCATATCATCGTAGATGGGGCTGCGTCCTGTATCAAGACGGGCTATGGCATCCATTTCTTCATCGGTCAGGGTAAAATCGAAGATGGCAAGGTTTTCTATCATCCGCTCTTTACGCACCGTCTTGGGAATAACCACTATATCCCGCTGGTTCAGCCAACGGAGGACGACATTGCCTACGGTCTTGCCATGACGTTCGGCAATGGACTTCAGCACAGGATGGTTGAAAATATCGTTCTGCCCTTCGGCAAACGGCGCCCAGGCTTCGTGCTGGATGCCTTCCTGCTTCAAGAATGTGTTGGCTGCCTGTTGCTGGAAAAAGGGATGCGTCTCAAGCTGGTTCACGGCAGGCTTCACCTCGTTGTGCAAGAAAAGGTCTTGCAGCCGCTCGCTGCTGAAACTGGTCACACCAATGGCGCGGATACGTCCTTCTTTATACAGACGTTCCGCCGCACGCCAGGCTGCATAATAGTTGCCGTATGGCTTGTGCAACAAATAAAGGTCAAGGTAGTCCAGCCCGAGTTTCTTCATCGAGAGGTCGAAGGCACGCAGGGCATCATCGTACTCATAATCCTGTACCCACAGTTTGGTAGTAACGAAAACATCTTCCCGTTTCAGCCCGCTGTGACGAAGAGCGTTTCCCACTTGCTCCTCGTTGAAATAAGAAGCTGCTGTATCAAACATACGATAGCCCACTTCCAATGCATCCGTGACTATCCGTTCTGTCTCATTCTCGGGAATCTGATACACGCCAAAACCGATGGCCGGCATCATTACCCCGTTGTTCAATCTTACGTTATTCATATAAAGAAAGTTTTATCTATTTGTCGCAAAGTTACCGATACAATCCGAACTGCTTGTTATGAAATTCGGAGCAACGTATGCACAATTCGTGGTATTTCGTTATTTTTGCCGAAAACAATCACACCCATATGGAAGATACATTGGCCCGGAAACTGTTCTTTATTGATTCGATTCAAGATTATGACGTTGCGGCGATGCCCGACTATGTCATCCACATCCTCTGCACGGCAGGAAGTATGAGTTTCAGCTATCAGGGAGTGCATTACAATGTCGTGGCAGGAGATTATGTGATTCTGCCTAACCTGCTGTTTCTCTCAGGCCTGACGCAATCGGACGATTTCGATGCACAGATGATGGGACTGTCGTCCGTCTTTGTCAACACCTTGGGCATACGCAGCAATTACGGCATCATCGGCCAACTGCTGTTGATGCAAAACCCGGTGATGAAGCTCTCCCCGCACGATTTTATAATTTGCCTGGAAGACCTGATGCGCATCCGGGCACGACTGATGGAAACAGCACACCTTTTCCGTGAGGAGATGATGGGGCATCTGCTGTTGGTGCATATCCTCAACCTTTACGACATCCACGCACGTGGCAAGGCATTCACCCAGCTTTCCGAACGCCTCTCCACCTTGTTGCGCCGTTTCATCGGACTGCTCTACGAAGGCGAATACAAACAGCACCGCGACCTGCAACACTATGCCTCGCTGCTCTGCATCACGCCCCATTATCTCACCGAGATATGCCGAAAAGCAAGCGGGCTGCCCGCCACCTACTGGATAGACCGCTTCACCCTGCAGGAAATCTGCCGCCTGCTCTGCCAAAAGGATTTGACCCTGACCGATATTGCCGACCGTATGCACTTTTCGTCGGTCTCTTACCTTAGCCGCTACGTAAAGAAACGATTAGGAATGTATCCGTCGGAGTACAGAAATAGGCTTCTTAAAAGTAATTTTAGATAACCCTGTTTTCCATCCAGATTAGCGACGGCGTTCTCATAATGCCGCCACCAGTCTTCCGGGGTTCGTTGAACATGAGAAATCACTACTTCACGGAAATATAATCCAACTGTAACTTATCCGGTATAATCTTATTCTTCAATTCTTCTGGTAAATTAAGAGAACAGAGTGTTGAGTTTGCTTCTTTATGTATGCCAATAATGGCTTCGCGAGGACAAACTTTTTTAATAACATTTTCAATAGTATGCCTATCAGCATGTCCACTGGTGTGTATATCCACAATATTTGTAAATAAACTACGCACCTGACTATAACCGGAATTCTGTTCAATCTGCTTGGATAATTTGTAATACCCATCCCATGCTGAATAAATCAATAAGGTCTCTTCCGGATTAAAAGATTGCATGATATCCTTTATCCTTTCATAATGTCCTGCTCCCACCAACATGACAAAACCTCTATCCGTCATATATTTTATCAACTTTGCACTCGGCTTAGTCGGTGAAAGCATATAAGGATTAATATCAAAGAATTTGCTTATCCGTTTGTCCTGAACACTCCTGAAATATTGCAGTGTCATGTACATCAATTCAGAACAAACAACGAGCAGCTGCTTTGTACTTTTTACTGCATTACAGATAGCAGCCAAACGTTCTACATTTGTCGCAGAAGTTAGGATCCAAACATATTTAAACTTTTTCATCGCAGTTTTCATCTGCTGGAAAACAACATATTCCGATTTCACCTTGCCGTCCCTGCTCAACATGGTTCCTTCCGTGATAAGGATATCCACTTGACCTGCATACTTATCCAAAACAGGAATAAGACTTTTGCCAAAATAACCATGATTCCTATAGTCACCTGTGTATAAAATACGTTTTCCCGCAGCTTCTATAAGAAACATATAAGCATCAAAAACAGAATGGGAAACAAAAAGAGGCGTTACAATTATATCTCCTATGTGTAAGAATTGCGGTGCAGCATAAAGCCGCTTCCATGTCTTACACGCATTAAGGCGATCCACAAACAATTGGTTCGATTCCATCTTTTTACACCACTCCTTATATTTAAAAGAGTTGTCTCCATCACAATTCTGAAAGCTTGCCTTTTCTAAATCAAGTCCTTTTCTAATAACTTCTTCTTTCATGAGAAGCAAATCCTTTGTGCCCTGACTCATATATTGACAAACAGAGTCTGGCACATAGCTCATCATACCTACATGGTCAGAATGGCCATGCGTATAAAGCACTGCTTCATGAGTACGCTTGTTGGCGTTAAATAAATTCTCAAGCAAAGCCTGTTTTTGCTCTTCTGTCAGTTGTTCCTGCGATCCGAGCAAATTCTCCCCCATATCTATAAAAACACGGGAACTGGATGTAGCTATTTCTGTAATGCATCCCCCTATTTGATTCAGGCCACGATGAACAGTTATTTGCATTCCGGATTAAAAAAATTGATAGACTTTAATTTTTTATCAGGCATAGACCACTCATACTGCATCATCGAGAATTTTATACCCTTCTTGTTAGAGTTTAATAAATAAAGCAACTCCTTTGTTTTATAAAGTAACGGATGATAACCTGTTGCCAACATTACCCCTTCTACAGCCTTCCACTTTTTAGAATACAATTCTTTTTCTTTTTCGATTCGTGGATTATCAGGCTTACCTATATCCCCATTACGAATATCATTCATAATGTTACAATAACAAATAAGTTCAGAAATAATTCCGACTTTAATATTATAAAGGTCACCTTTTTTATTCCTATTATATTTTAATTCCACTACTTTAAGCACGTTATCACTCGTAAGTCCCCAAATATCGATAGCACTTTGTTTGCCAGGGAACGAGGAGATCCCCACAGGTAGATGATGCCCTACAAGATCCAAAGACAAAACCTTTTTCAGTTCCTTCAAATTTTCCTCATCATTGACAAGACGATATTCAACAATTCCTTCATTCTCTTGTTTCTCATCGGCATTCTTGCTGGAAGAATTGACCTTCGCTCCCTTCATCAAATCAGAAAAACGATCCAATTCTTCTTGTCTTTCCGGGTTATAATCAAACCAATCATACCATTGTTTGAATTTCTTGACACGATATAAAAAACGGTTATAATGATAACGGTGTCCGTCTGAAGCAGTTGCTGTCGAAATCGGAGTCCAATCAAGCTTCACTTTTTCAATATCCTCACCCAGCCAAGCCTTGAAACAAATAGCCCATCCTTCAAAAGCACATTTATCAGTCTGCATATTTTCTCCAACCGGATTTATCATTTCACCTTGATTAACAGCAGTAAGTATCCGAATGCTAAGTTGTCTGTCTTCAAGTTTCATCGCAATATAATCAGATATCTTTATCGAATTTCCAGAACGTTCAAAATGACATTCTTTAAACATCTTTTTTATCCGACTTAACAAATTATCTTTTTCATAATTAATTTGTTCTTCTCCTTTTATTGTTCTCATATTAAAATTCCCATATCACATTTTAATTTTCTCACTCAATTATTCCCCATACCTCTCGACAATAGACTTAATCACAATCCGATTCTTTGCTTTGCAATCGAGAGAAGTTGATCATCCATTTCAAAATAGACCAAATCCCGCTTCTTTTTCTTTTGTAATTCTTCCTGATACTCCATGAATGCGAGAAAAGAATCCAATAATCTTATATTTCGTACATTGTGAAACCCTTTTCCCTTCATCTTTTCTTTAACCTTTTGACAAATAGTTTCTTCGGACATTACAGGATTGAAAGTAAACCAATATCTTTTGCAGATAGCATATAAAGAACCCAAATAGTAGCTCTTTACTTCTGACAGATTTATGCTATAATCTACAGCTAACACCTGTGCACCCTGCAAATCTTCTTTTGTCAATACGGATATCGGATTAATTTTCTGCTTCCTCTCTATTTCCAGTCTTTGCTCTCTTTCCTTTTTCTCTATTATTTGCTCCTTTTCTTTTTGTTCCATTATTTGAAAAAAGTCTTTTTGCTTTTCTGCTTCAAACTGGACTATTCGTCTATTATATTCTTCAGATAAGACAAGTTCATAATATTGAAAAAATTCATCTTCGGAAATTTTCATTTCCTTGATAATTGCATCAATTGAATCACCTTGCTCCATACGAACCTTTATTAAATTTACTCGTTCTATCGTTCCTATATCAAATTTCTGTTTCTCATCCATACCCTATAAATAATATAAACACTTTACAAAGATACCAAACTTTTATATCTCAACTATAAAAATTCCTGACTTGTAACAATGTTATTCAGCCTATCCTTCTATTTCTTACTCTACTACCTCCTTTAGTCACATATTCTATATAAAAAAGGCTGCATCGCACTTATTACGACACAACCCATCCTATAAAAGGAGACTATCTCTAGTTTATTTTGTAACATAACCTCAACAATCCAAACAAACGAGTACAAGTATAGATATAATCCGTTTCATCGGACTGCTCCATGAAGGCAAAAGAAATCAGGAAAAGACACAACCCGCCAGTACCATGCCGAAATTACTCCAGTACTTCTCTAGGAGTACTCCAGTACTTCCGTGAGAGTACTCCAGTACTTACGGCATAGTACTCGAGTACTCCTTAGAAAGTACTGGCAACAAAATTGTCATATTTCATCGGAATATAAAAACCAATAGTCACAAAAAAAAGAGTATGCCTTTCGACATACTCTTTTCCAACTTAGCTATCTGAGCGAATATCTTATTTCTTGAAATAGCGGTTATAAAGGCCTTCGAAACCTTTACCGTGACGAGCTTCGTCTTTAGCCATTTCATGAACAGTATCGTGGATAGCATCCAGATTCAACTGTTTAGCACGAGTAGCAATACGTTTCTTGTCTTCGCAAGCACCGGCTTCAGCCTGCATACGTTTTTCAAGATTTGTCTTCGTATCCCAAACTACGTCGCCCAGCAATTCAGCGAACTTGGCAGCATGTTCAGCTTCTTCCCAAGCATAGCGTTTGAAAGCTTCAGCTACTTCGGGGTAGCCTTCGCGGTCAGCCTGACGGCTCATCGCCAGATACATCCCGACTTCCGAACATTCCCCATTGAAGTGATTGTTCAGGTCTTTGATCATTTCTTCGTCGCAACCTTTCGCTACGCCTAAAACATGCTCGTCAACGAATGTCAGAGCGCCTGTTGTTTCTACTAATTCTTTGAACTTGCTCTTCGGAGCTTTGCACTGCGGGCAAAAATCGGGAGCCTCGTCCCCTTCATGAACGTAACCACAAATTGTACAAATCCATTTCTTTTTCATGATTCTTCTTTTTTATTGGTTGTTTATAATCGCACTACAAAGATGCGAAACTTTTGCGGAGAAAACAAGAGACATTCTATAGATAAATTCTATCGGCTTATAGATAAAACTTATTTCGAAACCTGAATCTTGTAATTTCCAGCCTTTAACGCATAAGTCACCTTACCATTTTGTTCACCGACAAAAGTAGCTCCGTCTTTTCCTTCTGCAAATTCCAGTGCCGCCGCAGAAGAAGCCGGCAGCGTCAATGTAGCCGTAGTATTGGCTGGAACACTTGCCTGATAGGTATAACCTCCGGAAGTTTTCTCCCAACCGCTACTGATACGTCCGTAAATCGAATCGTAATACCCTCGGATATAGGAACAGGAGCCTCCGATACGCGGCTGCAAAAGGATATGCTTGTAGCCCGGTTTCTGCTCATCACGCTGGATACCGAGCGAATAGGCCATCATCCACTCCTGGATAGCCCCATAAGAATAGTTGAAAGAATTCATATCCACCGGTCCGAAACCGTTCTTCAACGTATAAGAATTCCAGCGCTCCCAGATAGTCGTTGCTCCCTGCAAGACCGGATACAACCACGACGGGTAAGCAGTTTGCTCGAAAAGCCGGTAAGCCACATCGTCGTGTCCATTCTCGGAAAGCACCAGATTCAGATAAGGCGTACCCACGAAACCCGTTGTCAGCGTATAGCCATGTTCTTTGATATCATCCAGCAGATGTTTGACGGCAAGCGGTTTGTTCTTTTCGTTAAACAGACCGAACTGCAACGGCAAGACATAGGAAGTCTGGGTATCTACCGTATCTCCCTGGGCATCCGACGAACCTGGCCAGCTACTAGTCTGCTGTCTCTTGCCAAATATCGATTCCGTAGAAGGAGCATAAGTACGCCCGTCTTCCAAAACAAAAACTTTATTGAAGGCCTCTTTCACATGCTCATAATAGGTACGGAAACGGCGGCTGTCGGCATCCTTGCCGAGAACCTTGGCCACCTGTTCCATAATCAAGGCATCGTAGGCAGAATAAGCGGTGTTGGTCAACATGGAGTTGCTGGTTTCCAAGGCAAGCCAGTCGCCAAAGCCTCCGAACGGCTGGATATAGTCAACGGCACGGCGCTCCAGAAAATCCATATAGGCCACCATGGAAGCATAATGCTGCTCCAGAATCCGGATATCGCCATATTGCTGGTACATCTGCCAAGGCACAATGATACCGGCTTCCATCCAACCCATCGCACCGCCTCCGGTTTCGGCGCCCCGCGGCGGAGCGGCCACTACCGGAATATAATTGGCATAACTGCCATCATCACCCTGATTATCCCGGACGGAATAAAGCCAACGGGTATAGAATGGATCGACATTCATATTATAGGTAGCCGTACGGGCAAATACTTGGGCATCGCCCGTCCAACCCATACGCTCGTCGCGCTGCGGGCAGTCGGTCGGAACCGTCAGGAAATTTCCCCGCTGCCCCCAGACGATATTCTGGTAAAGTCGGTTAATATTCTCATTCGAAGATTCGTAATGACTGGTCTGCTCGCCGATGGATTCCAATACCAGTCCTTTGACATCTTCCAAAGGCAATGGCTTGTCGAGACCATGTATTTCAATATAACGATATCCGTGAAACGTAAAATGAGGCTGGTAGATTTCACCGGAGGGGTCGCCTTTCAAAATATAACGGTCCGTCGAAAGCGCACTCCGATAGTTGTCGGTATAGACCTGTCCCTTTTTCTCTTTATACATGGCGATGGTATAAGGAGCCACCGGATCTGTCGGAATCGTTTCCGGATAATTCATTTCCCCGTAGCGGAGCAGAATCTCCTGCCCGGCCTCACCCTTGAAGGCAAGCTGAGGAACCCCCACCATGTTCTGGCCCATGTCATAAACATAGACTCCGGGTTTCGGTTCCACCATCGATTGGGCCGTCAGCGTAATATGATTCCGAACCGGACTACCCACGTATGCCTGAATCTTTACGGCAACCGAAGGAGCTTCATAAACTTTCACCTTCTCCCATCCCGCATCGTTGAAACCAGGATTTGTCCAACCGTCCACTTCCTTGCGGGCATCATAATCTTCGCCGTTCTGAAGGCTGTTCGATGTAATCGGGCCCTGGTTATAGCAGGTCCAGGAATCATCGGTCACGACGGTCTGACTTGTCCCGTCGGCATATTCAATATAAATCTTTCCTAAAAGAGATTGCTGAATTCCGTATTGGTCTTGCCAGGAAGTCAGGAAGCCGTTAAAGTCCGTCCACCAACCAGTTCCAAGCATAGCGCCAACCCCATTATCACCCTGCTGCAACAAAGAAGTAATATCATAGGTATTGTACATAAAACGAAAACGGTAATCTGTCCATCCGGGATTGAAATAATCCTGACCTACTCGCTGCCCGTTGATATAGAACTCATAAATACCCCGGGCCGTAGCATACAGACGAGCCCGCTTCACCGGCTTATCTATCTGAACGGACTTACGCAACATCGGAGCCGACACTTCTTCGGCAGGAGACCAAACACGAAGTGTTCCGTCACCTTTCTCGGCATATACTTTCGAAGAACGGTAAAGTTCGGTTTTCCAACTGTTTTCGCTAATACAAATATTCGAGAAGGTAGCCTCTTGTCCTTGAGGTTGCTGGAATCCGATGGAATAGAGGCGGCAAAGATAAACCAGGTCGCCATTCGGATATGGGTAAACCGTAAACATACCTTCCCGGTTTCCCCAGAAATCTCCACGCAACTTCTTCTCCAGATCTTCCGCTGAAAGCGAGGTGTTTTGAATAAACTGGCCATCGATATAGACGTTGAGGAAATATTTCAAGGCATACTGGGCGGTAGTCACTTCTAGACGGACATGATGCTTCTCGTGCTTTTGGGCTTCCGGGATAATGGAAGAAATATCTTCCCGGGCATCTTCCGTAATCTTTCCTTCTGTTGCATGACGAAGAACGAACTGGGCTTTATCGGAGCCATTCAAGTTCAATTCCGCCTGCACATAGTTTTGCTTATCCCGTGCACCAAACACAAAGACGGCTCGATCACTTCCCGGAGCGATGGTTACGTCATAGTCCAGGACATAATGAGAACGGTATTTGGAAAAAGAAGTCCGGGCTGATCCTATCCATTCTGCCCCGCTCCACCCGGAACCGAGCAGACCAGTCTCAAACCAAGCCTCATCACTCGAACGGATCAACGAACCCGTCTCATCCCAAACCGAGACATTCCAATAATAACGGGTGGCCGGTTGCAAAGCCTTCCCTTCGTAAACAATACCTACAGACCGGTCAGACATAATCTTTCCGGAGTCGAAAACATAGTTTCCCGATTCCAAAGCCTCCTTACTGTCTGCCACCAGGACACGATACGCCTGCTGGGATGCTCCATAACGATCTGATTCCATCTGCCAATTAAAGCGCGGAGCAGACACATCAATCCCCAATGGATTGGTCTGATATTCCACCTGCAGATGCTTCAATGTCGTTTCTGCCCATACCGGAGTTGCACACAGCAAGCCTGCAGCCACGCAATAAAGATAAAATGCGTTTTTCATGACTCTAAAAAATTTTGCACAACAAATATATAAGGAATCCACTAAAAAATTCAGACAAAAGCATTATTTTTACAAGGAACTCTTTAATTTTGTAAGCGCGCAAGACGCAAAACTTAAACTATTGGATATGTTAACGCAAATAATCAACGGCCGCATCCTGACGCCACAGGGCTGGCTGAAAGACGGTTCGGTACTCATCCGCGACAACAAGATTCTGGAAGTAACGAACTGCGACTTGGCGGTAGTAGGCGCGACGCTGGTCGATGCCAAAGGAATGTATATCGTCCCCGGTGGTGTGGAAATCCACGTTCATGGCGGTGGAGGACGAGACTTCATGGAAGGATCAGAGGAAGCCTTCCGGACAGCCGTTGCCGCCCATATGCAACACGGGACTACCAGCATCTTTCCTACGCTTTCTTCTTCTACCATCCCGATGATCCGGGCAGCTGCGGCAACTACGGAAAAACTGATGGCCGAGCCAGACAGTCCGGTGCTGGGACTTCACCTCGAAGGGCACTATTTCAACCTGAAAATGGCGGGTGGACAAATGCCTGAGAACATCAAAAACCCCGATCCCGAAGAATATATTCCTCTACTGGAAGAAACGCATTGCATCAAACGGTGGGATGCCGCTCCGGAATTGCCCGGTGCCATGCAATTCGGAAAATATATCACCTCCAAAGGAGTGCTGGCTGCAGTAGGACATACACAGGCTGAATTCGAAGATATCTTTACTGCCTTTGAAGCCGGCTATACGCATGCCACACACTTTTATAACGCGATGCCGGGCTTTCATAAACGCCGGGAATACAAATACGAAGGGACAGTAGAAAGTATCTATCTGATGGACGATATGACCGTAGAAGTCGTGGCCGACGGTATTCATGTTCCTCCTACGATTCTCCGACTCGTCCACAAAATCAAAGGAGTAGAGAAAACTTGCCTGATTACGGATGCATTGGCTTGTGCCGCAAGCGACAGCACCGTTGCTTTCGACCCTCGTGTCATCATTGAAGACGGAGTTTGCAAACTGGCTGACCGCTCAGCCCTGGCCGGAAGTATTGCAACCATGGACCGCCTGATCCGTACAATGGTGCAAAAAGCAGAAATTCCTTTGGAAGATGCCGTCCGGATGGCATCCGAAACTCCAGCCCGCATTATGGGGGTTGCAGACCGAAAAGGAACACTTCAACGAGGCAAGGATGCCGATATAATGATACTCGACAAAGACCTGAATGTCCGTGCCGTCTGGGCCATGGGTAAGATGGTTGATGGTACTAACAAATTATTCTAAAAAGACTATGCTGACACAAATCATAAATGGTCACATCCTGACCCCTCAAGGATGGATGAAAGACGGCTCTGTCCTGATCAGCGATGGCAAGATTCTTGAAATCACCAATAGTGACCTTGCTGTCATCGGAGCCCAAATTGTAGATGCCCGGGGAATGTACATCGTTCCCGGTTTCGTAGCCATGCATGTACATGGTGGAGGCGGTTACGATTTCAAAGAAGCTACTCCCGAAGCTTTCCAGGATGCCGTAGAAGCCCATCTCAAACACGGAGCCACCACGATCTTTCCCACCCTCTCTTCCTGTTCATTCAACACGCTGAAACGTGCTGCCGAAATCTGTGAAGGGATGATGGCAGAGAAGAGTAGTATCGTATTGGGATTGCATTTGGAAGGCCCGTATCTGAACCCGAAAATGGCCGGGGAGCTTTTTGCCGATTCCATCAAAGCTATCGAACCCGACGAATACAAAGACCTGTTAGAAAATACCCATTGCATCAAACGGTGGGATATCAGTCCTGAAGTAGAAGGCGCTCATGCTTTTGCCCGTTATATCCGCTCAAAAGGCTTGTTAGCTGCTATCACCCATACAGAAGCGGAATATGAAGAAATCAAAGAGGCCTATGCCGCCGGATTCACTCATGCAGCTCACTTCTATAATGCGATGCCAGGTTTTCACAAACGCAGGGAATACAAATACGAAGGAACAGTAGAAAGTGTCTATCTTATTGATAACATGACGGTAGAGGTTATCGCTGATGGCCGACATCTTCCTTCTACCATCTTGCGATTGGTTTACAAGTTGAAAGGTGTAGAGCGTACTTGCTTGGTTACTGATGCATTAGCTTATGCCGCATGTGACAATCCCGTAGTAGATCCGAAATTCGTCATTGAAGACGGAGTTTGCAAACTGGCCGACCATTCATCTCTTGCCGGAAGTCTGGCAACAATGGACAAACTTGTTCAAACAATGGTCAAAGCTGGGGTTCCTTTCTGTGATGCGATACGGATGGCTTCAGAAACTCCGGCCCGCTTGATTGGGGTGGACGACCGAAAGGGATCATTGCAAAAAGGTAAAGACGCTGACATCCTTATTTTCGACCGAAATCTGGAGCTTCGTGCCGTATGGTCCATGGGCGTTTTGGTAGAAAACGCCAATACCATGTTTTAAACTTTTGTAAAAAAGAAAGCAGGATTACGAAAAGACATATGCCCTCATAATCCTGCTTTCTTTTTTAACTCTATTACTTCCTCTATTCCTCAGCTTTATTTTGCTTCGCAACATCAACCTCATCAGCGGCATTTTCTAACGCATCGCCAGAAGATCCTTCCACCGGATCTTCTGCCACTTGTTCCTTCTCAACGGCCTCAACTACCTTCTCACCCACTTGAGATTGGCTCGTCTCTGGAATCTTCGGAAGTTCTGCTTCGGGATCTTCCCGCAGAAAATACATGCAAAGGAATTGCCAATTATCCTGAATGATAGACTTACCTCGTTCTGGACTGTCAAGACTCTTTGTCTGTGCATCAGCCAACATACCGCGAGACATCAATTCTTTCAACAAACCTGTACTGCAATGTTTCACGATAAAGAAGCCAAGTGCCTGTTTCTTTGCCTTTTCTTCATCATAGAACGGATTCTTCGGATCTTTAATATATTGAACTCCACCTGTCAGAACACGAATACCTTCTTCCGGCGTAGCATAAACCGCAAAATCAATAGCATCTTTACCTTCACCATCATCATCCAAGTCCATATCCAAGTTTTCTTTCATGAATTTCCGGAAATCTTCCTTACTCTTCATATAAATCAGCAAATCTTCGCCGGCTACTTCCTTGAACTTCTCATATTGTTTTTGAAACTCTTCCCTCCGAGCAGCCAACATCGGATCAACAAATGCCTGAGCTTGCTCTCCTTGCTTCCGGAATATTTCATAATCCGGATGGTCTTCCGGAATAATGCGTGATAACCAATAAGGTGAAGTATAAGCTAAAAATGAATGACGGCTGACATGTGCCAACGCTCCGTGAATAGTCATGATATCCTGCTGACCTCGCGGATTGCGACGCATATGTTCCTTAACAGCTTCTGTCAATTCAGCATTTTCCATACAAAACAAATATGACGAATAATGGAACCATGACAGCAACTCATCATACTTCTCTGGAGTATCGTAACGGGTTTCCTTTGAAAACAGACGCTGCATACGCTCATTCTCCGGAGCAGTAGTCCAATGCTCACAGAAAAGTTCGTAAATCAAGTGGGAAGCTGCCTCATTGGCCGGATTATCCGGATTGACAAACGTTCCTTTCTTCCATCCATGATATTGTTGGGTAAAATGCCATAATATCAAACGAATATCTTCGTAATTAACCTCATCATCATAATAATGATCATCGGTTGTATAGAACGGCAGGTAATGTCCGAAACGAGCTTTGTAATCGGTAATAAAAGTTCTCCAGATGTTCGTTTGAGAAATCACATCCTCGAAATAGGCAGCCAAACGGATTGCAATCTGTTCGGATTCGCCCTTATCAAACGAGTTTATCAAATCCGTAGCCTCCAGAATGTCGTATATCCGGTTAGCGATACGAGTATAATACGAATCAACTGGCGTACTTTGGGTATAAGGATGAACCTGCAACCAGTCTTTAGGGAAAATCTTAATGTTTTTCATACGAAATTAGTTTGTATTTTTTATTTATCGTCTTCATCAAAATCGAAGTCGAAATCAAAATCATCATCAGTACTTTCATAAAAGTCAGCACCTGTAAACTGCTCGAGTTCCCGGCGATCTTTCTTGGTCGGTCGGCCTAAGCCCTTCGCCCGATTAACAAAACCGGAGATGCGATTCATCTCAAGAATCTCATATTGATCAGGAGTCGTCACATTCTCCATGTATTCAGGAACAAGTTTTGCACCCATCCGACGTTCTGTCAAAGCCAGCACCTTGAAAGAAAAAGTAATCGGAGGTTTCCTCACCTGAAGCACTTCGCCCACCTTAATCATACGTGAAGGTTTGACACTTACGCCACCAATCATCACCCTTCCTTTTTTGCATGCTTCAGCCGCTATGGTACGCGTTTTAAATATGCGCACGGCCCACATCCATTTATCTATGCGTACTTCGTTCATTTGTTATTATATTGATTCATTGTCAGCTGAATGCCAGCCAAACAAAAACTCTTGACTATCTCGATGGCCCTGTCGATAATAGGAGGCATAGCAGCCACCTGTTCTTCCGGAAAATGTCCCAACACATAATCTATCTGTCCACCGCGGGGAAAATCATTTCCAATACCGAAACGCAAACGAGCATAGTTTTGCGTACCCAACATCTGAGCAATATTTTTCAAGCCATTATGTCCTGCATCACTTCCTTGAGGCTTCAGACGAAGCGTACCAAAAGGCAACGCCAAATCATCAACCACAACTAAAAGATTCTCGACTGGAATATTTTCCTTCTGTAGCCAATAGCGTACCGCATTCCCACTTAAATTCATAAATGTATTGGGTTTGAGTACGACCAGTTCGCAATTCTTCACCCGAAAACGGGCTATAGCCCCATAACGCTCCTCCGTAAAACGAACCCCAGCGTCCTCAACCAACTTATTTACGACACGGAAACCGATGTTATGTCTTGTTCCGGCATACTCAGGGCCAATATTTCCCAACCCTGTAATCAGATATTTCATATTCTTCTATTTCCAAATATACCATAAAAAAAGAAGGGTCTATTCTCCCGAACGAACCCTTCCAAACCAAAACCTTAACTATGAAAAATTATCTATTTCTAAAACTTATCCTTGTCTTTTAAGCCTTAGCCTGAGCACCGCGTGCAGCACGAGTCAACTGAACTGCGCATACAACAGCGTTCTTGGCATTCATCAATTCAAGGCCTTCAAAATGCAATGCACCTACCTGAATTGTCTTACCTAATCCCAGGTTATCAACATTGACTACCAGTCTTTCCGGAATTTCGCTATAAACAGCTTTCACTTTCAACTTTCTCATCTGAAGAATCAGCTTACCACCGGCTTTAACACCTTCTGCGTGACCGTCCAACACTACCGGAACTTCCATTACGATAGGTTTCTTATCTGATACTTCCAAGAAATCAATGTGAATAATCTCATCCGTAACAGGCTGGAACTGAATTTCTTTCATGACAGCCATTGTCTTTTTACCATCGATATTCAATTCAACCGCATAAATATTCGGGGTATAAACCAAATTTCGAACACTACCCTTCGTTACAGTAAAATGAATCACTTTCTCACCACCGTAGAGTACTGCAGGGATTTCTTCTTGTTTGCGCATTGCCTTCAATGCTCTTTTTTGGTCTGCCGAACGAGCGGCAATTTCTCTTGACTTTCCGTCTAATTGAAATGTCTTCATAATTAAAAAATGTGTTACTCAAAATTAGCTCTCTAATTTCCCATCACACTTGGATTAGGAATTTGCCGCAAAGATAGAATGACTTTCTTTATCTCGCAAACTTTTCTTTAATTTTTTTTCGGAAGAAGAGAAGTCTTCCTCATTAACCAGCGAACAAAATCATGTGGAAATAACATAACTACAGGCATGAATATCTTATTCAGCAATCCCGGCATTAACAAATATTTATTTCTAAACATCGCATTCACACCCTTTCGTACCAGTTTTTCCGGACGCATCATAATGCCCAATTTTATAGCCAAAGACTTCAAATTATCGCTTAAATTATATAGATTCGTGGCTACCGCACCTGGACAAAGAACCGTAACCCCAACCCCATAATCAGCCAATTCAGAACGCAAAGCTCGTGAAAAAGCTTTCAGATAAGCTTTGGTCGAAGCATATTCTCCAATACCCGGATATGGAATCCATGCAGACATCGACGACATATTCAAAATATGTCCACTCCGCCGTGCCTTCATGTCCTTAGCAAAAAGGCGACAAAGCATGGTCGGCGTAACCACATGTAGGTAAAGCATTTTCTCAACCACTTGTTCACGCGTTTCAACCATTTCTTCAAAAAAGAACATCCCCGCATTGTTGATTAGCACCTCTATCTCAATGTCCTTGTCATGACAGGTCTCGTAAAGCTCACGCGCTGCTCCCGGAATAGCCAAATCCCGATAAAGCGGAATCACCTCCACTCCATATTTCTCAACCAACGTCTTTCCCCGTTCCTGTATGGCCGCTTCTTCATTGCTGACAATGACTAAATTATATCCGCGAGAAGCCATTTCTTCGGCATAAGCATAACCGATGCCTGAACTTGCGCCCGTTATTAATGCCCATTCTTTCATTTGAATTCCAACTCCTTTATTTCCTTCACAATTGAGGAGGGCAAATCTTTGATATATTTATGGCAAACCATATCCTTTGAATACATCCGGGCAATACAATAGTTACTATGCCCACAATCACAACGAGCGTGCTCGTCTTCTTTCATGCGATTTACAAAACCCGGTTCATTGATCAACGCACGTGCCATTGCCACAAACTCGAAACCGTCAGCCAAGACTTCTTCAATCTTATCGCGGGAGACCAATCCTCCGAGATAAATCAACGGCAATTTCAAAGCTGCCCGGAATTTCAAGGCATCTTCCAAGAAATAAGCTTCTTTAAACGGAACCGTCGGAATCATAAACCGTCCGACCATCCGGACTCCCAACGGCAAATAACCGAAAGGCATATAATGCGCCATCGTCCGGATAGGCATTGCGCCACGCATCACATACATCGGAGCCTTGCTCACAAAACCTCCGCTCAATGCCAGCGCATGAGCTCCGCATTCATCTTGAAGGACACGAGCTACTTCCAGACATTCGTCTATCTCCATTCCACCTTTAAAGCCGTCACGCATATTCATTTTCACCACTACAGCCATGTCTGTCCCTGCAGCTTTCATCACTTCGTCCATACACATCTTCATAAACCGCATCCGGTTTTCAAGACTTCCACCAAACTCATCCTTACGATGGTTTGTATATGGCGAAAGGAATTGGCTAATCAGGTAACCATGTCCGGCATGAATCTCCACAGCATCCATCCCCGCCTCACGAGCCAAACGAACCGCTTCACCGTAAGCGCGTGCCATAGGTGCCAATTCAGACTTATTCATTCCTCGTACACGAGTCGGTGAATAAATATTGAAACCTCCCGATGCCGAAATAGGTGTACACCCACAGATATTCCGATGCGACATATTACCACAATGCCCCAGCTGAACTGATGCCGCAGCACCTTCCGCATGAATAGCGTCGGTAATCTTCCGCAAATCAGGAATAATCTCTTTCCGCATCAACAGCTGTTTCTCGAAAGAAAGTCCGCTACGCGTCACAGCAGCATAAGCCAGATTCGTCATTCCGATTCCCCCAGCTGCCACTGAACGGTGATAATCATAGAGTTGTTTGGATGGAGCATTGCCCGGACACATACTTTCAAAAGCAGAAGCTCTTATAGTCCGGTTTCGAAGTGTTAACGGCCCTATTTTTCCAGGCGTAAACAATATAGATTCTCGTGTCATCTTCTTTTTTAATTTTTTATATCACACAAAAGTAGGGAGAAAGAATTAATCTACAAAGGAGTAAAAGGGTGAAAATCTTTTCATCTGAAAAAGATCCTATTTCGAAAGGAGAAATAGACTATTTGTAAGGAAGAAAATATAGTTTTGCTATCACGAAACAGTATCTTTATACTTGCAATTGCCTTGGTTAAAATTTCTCCTATCCAGTTTTTTTGTATATTTGCATATCTTCTTTTCAGCAAAAAATTTAACAAACAGACAATGATCTCAACAATGAAAACGCGGAGAAGCATCCGCAAATATAGTGACCGACCCATATCGGACGAATTGATTAACGAACTGCTCAATGTAGCTATGAAAGCTTCAAACACAGGGAATATGCAGCTTTACAGCGTCGTGGAAACCCGAAGTGAAGAAGGCAAAAAAAAGCTTGCCCCGGCTCATTTCAACCAACCGATGATCACCGAAGCCCCTGTAGTGCTGACATTTTGTGCCGATGCCAACCGGTTCGTCAAATGGGCAGAAAACCGGAAAGCCGAAGCCGGGTTCTGGAATTTCCAGACGTTTATGGCCGCGACAATCGATTCCATGCTTTTCGCAGAAGCTTTTGTAGAAGCCGCTGAAGAAAAAGGATTAGGTATCTGCTATTTGGGTACTACAACTTATAATGCGGACCAAATCATCAAAATACTCAACCTGCCGAAATTAGTTGTCCCTATCGTTACCGTTACCGTAGGCTATCCGGCAGAACCTCTACCTGCCGAGTCTGAGCGCTTGCCTTTAGAAGCAATCCGGCATCACGAACATTACACGGACTATACACCGGCCTCCATTGATACCTATTACAAGGAAAAGGAAGAACTCGAAGTCAATAAAGAATTTGTTCGCAACAACAACAAAGAGACATTGGCACAAGTATTTACGGACATTCGTTACACCAAAGCAAATTGCGAACATTTCTCGGAAGTGTTTATGAAGGTACTGAAGGAGCAAGGATTTTGTTAAAACATGATGAAAGCTTTATTTTTTGATATTGACGGGACTTTAGTGAGTTTCAAAACACATCAAATCCCGACATCCACCATACATGCCTTGGAAAAAGCAAAAACGCGAGGTATTAAAATATTCATTTCAACCGGACGTCCTATTCCGTTGATTAACAATTTGGGAACAATCGAACATCTGATAGATGGATATATCACAACCAACGGAGCTTGTTGCATCGTTGGCAACGAGGTAATCTCTACCAACCCCATTCCCAATAACGATTGCGAGACATTGATTCGTCTGTCCGACGAACAAGGATTCCCCGCCATTTTCGTAGGTGAAAAGAACCTGGTCGTACATCATCCGGATGAACAAGTATCCCATATTTTTTACGATTATCTGAAAGCTCCCATGCTTAAGGAGGCAGACCCACGGGAACTGATGCAGCACGAACGGATTACACAAATCACTCCCTTTATTACTGAAGAAGAGGAGAAAAATATTATGCCGCTCATCCCCGGTTGCATCTCCGGACGCTGGTACCCGGCATTTACGGATATTACAGCCATCGGTAGCGACAAAGGCAACGGTATCCGCAAAATAGCTCAATATTTTGGTTTCGGCATCGAAGAAACCATGGCTTTCGGTGATGGCGGAAACGACATCAGCATGATTAAGGTAGCCGGCATAGGCGTAGCCATGGCAAACGCCAATGAATCCTTAAAAGAAGTAGCCGATTACATGACAGATTCGGTAGATGACGAAGGGATAGAAAAAGCCCTGATAAAATTCAAGGTTATTTGACTATGAGCTACGAGCCATGACTTACAGCTCGTAGCTCATAACTTTTAAAGTTCACAGACTACTTCTGCTTCCCCGTTCTCAAGTCCCTCGCTGGTCGCTTTTAAACGAATTGCACCTTGCTCCCCGTTGTTCTGAAGCACCACGAGACATTTGCCGTAGAAAGCTTTACGCTTATTATCCTTAAAACGTTCCATCGAGAAAGGACTACCGTTGTCCACTCCGGCAATAAAACCGGCACCTTCCACTTCGAATTGCACCAGATTATCCGCCCAAGGGCAGAGGTTCCCGTCTTTGTCGAGAATTTCCACCGTTACGTAACTCAAGTCCGTACCATCGGCATCCAGCTTGGTGCGATCCGGGACAAGGCGAATCTCAGCCGGTTCACCCGCTGTCTGAATATGTTGCTTACGAACCACTTTCCCGTCTTTCTTCGCAACCACCTCAACGGTACCCGGTTCAAATGCCACACGCCAGGAAACATGAAAAACGCCATCCGCTTTCCGCTTAGCTCCTTGAGACTTGCCGTTGACAAAAAGTTCCACTTCATCCGCATGGTTGTAGTACACCCACATATCCACCGGCTGACCCGGCTTCCAGTTCCAATGCGGGAAAAGATGCAGCACCTCCTTATCCGTCCATTCCGACTGATACATATAATAAATATCTTTCGGAAAACCGGCCAAATCAACGATTCCGAAATACGAGCTCCGGGCCGGCCATCCGTAAGGCGTAGGCTCACCGATATAATCGAAACCCGTCCAAATATATTGTCCGCTGATAAACGGATTTTCCTTCACCAATTTCCAAGTACCCTCATGATAATTTCCCCAAGGCACATGACAATTATCATAAGAAGAACAAGAGAAGGTTGAGTCCGTATAAGGACGGTCCCAACGATCCGGGGCAATAATCATCTTGTCGCTCGGCATCTTATAATAACCTCGGGTCATCAATCCCGAAACACTTTCAGTAACCAAGAAAGGCTTGCCCGGGAAATTCGCCGGAACATCCTTAAACCAAGCATCGTGATAATTGAATCCGATGATATCAAGTGCTCCCGAACGGAACAGATGATTATTCGGATCCGGTTCGTTACAACCTGCCGTAACGGGACGTGTAGGGTCAAGTTCCTTGACGATGCCCGCCAACTTCGCACAAAGCAAGGAATTTACACTCATTTTGTCATTCGCCAGCTGCGAAGCACTATGCCCGAAATTCAGAATCAGGTTCGCCTCGGCCAGACTCAGGGTATCGGCAGCCGCATCACTCCATTGTTCCAGCACTTCATTTCCGATACTCCACATAAAAACAGAAGGATGGTTCCGGTCGCGAGTAACCAGATCTGTCAGGTCGCGTTCGTGCCAGGCATCGAAATAACGGGCATAATCGTGCGCCGTTTTCTTCTTCCGCCACATGTCAAACGCCTCATCCATCACGATGAAACCCATCCGGTCGCACAAATCGAGCAATTCCGGCGCCGGAGGATTATGTGAGCAACGGATTCCATTGCACCCCATTTCCTTCAATATTTCCAGCTGGCGCTCGATAGCCCGCGTATTGACGGCAGCACCGAGACAACCCTGGTCGTGATGCAAACAAACCCCGTTGATTTTTGTCGGCTTTCCGTTGAGGATAAAACCTTCGGCCGCATCAAAACGGAACGTGCGGAAACCAAAGGTCGTCTCGTAGGTATCTACCGGCTTCTTTCCATCGGCCAAGAGCGTTGTCCGGATGGTATAAAGATAAGGATGTTCAAGCGTCCATAGCGTAGGATTCGTCAAGTCGAGGTCCTGTTTCCCGACAAGCGTATCTCCCGGCTGGATTTCCAATTCGGAAACAGCTTTAGCCACCTCCGTCCCGGCCTGATCCACCAAACAAGTCTGGAGCGTCACCTTCCGGGAAGCCTCGCTTTCATTCTGGATGGTCGTCTGCATTTTCAGGGTAGCTTTTTCTCCTTCCAACTGAGCGGTTGCATACGTTCCCCAATGAGCCACATGAACCGGATCTGTTTTCACCAACCAGACATGCCGGTAAATCCCGCAACCGGAATACCAGCGGGAATTGGGCTGCTCGGCATTATCCACCCGCACCGCCAGCACATTTTCCGCTCCATAACGAAGATAGGGAGTCAGGTCGTAACGGAAAGAGATATATCCGTAAGGCCGCTTGCCAAGACTCGTCCCGTTGATAAACACTTCGGAGTTCATATAGACCCCGTCGAAATCAATAAATACTTTCCGGCCTTCGTCCTCCGGTCCTACGGTAAAAGTTTTCCGATACCAGCCGATTCCTCCGGGCAACGCGCCGCCTCCCGTCCCGGAAGGATTCTCCTGGCTGAAATCGCCCTCGATCGCCCAATCGTGCGGAAGATTCAGACGACGCCACGAGCTATCATCGAAATCCGGAGAAGCCGCCTCGGTTATTTCACCCAGATGGAACGTCCAGTCCCGGTCGAAATTCATGCGCTCACGCCCTTCGGACGGTTGCGTACACGACGAACAGATTCCCAAAACCAGAATCACGCAAAACGCCGCGATGTTTTTGATTATTTGCTTCATAATAGAAATATTTAAAGATGAATCCAACAAAAAAAGTTTCAGGACAAATATACGCATATTTATCCTAAAACTTTTTGTTTCGTCCGAAAGCTTACAGCTTCACGCTTTGCAGCGAACCGTCGTAATGGATCTTCGTCCCGTTTGCTTCCGGATTGTATGGCTGTGGATGTCCTTCCGACACGGCGACAATCGTGAAATCACGCTCCTTCAACATCCCGTCGAACTCGCCTTTACGCGCTCCGATTGTCAGCGTGCGGGTAGCTTCGTCGTAGGTAAAAGGAATCATGGCGTACTTGCCCTGCTCGTAATTATAATTGGTGCCTTCGTCTTCGTAAAGCGTAAACTCACCGTCCGCTCCTTCATAAACATAGAGCGTGATGTTCTCGGCCGGTTTCTCGTCGGAATATTGGATTTCGGGACCATACGGGAGAATCGCGCCGGCCCGGACATACAGCGGAATCCGTTCGTAGGGAGCGGCAACCTTCTGCCAACCGCCGTCCATCACCTTGCCCGTATAGAAATCATACCAGACCGTGCTCTCGGGCAAATAAACCTCGCGCTCCCGGGCCTGATACGTATAGACCGGGCATATCATCAACGCCGGACCGAACATAAACTGGTCGCCGATATTGTTTACCTCCGGATTTTCCGCTCCGAAGTCCATGACCAACGGGCGCATCAACGTATAATCATCGAACCACGTCATGCCCGCCATCGAATAAATGTAAGGCATCAGGCGATAGCGCAGTTTCGTGTAATACACAATCGAATTATAGGCAGGATGTCCCTCCGGAGCAATCTCCCACACTTCGCGGAACGGCCACTGCCCGTGCGCCCTGAACAGCGGACAAAACGCACCGAACTGATACCAGCGTGTGTTCAATTCACGCCATTCCTTATAATCCGCGTTCTCGGTTTTCGTCTTGTTCCATTGCTGCTGCCCGGCCACGTAGCGGTTCTCGACACAGAAGCCGCCGATATCCATGGTCCAGTACGGAATGCCCGACATGGCAAAGTTTAGTCCCGCACTGATCTGTGCCTTCATATCTTCCCAGCGGGTTGCGATGTCCCCGCTCCATGTCGCCGTAGAATAGCGTTGCAAACCGGCAAAACCCGAGCGCGTCAAGAGGAAAACACGTTTGTCAGGATCCAGCCCGCGCTGCCCGTCGTAGATAGCTTCCGCATTCATCAGCGCATAGGCATTGAAAAACTCCGTGGAAGGGCCGAGCGCCGTAGGGCCGCACAAATCCTTGCGATATTGCATGTCCGTACAGTCGCGGATATTCGGCTCGCTCGCATCCATCCACCACGCATCAATCCCCAACGGATAATAATGATCCGCCATCTGTTTCCAGAACAATTTGCGAGCCTCCGGCGCATACGCATCATAGAAACCATACGTATAGCCCGTGCCGATCCAGTCGCGCAAGCTATCCTTCACCGACAGCGGATAAATCCATCCGTTCCGGTCGAATTCCTTGAAGTGCTCGGTCGTCGTGTAGAATTTCGGCCATACGGAAACCATCATCCGCCCGTGCATCGCATGAATGGAATCGACCATCGCCTTCGGGTCGGGGAAACGCGCCTTGTCAAACTCGTGGCTGCCCCACGCATCCTGTGGCCAGTGGCTCCAGTCGAGCACAATGTTGTCAATCGGGATTTGCCGTTCGCGGAAACCTTTCAATGCCCCGAGCATCTCGTCCTGCGTATTATACTTTTCGCGGCTTTGCCAATAGCCCATCGCCCACTTCGGCATGATCGGCGATTTGCCCGTCAGCGTGCGGTAGCCGCTGATTACGTCGTCCATATCCTCGCCGGCCACGAAATAGTAGTCCAACTGTTTCGTCATCTCGCTCCACCACGATTGCTTGCCTTGTTCCTCGTCGGAGACAGGCTTCATCACCCGCAGGCCCGAATAAGAAACACCGCCGTCGGGCTTCCACTCCACTTTGAGAGGTACACGCTTCCCGGCTTCGAGGTGGACGGTGAATTTATAGCTGTTCGGATTCCACGCCGTACGCCAACGCTCGGGAACGACCAGTTTGTTATCCACATACACCTTCGTATAGCCTGCATAATAGAGGATGAAACGGTAATCGGCCGTTTCCGACGGTTCGATTTCCCCCTCGTAAGTCACCGACGCCCCCATGAACGGGAAACCTTCCGGCAAATTGACCACCTTCGTCAAGTCCTCGCGGCGGAGATGCTCGAAATACAGCGAATCCTCGCGGCGCACCAGCGGGCTCGCCCCCGACCCTTCGGCAGGAACATACGTCCCGGTCAGCGCCCCTTCTTTCCCGTCCTTATCATACAGCCGGAACACGGCGCCCAGTTGCGCATAATCATTCGGGTTCCCGAAGCGGCAAAGCGAATAGCTGTCGAGCAAAATCCCGTAATTCTTGTTTGATACGACGAAGGGCACGGAAACTTTCGTGTTATACTGGAACAGCTCTTCGTTCTTTCCCTTGTAGTTGAACTCGTCGGCCTGGTGCTGTCCCAATCCGTAGAATGCTTCGTCGTCGGGCGACTCGAAGACCTGGCGGATGCTGTATCCTTTCGTCCCCTCAACCACAATCGGCTTGAAAGTTTTTCCGCCCCCTTCGTTCTCTTCCAGAATCACGTTCCCGTCTTTGTCATAGAAGGTCACCTCGCCCGTCGTTTTCGATACCGACGCCTTCAGCGCGGGAGTGACGACCGCCACCTCCCCTGCCGATTCGTCGATGGTATAAGAAACCGCCGCGGTTTGGGGCACGACAACCAGACTCTTCGGGTCGGCAAACCGATCTTCGGGCGTTGCCGACACATGAATCAGTTTATCACCCAGCACTTCGAGCCGCACTTTCCGCGCCTCCGAAGCATCACCCGGCTTCAGGTTCACCACAATCCCTTTGCCCGTATCTTCCACCTGCGGGGAAGAGCAAGCCGCCAGCAACAAGCCGGCCAGCAGATACCACTGTGTATTTTTCATCATTCCTACATTTATATATTATAGATACTTCCTTTTCAAAGTTGCTATACAAAGGTAGGCCGAAAACGCCGCTTTTGTAACGGAAAATGTTACCATCCCGCCCTTCTTTTGTTTATCCGGAAGGTCTTTTTTGATAAGAATCGGGGG
>CALVFH010000032.1 GCA_944326775.1 uncultured Parabacteroides sp.
ACATCGACCACCTCCCATTCCCGCGCAATCGTATCGGCAATCGGCTTTTCGGAAATCACATGCTTCCCCGCACGGACGGCCCGCTCAATCTGCTCCCGCCGCGAATCGGCCAAGGCATAAAGGCCGACGACCTGAACCTCAGGGTCATTAAAAATACAATCTTCATCTTCTACCACTTTGCACGAAGGCACCAGACGGCTCGCCTCTGCACGCGTCGCCGGATCTTTATCGCAAATATAAAGAATCTCCCACTTGCCGTTCTTCAACATCTCCTTCACATGGAAATGGCCCATCCGGCCAAACCCGATAACCCCGATTTTTACTCTTGAATTCATGATAATAAAACTGATTAGCTAAAATACAATCTTACAAATATTAATCTAAAGACACGTTTTTCTTTCGTTTTTATGCTATCAAAAGTAGATAATAGATAAATCAAAACTTTGTAATTCATATTTTTTGATAATAATTAATCGACACTCACTTTTATTATCCGTTTTATATCCAAAACCTTATGCCAAATACTTGATGGAGGTCAAGCGCTGTATAGACTACAAAAATTAAAACCTTTCCCCCGGGGAAACGCCGGCTTTTACTCCAAATCTGAAGATTTATCTCTAACTTTGCAGCGGTTTTTTACAAGAGAGTTTCTTTATTATGAATATTTTACTCGACGTCCACACGCATACCCTTGCCAGCGGACATGCTTTTAGCACAATACAGGAAATGGTTGATGCCGCCGCATCGAAAGGTTTGCAAATCTTAGGAATCACGGAACATGCGCCGAGCCTGCCGGGCACTTGCGCACCCATCTATTTCCGCAACCTCCACGTGGTCCCGCGGAAAATAAAAGGAGTCAAACTGTTATTGGGAAGCGAACTCAACATCCTGGATTACAAAGGCACCATCGACATGGACGAAGCCATGCTGAAGATGCTCGACATCCGCATTGCCGGAATCCATTCCCTCTGCTACACCCCGGGGACGGTGGAAGAAAATACCGACGCCGTGCTCGGCGCCATCCGCAATCCCTATGTAAACATCATCAGCCATCCGGGCGACGGGACCGCCTTGCTCCAGTTCGAACCCCTCGTACTGGCCGCGAAAGAGTACGGGACACTGCTCGAAATCAACAACAGCTCGCTGAACCCCGTTCGGGGAAAAGTCATGGCCCGCAAGAACAACCTGGAAATCTTGCACCTCTGCAAGCAATACGAAGTGCCGGTCATCCTGGGGAGCGACGCCCACATCTCCTACGACATTGCCAACTACTGCTGGATATACGAATTGCTCCAGCTTGCCGAGTTCCCGGAAAAACTTATCCTGAACGACAAACCGGAGCAATTCCTGAGATTGATCCATCAAAAGTCGATTTGAAAAATGGTGCGGGGACTTTCGACACTTGTCAATTTTGTCCAAAAATGATTTTTTGCATTTTCGACACCTGTCGAAATCTCCAAAAATCATTTTTTGCGTTTTCGACACCCGTCGAAATCGTCCTGCAACATTTTTTGCGTTTTCGACACCCGTCGAAATCGTCCTGCAACATTTTTGGCGTTTTCGACACCCGTCGAAATCGTCTCGCAACATTTTTTGCGTTTTCGACACCTGTCGAAATCGTCCTGCAACATTTTTTGCGTTTTCGACACCTGTCGAAATCGTCCTGCAGCATTTTTGGCGTTTTCGACACCCGTCGAAAATCCCGAAAATCACTTTTCACCTTTTCGACACGTGTCGAAACCTTCCTGCAACTATTCCGAACAATGCTCCTTGATGAGCCGCGCCGCCAACGGGTCTCCGAGCTCCTGGGCCTTCTGGAACGCATCGCAAGCCTCTGCCTTCTTATTCTGGCGGACAAAACAAAGGCCGCGCAAACGGTAGCACGAAGCAAAGTCGGGTGCAAGCTCCAACGCCTTGTCGATACTCTGCAACGCCTCGTCGTAGAGTTCCTTCCGAATCAGGACAGAGGCTTCTTCGGCGTGATAATTCGCATTCTGCGGATTCAGGCGGAGAGCTTCGCGAATATCCGCCAACGCACCGTCCAGGTCGTTTAAACGGAACTTTGCCTGCTCGCGATAATAGTAGAAACTATCGTTCACCTGTCCGTTAAGCAACTGGAAATACAAGTCATAGTCCGCCACCGCTTCCTTGTACTGCATCAGTTTCAGGCGCCAGTCGATACGCTCCAAGACATACGGAGCCGCTTCGGGACGCAAAGGAGTACCGCTCGCCACCACGGCACTATCCAGCAACGAGATAATCTCGCCGATATTGATATTCGGCATCGTTTCCCGTACCTTCGCCGCCATATACCAGGTAGAAGAGGAAGCCAACGCACTGTTGTTGACAATCATATATTCCGCAAAAGCATCGGCGGCCTTTCCCTGATAGAGATAAATGTCGGCACGCAACTGATGGTAGAGCGGGTCGTCGGAAAGGTTCAGCGCCTGTTGCAAGACCTCCAGAGCGCGAGGAATATTCCAGACCGGGTCGTTCAGCGTCGTATCCGACACCGCCACCCCATACAGCATTTTCGCCTCATTAAACAAGCCGTCGCTTTTCTTCGGCTCTTTGCTTTGATACATTTTCATATCATCCAGCGCCTTGGCCAGACATTCCTGCTCGTTGCCCAACGCTTTCCGGGAATAAGCGAAAAGCGAAGCACGCGTCAGGTAGCCCTCCGGAGAATCGGGAAACGTCTGGATAAAATCGCTCACCGTCTTCAGAAATTCGGGTGCTTCCTGGCGTCCTTGCAGCAACATCAGCATAATCTGGGCTTGTTCAGCCTCGGAAGGCCAAGCCTTTTTAATATCGATGGAAGCGTAGGTGGAATTCAGGGCATCCATGGCATTCAAGAAAAGACTGTAAGCGTAGGCGGCGGAAACACCGAAAGAATGCTCGTTCTTGCCCGTCGCATCTTCCTGAGCCAAGGCAAAGACTTTTCCCTCGGAGGTCATCAGCGGAGCGTTTACCCACGTGGGGTTTAAGGGAATCGAGAGCTGGTAATAACTGTAATTGTCTTTCAACTTGCTCACATCTTCCACGACACCTTGCCCGAACTGCTCGATTTTTTCGGTACTGAAAGGCAAGAGATAAACCGTCTCTCCCTTCGCAGGCTTCTGGACGGCCATCTCCAGGCAATCTACTTTCTTGGGGACAGCAACTTGCAAGCGAATCACGTCATAAAGCTCGTCTGCCCCGATGACGGCCGACACGGGATATACGTTTCCTTTCACGTCCCGAACTTCGGCGCGTGCGGCATTCCGGAAAATAGAATAAGCCGAAAGCAACTCGCCAGTCTCCGTAATGAAGAACCCCGTACCTTTATGTAACTCCGTATTGTCAGCTTTGTACGTCGTGATTGAAACCACTGCCCGTTTTTGTTTTTCCATCCATTTGGGTGGTTTTTGTTGTGCTGCATAAGCCGAACAAACCACCAGGGCCAGCAGCAAGAAGATTAACTTTTTCATTTTCTATTTAGTATGTAAAATAAATGTTGTTGCACCTATGGTAATGACCGCCCCATCTTCTACGCGGACTTGTTCTTTGTCGCCCAGCAATTCATTTCGAAGGAACGTGCCCGTCAAGCTGGGGAAATCGCGGAGAATATAGATTAATTGTCCGTCCTTGTCGCGCTTTACATGAATCACGCAATGCTTCCGGCCCATGCTCGGATCGCTGGTAAGAATCGGGACATCGACGCCGTCAGTATCTTTGTTGCGTCGTCCTATCACATTATCTCCCAAGACGAGAGGCAACTCTTGTTTAAACGCAAACGCATTCTCTATTACAGAAATATAACCACAGGAAAAATCCGGTTCTTTCACCTCTTTTTCTTCGCCGGATGCCGTACGTACCGTCTTTCTTCCCAATTTAATTTTGAATTGCGCCCCGCACTGAGGACACACAAAAGCCAGAACCTGCCCATCGGGATATTTCGTCTCATCAAAAGCTATTTGACGGTCGCATTTCGGACAAAATACTCTTTTCATCACTCTTAATCAATTTATCTACGCGCACAAAGATACGAAAACCTGATGACACAAAAAACGCGGGTTGAAACCGACCCGCGCCTTTCTACATTTTTTAAAGCCTCTGAAATAGCCTACAAAAGCATGCCGGCTGCAACTTCTTCGGCTACGGCATCGCTTTTAATCGCAGCGACCAATGCCAGTCCGAAATTGAAAACCAAACCCGGCCCCTTGCCTGTGATGACCGGACCATCTACTTCTACAGCCTCTCCCGTCGTATGAGCGCCAATCAAAGTATCTTCAAAACCCGGATAGCATGTGGCCCGACGCCCTTTCAACAAACCTAATCCGCCAAGAACCAACGGAGCCGCACAGATAGCAGCCACGATACGATTCTCGCGATATTGTTGCAGGAGAGCTTCCTTCAACGGCTCGCATGCATTCAAATTCTTTGCACCAGGCATTCCCCCTGGAAGAACCAATGCATCGGCGCCCGTAAAATCAGCCTCATCAAAAGTATAATCAGCCTTCACCGGAACCTGATGGGCTCCACAAACTAACGGATCGGACGTGATTGAAACCGTCTTTGCGTCAATCCCTGCACGACGCAAGATATCTACTGTACCGAGAGCTTCCATTTCCTCAAACCCATCGGCTAAAAACACGAATGCCTTTTTCATACTATTTCAATTTATATACGTAAGTAATTGTTCCACTTTGGTTGTTCGTTCCGCTGATGCTGTTAAATTTCGCCTGTCGAGCTGCCTTTAAAGCACTATTACGCATGGACGCATTCTCAATGGTTGTTCCCCGCCCAATATCCGCATAAATCACATCACCTTTCGGATTGACCGTGATATCCACCACAATCTTACCTTCTACCTGCGAAGTATAAACGGGGGTAGGCAATTTCCCGGAACCTAAGGAACGCCCGTTCAAATTGAACGACCCTATTCCGCCAACACCTTCATCAGCCCCATGATCAGAATTGCCGAAAGGACTGCCCTGATTTCCGAAACCTTCCCCGGCATTACCCTGGTTGTTTCCTTCAGCACCTCCCATGCCGAAAGCGCCCGCCACCTTATTCTGGATAGCCTGCACTTTCTTGCGTTGTTCCTCGGCTTTGCGCTTTCGCTCAGCTTCGAGAGCCTGCTGCCTTTGCTTTTCGCGTTCTTCTTCCAAACGCTTTTGCTCTTCCTCTTCTTTTTTCTGCTCTTCCTTCTTTTCCTTATCGTTAAGTGCAATACTTTCCTCTAATTCCTGAGTCAGCAAATCTTCTTCTGAAGGAGTTGCAGTTTCTGAAGAAGGAGGAATTGTTGTCGTTTCCTGTGGTGGTTCCTGACCTGTATAACGAGGTTCAAAGGTACCTGACGAAGCATCAACATTCCCGAAATTAACAAGGACACCCCCCTCATCCTCCGGGATCTCAGTACGCAATACAGAAAACCAAAGGATGAGAAAAAGCACAAGGTGAAACACCAATGTTCCGACCAATGCCACTATGTCATCTTTCTTCTCCTTCATATTCAATTCCGCTGAGGTCTCGTAGCGAGGACCATCTTATATTTGTTTTCGTTCGCGATATTTAAAATTTTCACGATTTCCTTATAAGGTACCGATTCATCGGCATATAGAGCAACAAACATCTCCGGTTCAGCTTCATAACATTGCTGAAGGAAAGGAGCAATCTCATCAAAAGACACCTGGACTTCTTTCTGTTTACCAAAAGCCACATAATAATTCAATGCCGCATCTATGGTAACCCGAGTCAAAGGTTTTGCAGCAGTCTGTTGCTTAGCCTGCGGCAATGTTACCTTAATAGCATTAGGAACGACGGCTGTAGAGGTAATCATGAAGAATATCAATAAAAGGAAGATGACATCCGTCATCGACGCCATACTGAATTCTGCATTTATTTTGGTTCTTCTTTTTAAAGCCATTTTATTCTTTAATTAGCTGGTTCGTTCAGCAAATCCATAAATTCCATTGTCCGAGCTTCCATTTTGTTCACTACATTATCTACTTGAGAAACCAAATAGTTGTAGCCGAAAAGAGCAATGATACCAACGACCAATCCGCCTACTGTAGTTACCAAAGCTTCATAAATACCTCCTGATAAGAGAGAGATATCCACATTCGTTCCTGCATTAGCCATGTCGAAAAAAGCACGGACCATACCTGTTACTGTTCCCAAAAAGCCTAACATCGGAGCACCGGAAGCCGTTGTTGCAATCAATGGAAAACCTTTCTCCAACTTGGCAATCTCTAAATTTCCCACGTTCTCAATAGCCACTAACACATCATTCATCGGACGGCCTAAACGGGAAATCCCCTTCTCAATCATACGAGCCGAAGGAGTATTAGTACTACGACAAAGGTTTAACGCAGCATCTACCTTCCCCTCATGAATATAATCTTTGATACGGTTCATAAAATTCACATCCTCACGACCAGCCCGACGAATCACCATCAGACGCTGAACAAACACATAAATTGCCATTAGCGAAAGCAAAAGCAAAACAATCATAATCCATCCGCCTTTTACAGCCAAGTCAAAGATATTTATCTCGGCCTCAGCGGGTACGGTTGTCGTTACTGAAGTAAGATCCGGCATCTGCTCAGTCACTTGCTGTGCTGCCGATAGCATTGAAAGTAAGATACTCATTTTCTTTTAATGATTTATTATACATTATTAGATATAAAAACACACACTATACTTTTTTGTTCAATGAACTAAGCATGCCCGATATTGATGAATCGTCTCTTTCAACCCCAAGTAAAGGGCATCGCATATCAAGGCATGACCTATAGACACTTCCTCCAACCAAGGTATCTGCTGACTGAAATAAGCCAAATTTTGCAAATTCAAATCATGACCAGCATTCACCCCTAATCCTAAATTCTTTGCGAACCGGGCAGCTTCAATAAAAGGAGCAATAGCTTTTTCTCTGTTTTCAGCATATTGCGAAGCATATGGCTCAGTATATAACTCTATCCGGTCAGCACGAGTCTGAGCAGCCAACTCAATATTTACCAGATCTGTTCCCACAAAAATAGAAGTTCTGATACCATGAGTAGCAAATTGTCCCACCAAATCAGATAAAAAATCAAAATGCGTTTTCACGTCCCATCCTGCATTCGAGGTAATCGCATCAGGAGCATCAGGTACCAAAGTTACTTGAGTAGGACGAACCTTAAGCACCAGATCAACAAATTTCTCGCACGGATAACCTTCTATATTAAATTCCGTTTTTATCAAAGGCTTCAAAGCATATACATCACTATAACGAATATGCCTTTCGTCTGGTCTGGGATGCACTGTAATACCCTGTGCGCCGAACAATTCAGCATCTTGTGCTACTTTTAACACATCGGGCATATTCCCCCCCCGAGCATTACGGAGCGTTGCCACTTTGTTAATGTTTACACTTAAATTTGTCATTGTATATTGTTATTCTGTTTCTTTGGATTACTTTTGTACAAAGTATCGTGCAAAATTAGTAGGATTTAGAGAATATACAGAAAAATGTTAGTAAAAGATTTCATAACAAAAGAAATCCCCATGTTAAAAAGTTTTGATACTGGAGATTATGCTTTAACTTTAATGGATGACTTTAAGCTCAAACAACTGCCATTGGTAGAGGGCAACCTTTACAAAGCACTAATTTCGGAAAAAGAACTGCTTGCACTCAACAATATATTTACACCTTTACAGACGTTGGTTGAAACCTCAGAAAGTGCCCCTTTCATCCAACCCAACCAACCTATACTCGATGCTTTAGCTCTGCTTGTACGCCTAAAACTTGAAATATTACCAGTATGTAATGCCAAACGGAATTATTTAGGCGTAGTAACGCTTGAAGCGGTAGCTAAAAATCTTGCTGAATTAAGTGGAGCAGAAACACCGGGAAGCATTATTATTTTAGAAATAAAATCAACAGACTATGCTTTATCTGACATCGCCCGCATTCTCGAATCGAACCAAGCCCATCTTCTATCTTTGCTTTCTACTCCACAAGACGAAACCGGGAAAATTCGCCTAATGTTGAAAATAGATTTGGAAGATGCATCACCAGTCATCCGAAGTTTTGAACGTTTTGATTACAATGTGCTATTCTATTTTATGAAACAAGGGATGATAGACGATGTCTTTCAACGACGTATTAATGAATTATTCCATTATATGAATATTTAATCTAAAACTAAAATGATGAAGATTGGAGTTTTCGGGAGCAAACATCAGGAAGAGAAACAAAACACTATCCGTCGCGTTTTTTCCAAACTGGAAGAGATGAATGTAGAAGTTTTTGTAGATACAAAATTCTTCACATTCCTCAATGAAACACTACATTACAAACCTTTCATATCCGGTCTTATTGATCCATCCAAAGAGGTTTCTATCGATATGGCCCTAAGTATCGGAGGTGACGGCACATTTCTGCGAACCTCTGCCGCTATTGGACGACGGGGCATACCTATTCTAGGTATTAATACTGGAAGGTTAGGTTTTCTAGCAGACATTAGCAGTTCAGAAGTAGAAGAAACACTTGACGAAATAGCCCAAAATTACTACCGAATTGAAGAACGAACCCTACTTTATTTGAAAACTGCCGAACATCAGTACAAAGGCTATAATTATGCTTTGAATGAAGTAGCGATTTTAAAACGTGACACTTCATCTATGATTACCATCCATACTTCCCTCGATGGAGAATACCTCACCTCTTATCAAGCCGACGGATTAGTAATTGCTACACCTACTGGCTCTACAGCTTATTCAATGAGCGTAAACGGACCAATCATCGTTCCCCAAAATAATAGCCTTGTATTAAGTCCAGTTGCTCCCCATTCCCTTAATGTCCGTCCATTAGTCATTCCAAACACATGTCAGATTGAACTACATGTTGAAAGTCGAAATAAAACATTCCTCATCTCGCTTGACGGGCGCTCAGAAATCTTCCCTGCAGGTATTCGCCTGAAAGTAGGCAAAGCTGACTATACGACTAAAGTGGTAAAACGCCACAACCATACCTTCTATCAAACTCTTCGAGAAAAACTAATGTGGGGAGCAGACATTCGTTCAAAGTAAAAAACTGTTTAGAAATTATGTTGTAGAACATGTTTTCGTTAAATCAATTTAAATGGATGAATTTTCCAAATTATTTCTTGTGTTATATAACATAAAACCTCTACATTTGCACTGTGTTTTTCATGGTATTAGATTTAAGGTTAACAATGGAGATTGGTTGTCGTGAGACAACCTTTTCTTTTTTATGATAGAAGCATCACTAATTACATGAATTATAATGCTACAACTTCGGATAGCTTTCCTCTTCCTGAGGCACTTTCCCCTTTACGTAAGGCCATCCATCTTCCGACCAAAGAAGCTTATCAAGTAAAACTACACGACCTTTCTCCGCTTCTTTACGGAGATAGCCATGATAGATAATCCATTCCTGACCAGCATCGTCTTTTTGTATAATCGCATTATGTCCAACACCGGCCCAATTCTCATTACCTTGAATTACTACCTCAAAGGCATTGTCGAGCATATTTTTCCCGTTTCTATCCACATAAGGACCCAGGATATTTTCTGAACGCCCCACGACAGTCCGATATGTACTTTCTGCTCCTACACAACATGAACCTACAGAAGCTAAAAGATAATAGTATTTTCCTTTTTTATAGATATTTACCCCTTCAAAAGCATTACCACATACTTGCTTTTTAAAGACAGGGGTTCCGTCACTTTTACGTTTTACCGAAAGACCATCGCTTTCCAATTCCACCACGTAAATTCCACTAAAACTACCCCAGAAAAGATAGTGCTTTCCGCCATCTTCAATATAAAACTGATCGATGGAATTCTTTACATGAATCTCTGGAGCATCCGCATCAATCAAACAACCCTTATCCTCAAACGGGCCGGTAGGCGTTGGAGATACAGCAACCCCGACATTGCTCTCCCATTCCCTTCCCCAACGAGCCCAAGAGTAATAAAGCACATATTGCCCGTTGATGTAGCGAATTTCAGGAGCCCACAGACTATGGGGACCATCCCAAGCCGGACGAGTCTCATCTGTAAAGACCGTTCCGACATATTCCCACGAAACCATATCTTTAGACTTGAAAATAGGCATATTCCGCGTATCTTCCGTGCCGTAAAGATAGAAATATCCATCTTTCGCACGAATCACCGTAGGGTCGGGAACACTCTGTTTGATAATCGGATTATGATACGATTTCTGATCTTGAGCCTCAGACTCTGTCAAAGAACCGGACGAAGCCTGAATACTCGATAACGACATGGCCAAACCAATGGCCAGAACAATAGATTTCATTTTTTTTCCAATTAATGATAACGATTTATTGCGAGTAAAAGTAGATAAAAAATCGTGCCGGCCAAAGGGAATCTGTAAATCTGTCACTGATTTCTGTAATTTCGGTTATCGTCCCTTCCCCGTTATGATTTATTTTTGCATCCTAGAAAATACATCAATCACCCGAATCTGAAAAAGATGGAACAAAAGACATTAGACCTGAAAACCGTTTGTGAATGTAACCGATGCTTAGGTGTCAGGACTCTACATCCACAAGCTACCCTCATCAACCTGGAAAATCCCGGTGTCCAACAGAGCAACGTAAAGTTCGAATTCTACGCGATCCTGCTCATCGAAGACCGTCCGGGTTCCTATGACTGCTGCGGACGCAAATACTACGATTATACCAATGCATCCATGGTTTTCCTCAAGCCGGGAGAGATTTTTCACATGAGCAAAGCGCAAACTTTACCCGACAAAGGCTGGCTGCTGGCCTTCCATCCGGATCTGCTGTTCCGCACTACGCTGAAAAACCATATCGACGACTACACATTCTTCGGATACCGCAAGGAAGAAGCCCTCCACCTCTCGCAACGGGAGACCGCAACCATCACCTGCTGCCTCGAGCATATCGAAGAAGAGCTGCACCATCCGATTGATACGCATACGAGCACCATCCTCTCGCGCCATATCGAGTTGATGCTCGATTACTGCTCGCGCTTCTACGAAAGGCAGTTTATCACCCGGGAGAATCGCAACAAAGACCTGATGAAGACCTTCGCCAAGCTGACCGAAGCCTACCTGACCGCCGGCAAGGCCGATCAGCTGAAAATCCCCCAGCCCGAGCTGTTCGCCCAAAAGCTCCATCTCTCCACGGCCTACTTCCTCGACCTGCTCAAATTCGAGACAGGGAAAACCTTAGCGGAATATTTCCAGCTTAAACGCATGGAGGTAGCCAAAAAACTCCTGGTAAAAAAAGAGGGAACCCCTGCCGAAATCGCTTATCGGTTAGGGTTCCCCTCCGTACAATATTTCAGTTCCCTTTTCAAGAGACTGACGGGTGTCGCTCCGTCTGATTACTGCTACTCACGGAATTAGCGCTTCACCCACTTGTCCAGCCACTCGAAGAACGTCCGTTGCCAGAGCACGCCGTTCTGGGGTTTCAGCACCCAATGGTTCTCGTCGGGATAAATCAGCAGTTCGGCAGGAATCCCGCGCAAGACGGCAGCATTGAACGCAGCCATTCCCTGGTTCGCCAGGATGCGGTAGTCTCTCTCGCCGTGTATGCAGAGGATCGGTGTATCCCATTTATCCACGAAGCGGTGTGGCGAATTGGCAAACGTCCGCTGGGCCGTCGCATTGGCCTTGTCCCAATACGCGCCACCCATATCCCAGTTGGCAAACCACATTTCTTCGGTCTCGAGATACTGCATTTCCATATTAAAAATACCATCGTGGGCTATGAACGCCTTGAAGCGCCCGTCGTGATGGCCTGCGAGCCAGTAAACCGAGAAGCCTCCGAAGCTGGCACCCACGCATCCGAGGCGGTCTTTATCCACGAAAGGCTCCTTCGCCATCTCGTCGATAGCCGTGAAGTAATCTTTCATGCACTGACCTCCGTAGTCGCCGCTCACGGCCTCGTTCCACTCCATGCCAAAGCCCGGAAGACCACGCCGGTTCGGGGCAACCACAATATAATCGTGCGCCGCCATAATCTGGAAGTTCCAGCGGTACGACCAAAACTGGCTGACCGGGCTCTGCGGCCCTCCTTCGCAATACAGCAAGGTCGGATATTTCTTGGAAGCATCGAAGTGAGGCGGATAAATCACCCAGACCAGCATCTGCTTCCCGTCGGTCGTCTTCATCCAGCGTTCTTCCACGCGCCCCATCTCCAGTTTGTCGTAAATATGCTTGTTCTCGAAGCTCAGCTGGGTAGCCTCGCCCGAAGAAGGCGATACGGCAAAGATCTCGTCGGCCGCGCTCATCGAATGACGCAAGGCGAGAAGCCCGTCGCCCAGGAGCGCAACTCCCGCATAGTCGTGCTGCCCCTCCGTCAGCTTCCGGACCGTACAGGCAGCCACGTCGGCGGCATAAATCTGCGAAGTAGCATGCCAAACACCGGTGAAATAGATTGTCTTCGAGTCGGCGCTCCAGCAAAAACCGTCCACGTTCGAATCAAAATCCTTGCTGACGAACGTCCTGCGGCCCGTGGCAAGGTCCATCACCATGAGGCGGTTCTGGTCCGACTCGTAGCCGTCGCGCTCCATGCTTTGCCAGGCGATGGATTTCCCGTCGGGAGAATACTGCGGGTTCGTGTCGTATCCCATAATGCCTTCCGAGAGATTGCGCGTCTCTTTGGTATTCAAATCATACTCGTAGATATCCGAATTGGTCGAGAGGGCATAGTCCTTACCCGTTTTTTTGCGGCACGTATAGGCCACTTTGTCCGACGTCGTGTTCCAGGCCAGCTGCTCGATGCCTCCGAAGGGCTTCATCGGGCTTTCGTAAGGCTCGCCCTCCAGGATATCGACCGGATTAGCGACTTTCTCGCCGTCGAAATCCGCTACGAAGGGATGCGGAGCCGTCGTCACCCACTCGTCCCAGTGTTTGTACATCAGATCCGTCACGATGACACCCGTCGTCTTGTCCAAATCGGGGTACTTATCGCGAGTGCTGGGCACCGTTTTCACCTGGGCGATGAAAAGCAGCTTCTTCTCGTCGGGCGAGAAGGCAAATCCCTCGATATTACCCGCATAGTCGGACAGCTGCCGGCGTCCGGAGCCGTCGGGATTCATTTCCCAGACCTGGCTCGACCCACTCTCCGAAGAGAGGAAGGCGATTTTCGAGCCGCCTTTGATCCACACCGCGTTGCTTTCAGAGACGGCGGTGCGGGTGATTTGCCGGTTTTCCGAGCCGTCGGCGTTCATGACGAAGACTTCGCGGTTACTCTTGTCCTCCGGGACGCTGTAGTAGCCGACGGTATAAACCAGCCGCTTCCCGTCGGGCGAGGCGCTCACTCCGGCGATGCGCCCGAAGGCCCAGAGCGCCTCCGGCGTCATGCGTCCGTCGGTCACTTCCACCTCCGTCCGCCCAATCAGGTTCTTTCCGTCGCTTTCCGCCGTCCCTGCCGTGTTTTTCCCACTGCAAGCGCCAAGCATTAATGACGTTGCCATAAGCATTGTTCCTATTGAATGATTCATTGTTTTGAAAATTTGATTGATTTTGACGCGAAATTACATTTTTCCCTCGAAAATCCCACTATTCTGCCGCCTCTTTAGGGCCGCAGGCCAGAATACGAGCGTATTCTAACCTCCGAGGGGCCTCAACGGGTAGAATACGCTCGTATTCTGGTTGCCGAGGGGCCTCAACGGGCAGAATACGCTCGTATTCTGGTTGCCGAGGGGCCTCAACGGGCAGAATACGCTCGTATTCTGGTCGCCGAGGGGCCTCAACGGGTAGAATACGCTCGTATTCTGGTCGCCGAGGGGCGTCGGCGGGCAAATACGCTCGTATTCTTGCTTCCGAAGGGCTTCGGAGACCAGAATACCGCGGTATGCAAGCCGCCGAAGGCCTTCAACGGGCAAATACGCTCGTATTCTCGCCGCCGAAGGGCTTCGGAGACCAGAATACCGCGGTACGCAAGCTGCCGAAGGCCTTCGGCGGGCTGCATACCGCGGTACGGGATTTTAAAGAGGGATTATTTCTTCATCCGAAGCTCATACAGGTCGTGGCGGCGGTCGCGCAGATTGCGGACACTGCCGTAGGTATGCAGCTCGTTGAGGAGGTCGAGGTCAACATCCGACACCAGAATCATCTCGGTGTTCGGGGTGGCTTCCGCACGCTTGCCGTCGGTGGGGAAAGCAAAGTCGCAGGGCGTGAACACCCCCGACTGGGCATACTGGATGTCCATGTTGTGCACCCGGGGCAGGTTGCCGACGCTCCCGGCGATGACGACGAAGCACTCATTCTCGATGGCACGGGCCTGGGCGCAAACCCGGACGCGCGAATAGCCGTTCTGCGTGTCGGTCAGGAAGGGGACGAAGAGAATCTGCATGCCCTGGTCGGCCATGATGCGCGAAAGCTCCGGAAACTCGACGTCGTAGCAAATCAGGACGCCGATTTTGGCGCAATCCGTGTCGAAGGTCTGGACCAGTTTCCCGCCCGAGAGCCCCCAACTCTTGGTTTCATCGGGCGTGATGTGTATTTTCTCGTACATATCGTAAGTCCCGTCGCGCCGGCAGAGGAAGCCGACGTTGTAAAGGCCTCCGTCGTCCTTCAGGTAGGGCATGCTGCCCGTGATGATATTGATATTGTAGCTGATGGCAAGGTTGACGAAGCGGTCGCGCACCTGTTCGGTGTATTGGGCCAGTCCGCGAATCGACTGCGCCTCGCCGAGGTGGTTGTATTTGGCCATCAGCGGCGCGTTGAAGTATTCGGGGAAGAGGACGAAGTCGCTCTTGTAGTCGGAGACGGCATCGACGAAGAACTCGACCTGCTCGAAGACGTCATCCAAGGTCTTGTAGGGGCGCATCTGCCACTGCACCAGGCCGACGCGGACGGTGGTCTTCTTGTCGATGTAGTCCTGCGTGGGCGGCTGGGAGTAGATGTTGTCCCATTGCAGGAGCGTGGCGCAATGACGGGATTCCTCGTCGTTCGGGAGGTAGTTTTTCATCACCCGACGGACGTGGAAGTCGTTCGAGAGCTGGAAGGTCAGCACCGGATCGTAGATCTCGCGGCTGCGCACCTTGTCGATATATTCCTTCGGCTTCATTTTGTCGGCATACTTGTGGTAGTTGGGTATGCGACCGCCGAACATGATGGCCTTGAGGTTTAATTTCTCGCAAAGCTCCTTGCGGTACTCATACATACGGCGTGCAAGGCGGAGCCCACGGTATTCGGGATGGATAAAGACCTCGATGCCGTAAAGGATATTGCCTTTGGGGTTGTGCGTATCGAAAGTTTCGTTTCCCGTAACCTTGGCATACGTATGGTCGCCCTTGACGAGGTCGTAATCCACGATAATGGAGAGGGCACAGCCCACGATTTTATCGTCAACCACCGTGACGACCTGCCCCTCCGGGAAAATAGTGATTAGCTTTTCAATTTGTGCACGTGTCCAGAAGACGTCTTTGTCTGCATAGACACGGGTAAACGACTGGGCAAGCTGCGCATAGTCTTCCATTTGCAGGTTGCGGACCTTTACCTGATTGATTTTATGCATCGTTTCCATGCTTGTATATATATTATATTATAGGTAGATATTCTTCCACCGATTTTTTCTTACCGTGGAGCCTTCCGGTATAAATAGACGGCAATGAACGTATAGATGATGTTCGGAATCCAGGCCGCCACCATCGGACTCACGTTTCCGTTGATGGCAAACGTGGCCGTAACCGTCATAAACAGGATGTAGGAGAAACTCAGCGCCAGGCCGATACCGATATTCAATCCCATCCCCCCCTTTATCTTGCGCGAGGAAAGCGATGCGCCGATAAAAGTAAGGATAAAGGCGGCCATGATCGTGGCGTAGCGCTTGTGGTATTCAATTTCAAAGGTTTGGATATTCCCGATGCCGCGCTTCTGCTGGCGGCTGATGTATTCGTGCAACTGCGGGGTGGTCATCTTTTCGCAATCGTTCACTGAAATAAGGAAATCGGAAGGGACGATGGTCAGTGTCGTGTCTTTGCGATTTCCTTCGGTAATATGCTCACGCATGCCTTCAAAATCGCGAATCATATAGTCGATAACCGTCCAATGGTAGAGCGTATCGTATTTGATGGATTTGGCTGTAAGACGGGATACCAGCTTCTTCCCTTCAAAATGTTCCAGAGAAAAACGATAGCCCATGTTCGAGCGATTGTCGTAGCGGTCGAAATAGGCGATGACACCGGGCTCCACCTCCAGCTGGACATTCCGCGCATAATCAACTGCCTTGTTCTTGATATACTTATTCTGGAAATCGATACGGACTTTATTGGCCGGAGGGATGACAAACGCATTGAGGACAAAGGTCACGACAGCAATAATGGCGGCCGAGATTGTATAAGGAACCATCAGACGCCGGAAACTCATCCCGCTGGCCAGCATCGCAATGATTTCCGAATTGTCGGCCAGCTTCGACGTAAAAAAAATCACCGAAATGAACGTAAACAACGGACTGAGCATGCTGGCGAACCACGGGATAAAGTTCAGATAGTAGTCGAAAATAATGGCTTTGAGCGGCACCTCGGGCTTTAAGAACTTATCAATCTTCTCGTTGATATCGAAAACTACCGAAATAGAAATAATCAACAAGATAGCGAAGAAATAGGTTCCCAGGAACTGCTTGATGATATACCAGTCTATCCGTCTTAGCTTGAAATTCATGATACGTTCAGATTCTATTATCCAAATGCCTTACCATCTGTGCTTTCCAAAGGGAAAAATCACCGGCGGCAATATGCTGCCGGGCTTCACCAACCAAACGCAGGTAGAAGGCTAAGTTATGAATGGACGCGATTTGCAATCCCTGTATTTCGTTCACCTTAATTAGGTGGTGCAGATAGGCCTTACTATAACGATGATCCACGAACGAATATCCTTCCGGATCAATAGGAGAAAAATCATTTTCCCATTTTTTGTTTCGCATATTAATCGTGCCCTGAGAGGTAAACAATTGTCCGTTACGCCCATTGCGGGTCGGCATGATGCAGTCGAACATATCTATTCCCCGTTCGATAGCCTCCAACAAATTAATCGGAGTCCCTACGCCCATCAGGTAACGCGGTTTATCCTTCGGCAATATATCGTTGACAACCTCAATCATCTCGTACATCTTTTCCGTTGGTTCGCCAACGGCCAATCCACCAATAGCATTCCCGTCCATCTCCTTGGACGCCACGTTTTCAGCCGCGCGTTTCCGCAAATCGGGATAAACACATCCTTGCACAATCGGGAAAAGGCTTTGCTCATAACCGTATTTCGGTTCCGTCTCACGAAAACGGGTAATACAACGGTCAAGCCAACGCTCGGTCAATCCCAAAGACCGACGGGCATAATCATAATCGGCATCGCCCGGGCAACATTCGTCGAAAGCCATCATGATATCAGCTCCGATGATGCGTTCGATATCCATTACCTTCTCCGGAGTAAACAGATGTTTCGAACCGTCAATGTGCGAACGGAACTCCGCACCTTCTTCCTTCAGCTTCCGATTATCAGACAAAGAAAAGACCTGAAAACCGCCACTATCGGTCAAGATTGGTTTATCCCACGTATTGAAGCGATGCAGTCCCCCAGCACGCTCCAGGATATCCAAACCCGGACGGAGATAGAGATGATAAGTATTCCCCAATATGATCTGTGCCCGGATATCATCTTTCAACTCTGGAATATGAACCGCCTTAACGGATCCCTGAGTCCCTACAGGCATAAAAATAGGTGTTTCAATGACGCCATGTCCCGTGGTAATCAAGCCTGCACGGGCATTCGTTTTCGGATCTGTATATTGTACTTCAAATTTCATGGCGCAAAGTAACGAAGAAATCTCCGAAGAAAAAAGGTTGCTGATGTTCTTCCTGAATTTGTTACTGAAAAAAATATAAAACATCACATGCTTTATCAACCACATCCTTAAATAAGCGTACCTTTGACCAAACAAATAAACTTTATTATGAGAGATTTCGGAGATTTCACCCCTGAATATACGGATTATACTACAGCATCCGTAGCCATTTTGCCAGTACCTTATGACGGAACAAGTACGTGGATAAAAGGTGCCGACAAAGGACCGGAAGCTTTACTCGAAGCTTCTTTCAATCTGGAGTTTTATGATATCGAAACGAATACAGAGGTTTATCGCCGGGGGATAACCACGCTGAATCCAGTTACTGAAAACACCTCTCCAGAGGCTATGTCTATTGCCGTGGAGAAACAAATAGAGAAACTGATAGCCGATGGGAAATTCCCTGTGCTGATCGGAGGAGAACATTCCGTAAGTATCGGAGCATTCCGGGCAATGGGAAAACATTATGGCGAGGACCTATCTATTGTTCAATTCGATGCACATTCCGATATGCGTGACGAATATGAAGGTTCAACTCATAACCATGCCTGCGTAATGGCCCGGGCCCTTGAAGTAACCCGGAGCATTACCCAAGTTGGCATCCGAAGTTCGGATAGTAGTGAATTAAAGAATATCAATCCCGAACGAATCTTCCATGCCTATAAGATAAAAGAACAGAAAGGTTGGGAAAATGAAGTCGCAGCCCAACTAAAGGAAAAAGTCTATATCACTATAGATCTCGACGTACTCGATCCAGCCTATCTGCCTTCGACGGGTACTCCCGAGCCCGACGGACTGACATACCGGGATTTAATCCGGACTATCCAGGCCATTGCAAAAGAGCATACCATCGTGGGGCTCGATGTCGTGGAACTTTGTCCGAATCCGGCAGCAAAAGCATCTGATTTCCTTGCTGCAAAACTCATTTATCAGATTCTTTCCATTATTTTCAATTTGCAATCCATAACTCACTAATTAAAATAGTATGTCTAAAGTTTTAATCATTGGTGCGGGCGGCGTAGGAACAGTTGTCGCTCACAAGGTTGCCAAGCAAACCTGTTTTACCGACATTATGTTGGCAAGTCGTACGAAGTCGAAGTGTGACCAGATTGCACAAGCAGTCGGAGGAAACCGTATCCAAACGGCACAAGTAGATGCCGACAGCGTGCCTGAGTTAGTTGCTTTAATGCGTTCGTTCCATCCAGACATCGTAATTAACGTGGCTCTGCCCTATCAGGACCTTACCATTATGGATGCTTGCTTAGAATGTGGAGCAAGCTACTTAGACACCGCCAACTATGAACCTAAAGACGTTGCTCATTTCGAATACAGTTGGCAATGGGCCTACCAAGACAGATTCAAGGAAAAAGGTCTGACGGCTATTTTGGGTTGCGGTTTTGACCCGGGCGTATCAGCCATTTTCACGGCTTATGCGGCTAAACATCATTTTGATGAAATTCAATATTTGGATATTGTTGATTGCAATGCCGGAAATCATGGCAAGGCTTTTGCCACGAATTTTAATCCGGAAATCAATATCCGCGAGATTACTCAAAACGGACGTTATTACGAAAACGGGCAATGGATTACGACTAAACCGTTAGAAATTCACAAAATGCTGACCTATCCCAATATCGGCCAGCGTGACTCATACGTCCTTTATCACGAAGAATTAGAGTCGTTGGTAAAGAATTATCCAACCTTGAAACGAGCTCGCTTTTGGATGACATTCGGACAAGAATATCTCACTCATTTACGTGTTATTCAAGATATCGGTATGGCCCGTATAGACGAAGTGGATTACAATGGCGTAAAAATCATTCCATTACAATTCTTAAAAGCGGTTCTCCCCGACCCGAAATCTCTCGGATCGAATTATCACGGAGAGACTTCTATCGGTTGCCGCATCCGCGGTATTAAAGATGGCAAAGAACATACTTACTACATCTATAATAATTGCGATCATGAAAAGGCTTATCAGGAAACGGGAACACAAGCTGTAAGCTATACGACCGGTGTACCGGCGGCCCTGGGAGCAGCTATGTTTGCCCGCGGAATTTGGAAAAAACCGGGTGTATTCAATGTAGAAGAGTTTGACCCGGATCCATTCTTAGCAGAATTAGGCGAACAAGGTCTTCCTTGGATTGAAAAATTCGACATTGATTTAGAGGTATGATCGGTATCGATAAAGACCTTATTTTAAGCGAATGGGACTTCTCAGAAGTTCCTTCGCCTTCTTATGTCCTCCATAGCAAATTACTTACCGCAAATCTGAAAGTAATTGACAAAGTACGCCGCGAGGCTGGTGTGGAAATCATCGTTGCCCTAAAAGCCAACGCAATGTGGAGTATTTTCCCAGAATTAAGCCGGCATTCCGACGGGGCTACAGCCAGTTCTGTCAATGAAGCCCGTCTGGTATTGGAAGAATATGGAGAAAAAGCGCATACCTATGCACCGGTCTATACGGAACAAGAGTTTCCGGAAATCATGGAATGTAGCAGCCACATTACGTTTAACTCCCTTTCCCAATATGCCCGTTTCGGAACCAGAGCACGCCAGGCCAATATTTCCTGTGGCCTGCGCATCAATCCGGAATATTCTACAGTAAAAACGGACCTCTATAATCCGGCTTCGCCTACATCACGATTGGGCATCCGCTCGATAGACTTGCCGGAATTGCCGGAAGGTATTGAAGGCCTGCATTTTCACTCGCTCTGCGAATCGCGTCCTAATGATTTGATTGATACACTCAAGGCGGTAGAACAACATTTCGGAAAATTCTTCCCGAAAATCAAATGGCTCAACATGGGCGGTGGACATCTGATGACTCATAAAGATTATGACATTGATGAACTCATCTGTTTCCTGCTCAACTTCAAAGCGCGTTACCCTCACCTCCGCGTTATTCTGGAGCCGGGGAGCGCTTTTACGTGGGATACCGGCTGTCTGGTTTCAACCATTGAAGATATTGTTCGCAACGGAGGCGTGAACACCTTAATGCTAAATGTTTCTTTCGCCTGTCACATGCCAGACTGCTTGGAAATGCCTTACAAACCTGCTATCTTGGGCATGCACGACCCGAAAGAAGGCGAAACGCGATGGCGCATGGGCGGAAATAGCTGTCTGGCGGGGGATTTCTATGGCGACTGGGCCTTCGATGACGGACACGAGCCTCAAATAGGCGACCGCATTATTTTCCGGGACATGATCCACTATACCATTGTCAAAACAACCATGTTCAACGGCGTAACTCACCCTTCCATCTGCATCTATGACCCAGCGAAAGGTCTCAACATAGTCAGAAAGTTCGGATACGAAGACTATAAAGGAAGAAACTCCTGAAATAAAGAAACGAGTTGCAAACTCAACAGATGAGCGATTGCAACTCGTTTTATTCTAATTAAACATCAGTAAGATCAACAACTGAGCGGTCAATATCCGAAGGAACATCGTCAGCGGATAGACTGTTGAATAACCTACGGCCGGAGCATCTGTTGATGAGACCTGATTGGCATAGGCCAGCGCCGGCGGGTCGGTTGTACTACCAGCAATCAAACCAATCAGCGTGAAATAATTAACCTTATAATATAACCTTCCAATAATTCCGATAACCAACAAAGGAATCAGCGTGATGAGGAAACCCATCCCCACGTAAAGCAAACCGTCGCCGCCAATAACCATCTGTACGAAATTCTCTCCGGCCTTGATTCCTACGCTCGCCAAGAATAGCACCATTCCAATCTCGCGAAGCATCAGGTTAGCACTCATCGTTGTATAGGTAACCAACTTCACCTTGTGCCCGAAACGACCTATCAGAATGGAAACAATCAGTGGACCACCGGCCAAACCCAATTTCACTGGCGTCGGGATACCTGGGAAGGCAATCGGCAGACTTCCAAAAAGTATTCCGAAGAAGATTCCCACAAAGATGGTAACAATATTCGGATGGTCAAGACGTTTCAACTCATTTCCCAAGAGATTAGCGGCACGTTCGATGCAATCCTGCGGTCCAACCATCATCACGCGGTCGCCAACTTGCAGGCGTAACTGGCGGGAAGCAAACAAATCCATACCCGAACGGTTCACGCGGGTTACATTCACACCATACATACTGCTGAAATGCAGCGAACCCAAGGTCTTACCGTTGATCTTCGGCCTCGTAACCAAGATACGACGGGAAACAACCGGCACATCTTTCGTATTCGCCGTGTTCCAATCCATTTCGTACCTCGGGCCGATAAACGCCGTTATCGCCTCGGCATCATCTTCCGCACAAGCGATAAACATCTTGTCATCAAGATGGAGAACCGTCTTCGAATTCGGGGCATAGATATGCCCGTCCTGCAAAATACGAGTACAGACGAAATCTCTTGCCAAGAAATTCTGCACCTGAAGAATCGTCTTGCCATTCAAGGCCTCGTTCTGCACGCGCAACGAAAGGAAGAACGGCTTTAGGTGAGGATTCGCCTCTTCCTCGTGTTGAATCTGCTCGGTCTCCTTCTGCAAGTCCACCCGGCAGAAATAGCGGATGAGAATCATCGACAGAATGATACCGATTACACCCAGCGGATAAGCACAAGCATACCCCATCGCGATTTCTGGCCCGGAATAGTGTAGTTGCTGCAACGCTTCATTGGCGGCACCCAAACCCGGTGTATTTGTCACAGCCCCGCAAAGGATTCCCACCAACATCGGGATTTCCACCCGTCCCTGCAAAATGTAGTAAAGCGCCACCGCCACCGCAATGTTGAGCAATACCACGCCGCCGGCCAGCAGATTCATCGTTACCCCGCCTTTCTTAAACGAAGAGAAAAATGACGGTCCAACCTGCAAACCGATACAGAAGACAAACAAAATCAGCCCGAAATCTTGAATGAACGACAAAATGGCCGGATTTCCTGTAAACCCGAAGTGCCCAGCCACGATACCGACAAACAAAACAAACGTCACGCCCAACGAAATGCCAAAAATCTTAATTTTCCCCAACAAAACGCCTGCCGCAATCACAAACGCATAGAGCGCCACGATGTGGGCAATCGAGTTAGGGTTCGTTAGCAAATCTTGTAGCCAATACATTTTATTAATACTGTTTTAAATTCGACGCGCAAAGTTAGGCAAATTCCAACAAAATCTTTGTCGGACGAACACAAAAAAGCTGCCAAACGGTTGATGTTTGACAGCTCTAATGTGGAGTATAGCGGACTCGAACCGCTCACCTCGACACTGCCAGTGTCGCGCTCTAGCCAGATGAGCTAATACCCCATTCGATTATTTCGAGGGCAAAAGTAATACTTTTTTCCGGATAACCGCTATATTTGTCCCACAAAAAAAGAAAAAGCACATGATTATTTACAACACAACGTTTCATATCGACAAAGACATCCTGGAAGAGTGCCTGGATTTCCTGAAAAAAGAGTATATCCCGGCAGCTTCAGGCAGCGGATTCCTATTCTCCCCCCGCTTGCGGCGCATCTTGCCTTACGACGAAAACATTGAGGGGGAAAACTATTCGGTGCAATTCAAAGTCAAAAACGTGGATACCCTAAACTATTGGTTGGCAAAAGAAGGCGCAGAGATACACAAGCAGCTGACTGGGCGATTTGGGCAAAAAGTCGTTGGATTTTCTACCTTATTGGAAGAGTTGGCTATAGAAGACGCATGACGAAGGAAAGAATCATTTTAGGCATCGACCCGGGGACGATTATCATGGGCTACGGGCTACTCTCAGCCGTCGGCAACAAGCCGACACTGGAAACCATGGGCGTTTTACAACTCAACAAATACGAAGACCATTACCTCCGCCTGCGGAAGATCTTCGAGCGCGTCTTGAGTCTGATAGACCAGTACCACCCTGACGAGCTGGCCATCGAAGCGCCATTTTTCGGCAAAAACGTGCAAAGTATGCTAAAATTGGGGCGGGCGCAAGGAGTGGCGATGGCGGCAGCCTTAGAGCGGGACATCCCGATATTCGAGTACGCCCCCCTCAAAATCAAGATGGCAATTACCGGCAATGGGAATGCCTCGAAAGAGCAGGTGGCGGGCATGCTGCAACGGATGTTCCACATCCCCCAGGAATCCATGTTGCCTCAATTGGATGCGACGGACGGACTCGCCGCCGCGGTCTGCCATTTCTTCCAGACGAACTCGCCTATTACCGAAAAGAAATACAATAGCTGGAAAGATTTTATTGCTAAAAATCCGGATAAAGTTCGGAAGTAACTGTAGTGTAGTACTAAATAAGTTGATACAAATTATTTAGTACACTACACTGCCTGCTTGTGCTCTCCCTGTCCGTCGTCTTGTCCGTGTCATAGAACAATAAAGTTAGCTTTGTAAAGATTGCATTTATTCAATTATACCTCCAAGTTCCTGATTTCTTTTTGCAGATTTTCCAAAAAACGGGAAGCATGGGAGCCGTCCATCTGTGTATGGTGAAACTGAAAAGAAACAGTCAATGTACGTTTCCACAAACACCGTTTGTATTTGCCCCAAATCAGAAACGGATTATTGAACACACCGCTATACATGCCTACCGCCCCGTCTATTTCATACCCGGCAAGGGCTGATGTACCGATGACCATGTTGTCCGTCAAATCGTGGTCTTGGCAGCTTTCGGCAACTTGCTTTGTCAATCTTAAGTAATCGGTATTGAATTGCTGCAAATTATCGGTAAAAGGGACATCGCAGGAGCTTACTTCTCCTTCCCGATTGGCTACAATGGTACAGACGGCAAGATTGTCGTATTGCATTAACTTCTTGTCAACAGGAAGCATATAGAACTCTTTTATGTCGCTTGCAGCTTTTCC
>CALVFH010000033.1 GCA_944326775.1 uncultured Parabacteroides sp.
TTAAACCCTCTGGAATCTATAGCGTCAGAAGAAAAACATTAAATGAGAGTAGATATGAAAAAGTTCTTTTTAGCAAGCTGCCTGGTGCTTTTTTGTGCCTTGGCGGCAAATGCCCAGAAATATGCTTTGGTCGATATGGAATATATCTTGAAGAATATTCCGTCGTATGAAATGACCAACGAACAGTTGAGTCAGATTTCGCAAAAATGGCAAAACGAAGTGGAAGCCCTCCAGCAGGAAGCTCAGAACATGTATAAAAACTATCAGAGTGATTTGGTGTTCCTTTCTGACGAGATGAAGTCGAAACGCGAGGAAGAAATCGTGCAGAAGGAGCAGGAAGCCCAAGACTTGAAACGGAAATACTTTGGGGCCGACGGGGAGTTGTACAAACGCCGCCAGACCTTGATGAAGCCTATTCAGGACGAAATCTATAATGCCGTGAAAGAAATTGCAGACGACAGAGGCTATCAGATTGTGATCGACCGGGCTTCGGCGATGAGTATTATTTATGCCTCTCCGAAAATAGATATTAGTAATGAAGTGCTTTCAAAGTTAGGATATTCAAACTAAATGCCTTACCTTTGTGCGGCCCTATAAAGAAGGGACAACTATTGCGAATTTAATAACAAGTAACTATAAAAATGATGAAAAAGCTTATTGCATTATTGTTAATGATTCTCCCGATGGGTGTGGTTGCCCAGGAAGTTAAAATCGCTTTCGTAAATACGCAGGAAATCTTCATGGCGATGCCGGAAGTGTCGGACATGGAAAAGAAAATGGCGGATCTCCAGGAAAGCTACAAGAAAGAATTGTCTCAAATGGAAGAAGAATACAAAAAGAAATATTCTGACTTCATTGCCCAGCAGGATTCGCTGACAGAAAACATCAAGATAAGAAGAATGCAGGAAGTGCAGGACATGCAGCAGCGCATGGACAACCTGGTTCAGGTAGCCCAGCAGGATGTCGCCAAACAACAGCAGGAACTGATCAAGCCGATCCAGGAAAAGATCCAGGCAGCCATCAAGAGCGTAGGCGATGAAAAAGGATATACGTACATCCTGACTCCGGAAATCTTGCTCTATTTCGGTTCTACAGCTACGGATGCCACTCCGTTCGTGAAAGATAAATTAGGATTGACGGGTGCTACGGCAGCTGCTTCAACTCCGGCAAATTAATCAGATAATAGAAAAAGAAACAACGCGGATTGCGCGGGACGCACGAGCTTCGTGCTCCGCTCAATCCGTTTTTTTATGGCTATGCAACATCCGTCTTTTTCCAGGCAGCCAGGCCCTGTCGGCATTTTTGACTCCGGTTATGGAGGGCTGACGGTTTTCGACAAGATCCGGCAGCGCCTTCCGGAGTATGATTACATCTATCTGGGCGACAATGCCCGGGCTCCCTACGGCCCGCGTTCGTTCGAGGTGGTCTATCAGTTTACCCGGCAGGCGGTGATGCGTCTTTTCCAAGAGGGTTGCCAGCTGGTTATCCTGGCTTGCAATACCGCCTCGGCCAAGGCTTTGCGTACTATCCAGCAAAACGATTTGCCCCGTTGGGATGCCTCGCGGCGCGTCTTGGGGGTAATCCGGCCCACTACGGAGATTGTGGATTCCGTCAGCAAGACCAAGCATGTAGGCGTCCTGGGAACCGTGGGAACCATCTCTTCCGGCTCGTATGTGCTGGAGATTGAAAAGATGTTTCCGCATATCCGGGTTACGGGCGAAGCCTGTCCCATGTGGGTTCCTTTGGTGGAGACCGGGGAGTTCGATTCTCCCGGAGCCGATTATTTCGTGCAGAAGAACCTCGACCATATCCTTTCCGTGGATCCGTTGATTGATACGCTGATCCTGGGCTGCACGCACTATCCGCTTCTGCTGGAGAAAATCCGCCGTTTCACTCCTGCCCGCGTTACGCTTCTTCCTCAAGGGGAATACGTGGCGGACAGTCTGGCTGATTATCTGCATCGCCATACGGAGATGGATGCCCGACTGACCAAAGGCCATACGCGCCGCTTCCTTACCACCGAGTCGGCCGAGAAATTCTCGGAAGCCGCCTCGCTCTTCCTCAGTGCCCCGATCCGCGTCGAAAAGATAGATTTGGCCTGACCGTTTTCGTGGCACACACCGTACCGTTCGGTACGGTGTGTGCTGCACGCTCGGTACGGAGGTCGCTGCACGAGCGGTACGGTGTGTGCTGCACGAGCGGTTCGATGAGTGCCGTGCGAGCGGTTCGATGACCTCCACGAAAACCGGGCGTATTTTGGGAATTTGCCATCTTCCTTCTAACTTTGCATTATTAAAACGATTGATATGGACCCTTTGAAAATAATTCAGAAATATTATCCGGTTAAATCGGATGCGTATCAGATTTTAGTGTCGCATAGCCGCAGCGTGGCCGACAAGGCGTTGGCCATCGCCCGGATGCATCCGGAGATGTCGTTGGATTTGCCGTTTGTCGAGGAAGCCTCCCTGCTGCACGATATCGGCATCTTCCGTTGCAACGCTCCGGAAATCGACTGCCACGGGACGGCCGAGTATATTTGCCACGGCTATCTGGGGGCGGAGCTGATGCGTGCCGAAGGCTATCCCCGCCATGCGCTGGTGTGCGAGCGCCATACCGGCACCGGCCTTTCCCTGGAGATGATTATCGCGCGGAACCTGCCCGTGCCTCACCGCGACATGCGGCCCGTGTCGATGGAAGAGCAGCTGATTTGCTTTGCCGACAAATTTTACAGCAAGACCAAGCTTGGCAAGGAAAAATCGGTAGATAAAATCCGGAAAAGCCTTGAAAAATACGGTGAGGCAGGCGTAAAGCAGTTTGATGCCTGGTGTAAACTCTTTTTAGGAGAATAAGGTCGTTGAGAGTGAATTATTTGTTATACCTTTGCGCCTCTGAGATTAAGGATTATATCCCTTTCTCTCTTGGATATAGGATGAAGTATAGAGTTCTCATAGCCCTCTTGTTTGTTTCACTCTGGAATGTTTGTCTGCCAGTGAAGGCGCAAAACGTGGCGATGCCCGGCGATTCGGCCTCTATCGCGCAAACGCCCGATACGCTGGCTACGGACTCGGTGCCTCGCCAAAAGAATGCGCTGGATGCCCCGGTGGAATACCAGGCGGCCGACTCTATCGTGATGACGGCCGGAAACTGGGCCTATCTTTTTGGAGACGGCGACGTGAAATACCAGCAAATCCAGTTGCAGGCCGAGGAGATTCAGATGAACCTGGACAGCAGTATCGTCTTTGCCAAATACGGGTTGGATTCCATCGGGACCGAATTCGGCTACCCGCTTTTCAAGGATGGCGGGCAGGAATATGAGTCCAAGACGATGCGCTATAACTTCAAGACCAAGAAAGGATATATCACCGATGTGATTACCCAGCAGGGCGAGGGCTATGTGACAGCCGGGCGCACCAAGAAGCGCGAAGACGATGCCCTGAACATGGTGGGCGGCCGTTATACAACCTGCGACAACCACGAACATCCGCATTTCTATATCCAGATGACCAAGGCCAAGGTGAGGCCCAAGAAGAATATCGTGACGGGGCCGGTTTATCTGGTGCTGGAAGATGTGCCGCTGCCTTTGGGTTTGCCTTTCTGTTTCTTCCCTTTTTCCGAGTCGTATTCTTCGGGTATCATTATGCCTACCTTCGGCGATGAGTCGGCGCGTGGTTTCTTCTTGCGCGATGGCGGATATTATTTCGCGTTGAGCGATTACATCGATTTGGCACTGACCGGTGAGATTTATACGAAAGGTTCGTGGGGCCTGGCGGCCCGCTCGAGTTACCGGAAACGCTATAAGTATTCCGGAAACTTCAATGCTTCTTATTTGGTGACGAAATATGGCGACAAGGGGCTGCCCGACTATTCGCTTTCAAAAGACTTTAAAATCCAATGGACACATACGCAGGATGCCAAGGCAAATCCTTACCGGACGTTCTCGGCCAGCGTCAACTTCGCGACGAGTAGCTATGCCCGCAACCAGTATTACGGTCCGGCGCTGACTCCGGGGGGAACCGACAATGTGAAGAGTTCCAGTATCAACCTGACCCAGCGGTTCCCGAACTTCCCGCTGAATATTTCGGCTTCGGCCTCCCTTAGCCAGCGTACGCAAGACTCTACGGTGTCGATTACCTTGCCCGACCTTTCTTTTACGTTGAGCCGTGTCTATCCGTTCAAGCGCAAGAAGGCGGTGGGCAACGAACGGTGGTATGAGAAGATTTCGTTTTCTTATACGGGCTATTTGCGGAACAGCATTACTACGAAGGAAAACCTCCTGTTCAAGTCGAGCCTTGTCAAAGACTGGCGCAATGCGATGCAGCACAATATCCCCATCAGCGCTTCCTTCAATGTGTTCAAATACTTGAATATCTCTCCTTCATTCAACTATACGGAACGTTGGTACACAAACAAGGTCATGCAGGAATACGACTTCAACCAGCAGCGGATGATGCCTTCCGATACCTTGTATGGTTTCTATCGTGTATATAACTATGATGCTTCTATTTCGGCATCGACGACACTTTACGGGTTCTTCAAGCCGCTACCTTTCCTGGGGAAGAAGATTGAGATGATTCGTCATCGTATGGAGCCGTCTATCAGTATCAGTGCCAGTCCGGACTTCGGTTCGTCGCGCTATGGATATTATGAGCATTATGTCTATACCAATGCCCAGGGGGAACAGGAGATGGTTACTTATTCGCCTTTCCAGGGGCAGATGTTCGGGGTGCCCGGGCAGGGGAAATCCGGTAGCTTGAACTTCTCGGTCAATAACAACCTCGAAATGAAGATTCGGTCGGATCAGGATTCGACGGGGTTCAAGAAGATTAGCCTGATCGATAAGTTGTCGTTGGGTATGAGCTATAATATGGCGGCAGACTCCTTCAAGTGGAGTGATCTTTCGGTGGGTTTGCGCTTGAAGTTGAGCAAAAGTTATACTCTGAATCTGAACATGATTTTTGATACCTATACCTATGGCTATAATGAGAAAACCGGGACTCCGGTGCGTCTCGACATTCCGCGCTGGAAAGCCGGAAAGGGCATCGGCCGTTTGCGTTCTACCGGTACCAGTTTCTCTTATACCTTCAATAACGATACGTTTAAGAAATGGTTTGGCGGGGGAGATGACAGCGACAAGAAATCTTCTTCGGACGATAGCTTGGCGGGAACGGACGAAGGTTTGGCAGAAGGTGATTTGGGTCCCGACGAGGAGAAACCCCGCGAGCGGTTGCTTGGGCAGAAAAAAGAATCGGATGAGACAGATGCCGATGGATATGTCAAGAATACCATTCCCTGGAACCTCTCGTTCAACTATAGCATGAACTTGGGATATGGACAATTTGATAAAGACAAGTTGGAATATAAATATCGGTTGACGCATGCGCTTACATTCAATGGCAGTATTCAGCCGACAAAGAATTGGAATCTGTCGTTCAATGCCACATACGATTTCGATACGCATAAGATCTCTTACATGACCTGCAACGTGACGCGAAACCTCCATTGCTTCCAGATGACGGCCAGCTTCGTTCCCGTAGGTCCATATAAATCCTATACCTTTTCTATTGCTGTCAGCTCGTCCTTGTTGAAAGACCTGAAATACAATCAGAGCAGTAACTATCGCGAAGCCGTCAACTGGCCGTAAGCTATTGTTGTCGGTTCCTTACCAGTCGATGGGTTCCTGCCCCGTTGCAATCAGATAGTCGTTGGCTTTGCTGAAATGCTTGTTTCCGAAGAATCCCCGGTAAGCAGAAAGGGGAGAGGGATGGGCAGATTTCAATACCAGATTCTTGTTTTCATCGATGAAAGCCCCTTTCTTCTGGGCGTATGATCCCCATAGGATATAAACTAAATGTGTCCGTTCGGAGGCCAGTTTATGGATAACCGCATCCGTGAAAGTTTCCCAACCCTGGTTCTGGTGGGAGCCTGCCTGATGAGCCCGGACTGTCAGGGTCGCATTCAGCAGGAGTACACCCTGGTCGGCCCAACGGGTGAGGTTTCCGCTTGCGGGCATTGGCTTCCCCAGATCGCTTTCGATTTCCTTAAAGATATTGATGAGAGAAGGAGGATAAGGGGTACCGTCCTGCACTGAAAAGCACAGGCCGTGAGCCTGCCCCGGTTCGTGATAGGGGTCTTGTCCGAGGATAACGACTTTCACCTTGTCGAAAGGACAGTGGGTAAAGGCATTGAAGATATAGGCTCCCGGCGGATAAACGGTATGTGTTTTGTATTCCTGCCGGACATAGTCGGTCAGTTGGGCAAAATAGGGCTTGTCGAACTCGTCGGCCAGTTTGTTTTTCCAAGAGGGTTCTATTTTAACGTCAATCATGATGAAAAGAATTAGAAATAATTTACGGTGACCCTGTTTGAAGGGCCACCGTGATATCAGGAAATGCTTCTTGCGTCAAATTAAATGAGGTTCATTCCGGCCTTTTTGGCTTCCGCTCTCATCTCTGCCGGCCAGATGCTGGCTTGGATTTCTCCGATATGGGCTTTGCGGAGGTAGAACATACACAGACGGCTTTGACCGATACCGCCTCCGATGGTTTGGGGCAGTTCGCCGTTCAGCAGGCGCTGGTGGAAATAGAGTTCCTTGCGATTCTCGGCATTGCAGAGGGCCAACTGGCGAAGCAGCGCTTCTTTGTCCACGCGGATACCCATGGATGACAATTCCAAAGCACGCCCCAAGACGCTATCCCACACGAGCAAATCGCCGTTCAATCCCATGCGTCCGTCTTCTGCAACGGTTGACCAGTCGTCGTAATCCGGTGAGCGGCCGTCGTGTTTCTCTCCATTGCTTAATTTGCAGCCGATGCCGATGATGAATACAGCTCCGTATTCGCGGGTGATGGCGTCTTCGCGTTCTTTCGGACTGAGGGTCGGATATTTCTGGAGTAAATCTTCTGCATGGATGAAGAAGATGTCTTGCGGTAATTCAGGACGGATAGCCGGGAAGGCTTCGTAAACCAAGTATTCGGTGCGTACTAAAGCGGCATAGATACGGCGGACAATCTGTTTGAGAAAATCGATGTTCCGTTCGCCGGGGCGCATGACGCGTTCCCAGTCCCATTGATCTACGTACAGCGAGTGGAGGTTACCCAGTTCTTCATCCGCACGGATTGCATTCATATCTGTATAAATTCCATAACCTTCTTCAATGTGATAGTCTGCCAACGTCAGACGTTTCCATTTGGCCAAAGAATGGACAATCTCAGCCTTGGCATCACCTAAATCCTTGATGGGGAAGGTTACAGGGCGTTCAGTCCCGTTTAAGTCGTCGTTGATGCCGGTCCCTTTCATGACAAACAGTGGGGCCGTCACGCGGCGTAATCTCAACTCTGAAGATAAGTTCTGTTGGAAGAAATCTTTTATTTTCTTGATACCCAGTTCGGTTTGCTGTAGGTTCAAGATCGCTTTATATCCTTCCGGTTTAATTAGATAGCTCATATTATGTGTACTTCTTAGTTTTTTTTGTTGTGCGAGCAAAGATACATAAAACTGACAAAAAAGCAATCAAGAATATCTTTTTATTTGCAAATTGCCAAAAACGGAAGGATGATTATGCCAAGTTAATGATCTTTGAAAGTTTTCCCGCTTCGATTTGGTTTCTTGGAAAATTGTCCATACATTTGCACAACAATTAAGTCGGCCTGGTAGCTTAGCTGAATAGAGCGTCAGATTCCGGTTCTGAAGGTCGTGGGTTTGAATCCCACCCGGGTCACAAAGGTTATTCATACGTTCCCTGTCTCATTCCATTTTGTTTTGAGGCAGGGTTTTTTATGGATACTATGCCGGCTGGATTTCAATAAAAGCCCGATAATGAGTCTTCTCAGAAACAGGGCAGAGGGATAAGTAGCCACTCTCGATTTTCCGGTTTGTAAGGATAAGGGGCTGTTCTGTTTTCATCTTCCGGTGGAGGGCCAATGCTTTTCCTGTTTCTTTTTCATATTCTATCCGGAACAATCCGGTAGCACCGGGAGCTAAGAAGTGTCGTGAGAGTTGTAAGGCGACCATACCCATTGTATAACGCATGTTGATTTCTACGCAGGGATGCAGTCGGTATTGTCCGTTGTTGTCCTGATAAACTAACATATCGACTCCCAAATATCCTTTGTAGTGCGTAGCAAAGATTTTTCGAAGGCATTCCTGAAGGTTCTCGCGGATGATTGTTTCTGCTTCAGCAGGAATAAAGGTTTGTAAAAATTGTTCACGATAATCATCGCTGCCAAGTCTGTTTCCTGAATAGGTACCCCGTTCTCCGGTTCCGAATGCCGAAAGTCCTTCGTAGCAGATAGAGCCGTTCCCGTCAGCATAAAATTCCATGGCGCAGTCCAGCCGTTTGTCTAATGCCACTTCGAGGCTTACTGCTCCTTGTTTTTCGATGACGCCTCTGGTCCAATCTGTTTCTTTTTTGCCAACTTGTCCATTGGGTAGCCATAGCAAACCGCGCCCGGAAGAAGAAAACGGCGATTTCAATAGGCAGGTCTGTCCTCTGTGCTGGTTTAAGAATGCTTCTACCTCTGCTAATGAAGTACAGAAGCGTGGAAGGTCTGGAAATTTCATGCTTGGTAAGGCTTCTTTCATGAGTTGCAGGCAATGGGCGGCTGTTTGTCTGCCGGTCAGTTTTCTGTAAATATCTTTCCATTCGGGAATTTGGAGGTGTTCTTGTCTTAAATTCCGGAAATAGGCGACAGCTTGTGGAGACAGTCCCCACGCATGTGCTTCGCATGGTGGCAGTTCTGTTTTGTTCTTTTGCAAGCGTTCCCGGCTGATAGGAACGGGAAAAGAAAGGGCCAATGTTGTTGAAAGTTGATTCTGAAAAGTTTCAAGTTGTGGTTCAGTTTTGTCAGTAAGGACATAATCTTCACTTTCTCCATACCATGCAGGCAGGTAAGCCAAATCTTCCATCATGATGCGTACATTGGTTGGTGGGGTATAATTGTGTGTTCCCTGCCAAACTGCTGTTTCATGTCCAGGATTAAAGAAGTGAAGTAGATGCATGTGAAAAAATAAGAAGACGCGGAAACTTGTTGAGGTTGCCGCGTCTTCGATGGAGATTCGTTATAAAGTTTCGTCGATTGCGTCTATTTTCTTGATGATTAAAGCCATCTCATCTTTTAATTTCTCGATCTTGCGTTCCAGTTCCTTAATCAGGCCACTACCGCCTTTTGAAGAAACCGTTAAGAAGCCGATGTTGTTTTCGTATGTCTGCAATTCGCTCTTCATGCGGTCATAATTGCGCATTAGGCGTTCCCGTTCATTATAGATCTTATTTTTGCCGTGATTGTTCTCATTTAATCCGTTCAAGTTGTTTCGGAATGATTGCATCCGGCGGTCGTGTTGACTGACTTTTAGCCGGTCAAATTGAGCATCTACGGCTTCGTGGTAGGCATTATATATTTTGTCTTTGTCTTTGAACGGAACATGTCCTACGGTGTTCCATTCTTCAATCAATTCTTTCAGCTGAGTTAATGCCTCGTCATCAGCAATTTTTTCCAGCCCCTTTATCTTTTCGATAATTTCTTTTTTATGAGCCAGATTCGCCTTTTCTTCGCTTCGCTGCGAGTTGGTTGTTTTCTCTTTTTGTTCGAAGAAATAATCGCAGGCGGAGATAAAGCGTTTCCAAATAGAATCGGAATGTTTACGCGTAACAGGTCCTATCGTTTTCCATTCTTTTTGCAGGGCGATAAATTTCTCTGTTGTTGCTTTCCAGTCCGTACTGTCTTTCAAGGCTTCGGCTTGTTCACAAAGCGTCCGTTTCTTAGCGAGATTTTGTTCCATCTCGGCTTTTGTACGCTTGTAGAAATCATTCTTTTGGTTGAAGAATGCGTCACACGCAGCCCGGAAGCGGTCGAATATCTTGACATTATATTTCTTGGGAGTGAAGCCTATTGTTTTCCATTTTTCTTGTAAAGCCAGCACTGCCTTGCTCTTGTCATCCCAGTCTTTATATGATTTTAAAGTAGAGCAGTCGATTTTTTCCAGTTCTTCGCAAATAGCTGTTTTCGCTGCCAGATTTTCCTGTTCTTTGGCCTTCTGATTCTCAAAATATTGCTGGTGCCGTTTGTTAATCACTGTTGAGGCGGCTTTGAAGCGAGCCCAAAGGCTTTCACGTAATTCTTTGGCAACAGGCCCTATCTCACGCCACTGTTGATGTAGTTTCTGTAATTGGTGAAATGCGGAAATCACGTCGGGCTCGTTTTCCAACTTTTCAACAGTTTCGCATAACGCGGTCTTCAACTCCAAATTCTTCTTGAAGTCGTAGTCGCGGAACTGGTTGTTTATTTTGATAATGTCGTAGAACTTTTCAGAATAGCTCTGATATTCTTTCCATAGTTCGTTGGCATGTTCTTGCGGAATGAGTTTGATCTCTTTCCATTTCTGTTGGATTTCCTTGAACTCATTGTACAGTTTGTTGAAATCATCCTGGCTTTCGCTTAGAGCTTTCAACTGGTCAATCAGCTGGAGTTTTAAAGTATAGTTTTCAGCTTTTTGACGTTCTTCTTCAGCTAAAGCTGCCGAGCGTTTTTCTTTGTATTCGTTCAGCAATTCTTTCAGCTTGGTTTCTTCATGATCTTCCGGTATGATAAAATCCTTTTCTTCTCCGCCGTTTTCGAGAAAAGCTTTCCTGGCATCTTCAACTTCATTGCGGCGAACTTTGTAATAAGCTTGCTTTAACGATTCGATTTCGTTACGCGGTGTTTCGGCTGATGCATTGACTAGTTCCTGCAATCGGCTTAGGATTTCTTCTTTTGTTAATTTACCGCCGGCAACTGGAACTTCTGCTTCAGTTTCCGGATTATTTTCTTTTGTGTTGCTTGCTGTTTCCAGCGTCGCATTTTCATTTTCGACCTTACCTGTTGCAGGTAAATTTGTCTCCAAAGTGTCCTTCATATTTTGATTTGTTTAATAAGAAAAGGATAAACATTCCCACTAATAATGCACAAATAAAGAGAATAAATTTGGTTTTTCCATGATTTTGGCAAACTATTTTATGGTAAAATTTGAATTTTGTTAAGTTACAAGTTATAAATTAAGGTTTGACCCCTAATTTATAACCTGTAATCTTTTTATCCCAAGAAAGAAATCAATACTCCGGCAGCTACAGCTGAGCCGATTACGCCAGAGATGTTGCTTGCCATGCAATATTGCAGCACGTGATTTTTTTGGTCGTATTTCAGTGCGATTTCGTTGGCTACGCGAGCAGCCATCGGGACGGCACTCAACCCCGTTGCTCCAATAAGCGGATTGATTTTCTTTTTAGTAAATAAATTCACGATTTTAACGAATAGGATGCCTCCGGCAATGGACAAAGCAAAGGCTAAGAATCCTCCGATGACTATGCCTATAGTTGTCAGATTCAGGAAGGCTTCCGAGGTCATAGTGGCTCCTACGGACAGGCCTAAGAATATGGTTGCCGTATTCATGATGCTGTTTGAAGCGGCATCGAACAAACGGGAGGTATTGCTTCCGATTTCTTTTACCAGATTACCGAACATGAGCATACCGATCAAAGGTACGGCTGTTGGCACAAACAGGGCAACAATGGTGGTGACTACAATCGGAAAAATAATCTTCAGCACACGGAGATTTTTGATTTCGGTGGTCGAAGGGTATTTTTTCTCTTGCTCTTTCATATTGATAGATAATTCTTTCTTTGTACAGAGAAGATTAACTACCAATGGGATGATGACAGGCACGAGGGCCATATACGAATAGGCGGCAATCGCAATCGGTCCAAGCAAGTGAGGCGCCAATTTAATGGTGGTGAAAATGGCTGTCGGACCGTCTGCTCCTCCGATGATACCCAGTGAAGCGGCTTCCTTAGGCGTGAAACCCATTAAAATCGCTACTAATAAAACGGTGAAGATCCCTAATTGGGCTGCAGCTCCGAAGATGGAGAGCCGCAGGTTGCGCAGCATGGGGCCAAAATCAGTCAGGGCACCTACTCCCATGAAGATAACGGGAGGCAAAAAGCCTGTTTTGATTAACATATAATAGATAAAGTTCATTATCCCCAATTCGTGTGCAATGTCATGCAACGGCATCTCCCAAATATTTTTCATGACGCCGTGAAGATTGACCATCCCATTTTCATCAGCCTGAATGACTCCCATGTCTCCTCCCGGAAAGTTGGCCAGCAATACTCCGAAGGCGATAGGCACAAGCAAAAGCGGTTCATACTGCTTTTTGATACCCAGGTAAAGCAGGATGAATGCGATTGCATACATAATTAGAAACTGCGGTTCTGCAATGAGGCTGTTGAACGCAGTCATCTCATATAGATTTTGGAATATCTCCTTCATTATCCAATAGTCATTAATACGTCATCTTCAGATACTGAGTCGCCCGGGCCGAAACAGATCGATGTGATAGTCCCTTCATAGTCTGAACGGACTGCATTGTAAGTTTTCATGGCTTCTATATAGCACAGAATGTCACCCACCTTTACGCTATCGCCTACTTTCAGTGGGGTGTCGGAGGCGTTCTTCACAAGGAAGAATTTCCCTTCCAGCGGAGAAGTGACTTCCTGTCCTCCTCCTTTGGCCGGAGCGGCTGCCGGTGTTGTCTGAGGAGTCGCTGTTTGTGCCGGATCGGCTTGTGGGGTTGCCGGCATCTCTTTCATATCTCCGAAAGCTACGGTTACCCGATAGGCTTGTCCGTTAACATCCACGGTCAGGACTTGCGGGGTTGTGGGCAGAATCGGTGCGGCTACTGCCGGAACCGGATTCTTGGCTTTTTCTTTTTCTGCCCGGCGTTTGGCTACGTCTGCTTTGAATTCCACTTTAGCCTTGCCTGAACGATAAGCCTCATACTGGGCTGGGTGCATGGCATATTCGAATAACTCTTCGTCGTCTTCGCCCGTTTCCCAATGCTTTTCATTCATTAGTTTGCGATATTTATCCAAAGCGTCCGGATAATTGTCCTGCGGGTTGCCGTTGAAGAACTGACGGCCTTCGGCTTTTGCCTTTTCTACCAGTTCCGGAGCAAGCGGTCCGGGTAATTGTCCGGCCTTGCCTAACATCATGTCCCAAATATCGTCTGCAATCATACTCCAGCGTTCCTTGCCTTTCTCCAGTTGCATTACATTCATTAAAGCCAGATTCTTTACATATTGGCTAAACGGGGTTACCAAGGGAGGATAACCGACACGTGGCCAGACGTAAGAAACTTCTTCAAAAAGCTTGATTAATAAATCATCCTGGCTGAGGAGAGGTTTGTTTTGTTTGGTTCGGCTTTTGTTGATCGTTTCCAAATTCTTTTCGAGGTCGGCCATCAGACTTCCCATCATGCCTCCTGGAAGTCCCGGAATAATCAGTAAGGAATTCATGACCCGGTTGCGTGGACTGATATATAAACCTAAGAAATCGTCCATGAATTCCTGAATCATTGAACGGACTTTCATGTAAGCGTTCATGTTGATTTCCGGAACTTTGAAGCCGGCGTCTTTCAGCATGGCCTGTACGGTCAGCAAGTCGGCATGTCCGGTTCCCCATGATAAAGGTTCCATGCCTACATCTACATAGTCGCATCCTGCCTTACATACTTCCAAGATGGATGCAACGCTCAAGCCTGGTCCGGCGTGACTGTGATATTGAATAGGTATATCCGGGTATTTCTTTTTGATATTGCTTACAATCTGTCCCAATGAATAAGGACGTCCGATGCCTGCCATGTCTTTGATGCAGATTTCGTCAGCCCCTAATTCAATCAGTTCGTACGCCATTTTTGTATAATATTCGACGGTATGGATTGGGGAGTGAGTAATGCAGAGGCAGCATTGTGAAATCATACCTGCATCTTTAGCATACTGAATAGATGGAGTGATATTCCGAATATCATTTAACCCGCAGAAAGTTCGGGCTATATCGGTCCCTTGAGCTTTCTTGACCTTATAGAATAAACGGCGTACATCGGCGGGGACAGGACTCATGCGCAATCCGTTTAAGGCACGGTCGAGCATATGTGTCTGGATGCCTGCCTCATGGAATGGCTTTGTCCATTCGCGGACCGCCTTGTTGGGATTTTCTCCAAACAATAAATTGACTTGTTCGAATCCGCCTCCATTGGTTTCGACGCGGGCGAAACAGCCCATTTCGATAATGGCGGGGGCTATACGGGTTAGCTGATCTACGCGGGGGACATATTTCCCGGCTGATTGCCACATGTCCCGGAATACCAAACTGAATTTGATTTCTTTTTTCATGATATTTCTGTCTTTTTGAATTCGATATGTATAAAGGAAGGGTTTTAAAGTTTCTCTATGCGGGTTACTTTGCCCTGCCCGTGGGTTATTACGCTGACGGCCGAAACGATGGCAGCCGCCTCTCCGTTTGAAAGGGTTTGCCGCGGCGTCTTTTCCGCTTGGATTGCCGGAGAAAGATTTTTCTTCTTGGCCGGAAGCTCCTCAGGCGCATACCGGTTTACCAGGATGATAAGTCCTTTTCCGAGATAAATCACTATTAACAGGATAGCAAAGACGGTACTCATGCCGACGACCATCAATAATAAAGCAATTTCTATGTTTTCCATATTATGTATTAACTAAATCCTTTGTTTTTGCACCAAATTGACGCAAAGATAATGAATATTCCGATGGTTTTATATATTGCTTCTATTAAAAACATAAAAATGTAGTTTGATGGTTTGGTCGGCGGCGATAATATTCATACTGGCGGCGGCAAAATAGGCCCCGCAGGCAACACTTCTTTGGTTGTTTTAGTGCTGGTATTAGATTAATTGTGTACTTTTGTGGTTATACGAGATTGTTTTAGATAATTGAGTATGGAAAATTGGAAAATAGTAGGTTTTAGCTTTTTGTTTTTTTTAATCGGGCTATCGGGTTGCCGGGATGAAGAAGTGTTGAATGCAAAATTGGCGTTAACTGCTGAAGCAACAACGGGTGAAGGTGCTATCTGGCATCCCGAGCGGAATACATTGTTCTGGGTAGATATAGAGGGATGCAAGCTCTACGAATATGCACCGGAACGGAATAATTGTCGGGAATGGAATTTTGACCGGATGGTCTCGACGGTAGTTCCCGAGTCGGATTCTACCGTTGTCGTGGCTTTGCAGGATAGAATCGTCCGTTTGAATCTTTATACCAATGAACGGACCCGGATTGCGTCTATCCCTGATGAGCATGGAAAGTTGCGTTGCAATGACGGGAAGTGCGATCCGGCGGGGCGCCTCTGGATAGGAACAATGGGCTTTGGCGCTCCCGAAGGGGCTGCCTCTCTTTATTGTGTTTTCCCGGATGGAAAGGTGGAAGAAAAACTGAAAGGAGTAACTATTTCCAATGGCTTGGTCTGGTCTCCGCGGAAACGTTTTATGTATTATAATGATACACCTACTAATTGCATTGCCCGTTACCGCTATGATAATTTAAAGGGGGATATATTGTTTGATGGTATTGCCGTGAATATCCCGGAAGGAACCGGTTCTCCGGATGGAATGGCGATTGATGCGGAAGGGAATCTTTGGGTAGCCCAATGGGGAGGCTTCGGGGTGTATTGTTATAATCCTTATACGGGTGAGTTATTGACACGTATTGAAGTTCCGGCTCCGAATGTGGCTTCTTGCGCTTTTGGAGGTCCGGATTTGGAGTGGCTTTATATTACGACGGCTCGCGCGGGACTAACTGACGAACAGTTGGAAGAATATCCCTTGAGCGGAAGTGTGTTTGCTTGCAAACCGGGAGTACAAGGGGTAAAATCAAATTACTTTGGGAAAAGAAACTGATTAAATTAAAGGATGAATTATGACGAAGAAAAATAAGAAAGATAAGAAAGACAAAAAGGAAAAGAAGGGGGGAAGCAAGCGACTGAAGAAAGAGGTGATGATGAATCGTATCGTGTCGCTGTTTCAGGCTTCTCCTACTGAAATATTGAATTATAAACAGGTAAGCAAGAAGATTGGGGCTGAAACTCAGGTGCAGAAATTGCAGGTGGCAAGTCTGCTTCGTGAGTTGACCGATGTCGGTTACCTGGTAGATACCGATCTGGGGCGTTATCGCTTGAATGCGCTGGGCAATGTGGCTGTGGGGACTTTCGTACGTCGTAGCAACGGGCGGAATTCATTTATTCCTGAAGATGGTTCGACGCCCATCTTTGTGGCAGAACGGAATTCCGGCCATGCCATGGATGGCGATAAAGTGAAGGTTCAGATCTTTGCGAAGCGGAAAGGCAAGGAACCGGAAGGTGAGGTAATTGAAGTTCTGGAAAGTAAAGACCGTACCTTTGTCGGAAAGCTGCAGGTGTTGAAAGGTTTCGCCTTTTTGGTGACGGAAAACAAGACGTTGGCGAATGATATTTTTATTCCGAAAGATAAGCTGAAGGGAGGAAAAAATGGCGATAAGGCTATTGTGCGTATCATGGAATGGCCGGAGGATGCCAAGAACCCGTTGGGGGAAGTTGTGGATATCTTAGGAAAAGCCGGACAGAATACCGCCGAGATGCATGCGATTTTAGCCGAGTTTGGATTACCTTATAAGTATCCGGAGAATGTAGAGAAGGCTGCCGAACGGATTCCGGATACGATTCGTCTGGAAGATATTTCTCAGCGAGAGGATTTTCGTCGGGTATTGACTTTCACCATTGATCCAAAAGATGCCAAGGATTTTGACGATGCGCTTTCTGCCCGGAGATTGCCGAACGGTAACTGGGAAGTGGGAGTTCATATCGCAGATGTGACACATTATGTTCATCCGGATGGTGTAATTGACAAGGAGGCTTATAACCGGGCTACTTCTGTTTATCTGGTAGATCGAACGATTCCAATGTTGCCTGAAAGGCTCTGTAATCAGATTTGTTCACTTCGTCCGGATGAGGAGAAGCTTTGTTTTTCTGCGATTTTTGAACTCGATTCAAAAGCGAATGTTCTTAATTCACGTATTTGTCGCACGGTGATAAAAAGCGACCGGCGTTTTACGTATGAGGAGGCCCAGCAAGTCATAGAAACGGGTGAGGGGGATTGTAAGGATGCGATTCTGGCATTGAATGCTTTGGCGAAGCAGCTCCGTGAACGTCGATTCCAGAATGGTGCCATCAATTTTGAACGTTACGAGGTGAAATTTGATATTGATGAAGAGGGTAAACCTTTGAGAGTTTATTTCAAGGAATCGAAGGATGCCAACAAACTGATAGAAGAGTTTATGCTTTTGGCAAACCGTACCGTAGCAGAATTTGTGGGATGTCCGCCGAAAGGGAAAACAAAGAAGACCTTTGTTTATCGTATCCATGAATTGCCTGACCCGGATAAGATGCAGAATTTTGCTGCCTTTATTCGTCGTTTTGGGTATAATTTAAAAACGGAAGGAACAAAGACCGATGTTTCGAAGGGCATTAATCACTTGCTTGATACTGTACAAGGGAAGCCTGAAGAGAACCTGATAGAAACGGTGGCTATCCGTGCTATGCAGAAGGCTCGTTATTCGACGGATAATGTCGGACATTATGGATTGGCGTTCGACTATTATACGCATTTCACTTCACCCATTCGTCGTTATCCGGATATGATGGTTCATCGCTTGCTGGAACGTTATTTGGCTGGAGGACGCAGTGTTATTAAAAAGAAATATGAAGAGATGTGCGAGCATTGTTCGTCGATGGAGCAAGTCGCGGCAAATGCCGAGCGGGCTTCTATTAAATATAAACAGGTGGAGTTTATGAGTGATAAGCTTGGCCGGGTTTATGATGGTGTGATTTCCGGTGTTACCGAGTGGGGGCTTTATGTGGAACTGAACGAAAATAAATGCGAAGGTATGATTCCGATGCGCGACCTTGATGATGATTTTTATGAATTTGACGAAAAGAATTATTGTCTGATAGGTCGTCGCACAAAACGTCAATATCGTTTGGGTGATCCCATTACAATTCGTGTGGCTCAAGCCAACCTTGAACGGAAACAGCTTGATTTCCAGTTGATAAGATAAAAATAAGGCTGTCTCAGCTATTGGTTGAGACAGCCTTGGCCTATAAGTATTAGTGTAATTTCGCTAATGCTTCCTTGATTCGGCGGATAGCTTCGATGATGTTTTCATCGGAAGTGGCATAACTCATACGGATGCATTCAGGTGCGCCGAAAGCTGCTCCGCCCACGCAGGCTACATGTCCTACTTCCAGCAGATACATGGCTAATTCAGCGGCATTATTGATCACGCGGTTTCCGTCGGTTTTGCCGAAATAAGAACTGCATTTCGGGAAAAGATAGAAAGCTCCTTCAGGAACATTTACTTCGATGCCCGGTATTTCCTTGGCTAATTTTACGATGAGGTCGCGGCGACGCTGGAATGCTTGACGCATTTCTTCTACCGGAGCTTGTGTGCCGGTATAGGCTGCTTCTGCCGCTTTTTGAGAAACGGAGCACGGACCTGAGGTGTATTGCCCTTGCAGTTTGTTGACTGCTTTGACAATCCATTCCGGACCGGCGATGAAACCGATTCTCCAGCCAGTCATGGCATAAGCTTTGGATACACCGTTAACAATAATCACGCGGTCGCGAATTTCCGGGAATTGAGCGATGCTTTCGTGTTTGCCAATATAATTAATGTGTTCATAGATTTCATCTGCGATGATATAGACATTCGGATGTTTTGCGAGGACAGCAGCCAAGTCTGCCAACTCCTTACGGTTATAAACCGATCCTGTCGGATTTGACGGTGAGCAAAGAATCAGCAGTTTCGTTTTCGGAGTGATGGCCGCTTCCAATTGAGCCGGTGTTATTTTGAAATCTTGTTCAATGCCGGCATAGACGCTGACGGGGGTTCCATCGGCGAGTTTTACCATTTCCGGATAACTTACCCAATATGGAGCCGGAATGATAACCTCATCACCTGCATTAACCAAGGTCATGATCGTATTGCATACAGATTGCTTAGCCCCGTTTGCACATGAAATCTGAGCAGCCGTGTATTCCAATCCATTTTCTTTTTTAAGTTTTTCCACAATAGCGTTGCGTAACGAAGGATAGCCTGCTACGGGTGAATAACGTGAATAATTCTCATCGATAGCCTTTTTGGCCGCCTCTTTAATGTGGTCAGGCGTGTTGAAATCCGGTTCTCCAACGCTCATATTGATAATATCAATGCCTTGAGCCTTCAGTTCGCTGCTCTTCTGCGACATTGCCAACGTCTCTGACGGTGACAAACGATTTAAACGTGCTGATAATTCCATATTTTTTCCTGTTAAAAGTATTCGTTCCTTTATTTGACATTGTGTAAGGTGTGTCCCATACGTTCTTTCTTCGTGTGGAGATAAAACTCATTGTATTGGTTGGGAGTAACTTCAATAGGGACATTCTCTATTACGGAAAGTCCGTAGGCTTCCAGGCCGACACGTTTTACCGGGTTGTTCGTCATCAGGCGCATTTTCGTGATACCTAAATGACGGAGGATCTGGGCACCGACGCCATAATCACGTTCATCGGCTTGGTGTCCAAGACATATGTTGGCATCAATCGTGTCCATCCCGTGTTCCTGAAGTTTGTAGGCTTTCATTTTTTCCATCAGACCGATTCCGCGGCCTTCCTGATTCAGATAGACCACTGCTCCGCGGCCTTCAGCTTCGATTTTGCGGAGTGCACGGTGTAATTGTTCGCCGCAGTCGCAACGCAGGGAACCGAAAATATCGCCTGTGGCACAGGATGAATGCACACGTACTAATACGGGTTCCGGTCCTTTAATATCTCCCTTAATAATCGCAATATGTTCCAATCCATTGCTTTTCTGGCGGAATGGAATGAGTCGGAAATGTCCGTACTCGGTGGGCATATCTACTTCTTCACCTTCTTCTACGATAGATTCCTGCTTCAGTCGGTAAGCAATTAAATCGGCGATGGAGATAAGTTTTATATGGTATTCATCCGCCATCTTGCGTAGTTCCGGCAAACGAGCCATAGAGCCATCGTCGTTCATGATTTCCATCAAGGCTGCTGCGGGGTAAAGACCTGCTAAACGTGCCAAGTCAACGCTGGCTTCAGTATGTCCGGCGCGGCGCAAAACACCTTTGTCTTGTGCGTAAAGAGGATTGATATGTCCCGGACGGCCGAAGGTTTCTGGGGTTGAAGTCGGGTCGGCCAATGCCAGGATCGTGGCAGCTCGGTCGGCAGCAGAGACTCCGGTTGAGCATCCTTCCAGTTTATCAATGGTCACGGTAAAGGGAGTTCCCAGAACGGAGGTGTTGTTGCTTACCTGGTGTGGTAAATCAAGCTCCTCACAGCGCGACATGGTGATCGGTGCGCATAACACGCCACGTGCATGCTTCAACATGAAGTTGATTTTCTCGGGAGTCACCTTTTCGGCTGCGATGATGAGGTCTCCTTCATTCTCGCGGTCTTCGTCGTCCACTACGATGACAAACTTCCCTTCTGCAAAGTCTTTGATCGCTTCTTCAATAGAATCTAATTTGATATAGCCCATATTTTTGATTTTTTATTCCGGTTGTTTACAGTTGCACAAATGTAAGGAAAAAAACATCTCTTTCAACTCCATACTGGTCTTCTGTATGGTTTGAATGTCATGTAAAAGTAATTTCCGCTGATAAATGGCCAGCAGATAAAACGGTAAGCCGATGGGGATGAATAGGCCAACGGCCAGCCCCTTTTTCCCTTGCAGATGAAGGTTCAGGCGGTTGTATCCTCCGATGATGGGATAGTCCATTAGCTTGTTGAGCAGCAGATTCTGGTCGGAATTGGAAAGCTCTTCTATGATACTTTCCATTTCCTGTGCCAAGGTTTCTGCCGTATGGTCTTTGCCGCCTTGCTTCCAGAAATGAATGTAGTTTACCCATCGACGATGTGTAGCCGTATATTGTTGGCAATCTTTGATCAGATTTTCCAGTCGGGGAAGCAGCGCATCATAGTTGGGTGAATAGATGATAACTTCTTTTCGTTCTACTTTCCGTCCGGGACGTTTGCCGACGAGGTTCTTTAAGGCATTGAGATAAGTGTCGGCATTCATAATGACAGAATCATTCGCTGCTTTATAGGTCAGGAATATGCCAAGTGGGGCAAGTACGGCCGAACTCAGCCACATGCCTTCCCATGCCGCCCAGATGCCATCACGAGCCATCTTGAATCCGATGTTGTCAACGATATAATAGAATATGAAGAGGATGACGGAAATGACGACAGGCATTCCCAATCCTCCTTTTCGGATGATAGCTCCCAGCGGGGCTCCGATAAAGAAGAAGACCAGGCAGGCGAATGATAGAGTAAATTTCTTGTGCCACTCCGTCAAATGTCGGCGGATTTTGTAGGCTTCATCCCCTACGGTTGCTGCTTTAAAGAAATTGTCGGAGCGGATATTTTCGGCGCGGTTACGTGCACGTTTTAAAATGTTCGCCTTTTCTTCGGGAGGCGTTTCGGTGTAAAGGCTGTCAAAATTCAGGCGGATATTGCCGGAATAGGCAATGATGTCGCGAGGTTTTGCCTCGTTTTCCGCACTGCTGTCTGGTTCCGCCATGGCTTCCCGAGCTTGGGCGCTATATGATTGTTTGTAGGAAATCCGGTAAAGATAGCTGGCTTGTTCACTTCGGACGCTGTCCAGCTTTACGGTCATGGAGTCAATTGAGGTTTGCAGATCCTGAAGATTCTTGCCCATATATTGGTTTTGCATCAAGGATTCGTCTGTTCGGTTGAAATTGGCATCAAATTCAATCAGGATATCTTTGCTGCTGAATGTCTCCCGCCGGTAGGGAACCGCTTTTTGTATGGATGAGGTCTTGCTTTGGCTTCGCAGGTTCTCGAATGATTCTCCGTTGAAGAGTGAAAGGATGAGAAAAAGCTTGTCGGCTGAGGTTTTCAAACGTCCGGAATCGGCTACGATGACTCGCGCATTGTTGAATCCGTCGGAATAATCATAAATCATTAAATCGCGAAGCAGACCGGTCTTGGTATCTTTGTGCTTGACATAGACATTGAATCCCGTGATTTCCTTGTAGAAAACACCCTCCGGAATCTCTAACTCAGGCGATTTCTGACGCATGGAGTAGAGTAGGGTATATAGTTTTACCTGGACGACAGGCATAACATTGTTTTGGAAGAAAAAAGCGCCGACGGAAATGAAACATAGCAAGATAATCAGGGGTTTCATGATGTGAACCAATGAAATGCCGGCCGATTTCATTGCTAAAAGTTCCAAGCGCTCACCTAAATTGCCGAATGTCATTAAGGATGCGAGCAAGATGGCTAACGGCAATGCCATCGGAACGAGGAACAGGGCTGCATAGAAAAACATTTCCGCCAAGACCGGAATGCCTAAACCTTTGCCTACCATGTCGTCGATGTAGCGCCAAAGGAACTGCATTAAGACGATAAACAAGCAAATCCCGAACGTCATCAGAAACAACGGCAGGAACGTTTGCAGCATGAATGTATATAATCGTTTTATTCTCAGCATTACCTATTAGGTTGGGTGCGCAAAAGTACAGTAAAAAACGATAATATCCAATAGTTATGTACCTTCGTCGCGATGGACGACAAAGAGAAAATCGACGCTGGGTAAGGAGAGTGACTAATTAATACCCAAAGTCCGTTTCAATATGTCCACTTGCGAATCCCACAATTCAATAGCATCGGCTTTTTCATCAATGTCTGCAAAATCGGTAATTTCGAGCGATGTTGATGCAGTCAATTCTAAAAAATGAACGGAGAATTCAAAATAATAAGGTTCTCCTTCGTCTTCTTCCCATTGGAAACGGATACTCGTGTCGGGCTGTATTGAGATGACTGTCGCCTTTTGCCCTTCTTTGTTCCAATAGAATGTGTATGTGTTTTCGGAGATCGTAACTTTGTCAGCGAACCATGAAGACAAACCTGCTGTAGTGGTCAGGTGATTCCACAGACTGCGGTGAGATACCTGATTTAGAACATATTCAATGTGATATTTCTCTTTTGCCATGACTTATGGTATTAAATCGCGGAGCAAGGTATGAAAAAGAATTTAGATTAACAATAATTTATCCCGAAAAAGTTTCTCAAAACTAAATGTTTAGGATTGAAGGTTAAAAAGAGTCGTAAAAAAGTGGCAGGAAAGTTTGCAGGAACCAAAAATTCGGCATACCTTTGCAGCGTCAAAAAAGAAAGATGGCGAGATAGCTCAGCTGGTTAGAGCGCATGATTCATAATCATGAGGTCCCGAGTTCAATCCTCGGTCTCGCTACACGAAGAGAAAATCGGTTATCTGATAAAGGTAACCGATTTTTTTGTGTGTTTCCAATGGATGGAATGTTATCTCGCTTTCAAATGCAAACAGGTTTGTTGTTGTTAAAGTTAGTATTTCCAATAATTTATGTTTGATTGTTGGAATAGTAAGAAACTTCTTTGTAACTTTGTACGCCACATATATTTATATGTTTATGAATAAATTTGAACAGCAGAAAATCGTAGAGGTCGTATTGTATATTCTCAACAAAACAGGAGGAATCGATTTCTATCACTTGTTTAAGATTATATATTTTGCCGAAATGAAGCATTTGGCAAAATGGGGGCATCGCATATTGTCTGATGATTTATGCGCGCTTGATTATGGCCCTGTGCCCACTATGTTATATGATGCTGTAAAAGGGAAAAATGCAAAAGGTACATCTTTGGCTGAAATGTTGAGGGAGAATGTAAAGTTTGCCGGCAATGACGCTCCGAATGTGTTGCTCCCTGAGGCTCCTGCGAATATGAATTACATTTCCAAGTCAGAAGTAGAAGCCTTGGATGAATCCATTGAAGAAAATGCTCATTTAACATTTGGGCAACTTAAACAGAAATCACATGATGACGCTTGGTATGAGGCTTACCATAAAATAAATGGTACAAATATTATTTCTCCTATAACCATGCTTAAAGTCATGAATGCTGATGAATCTGTAATCGAGTATGTAAAAGAACAACTTGAGCTTGATAAAGAGTTTTTATGACAAAGTTATCTGATATACTCGATGAAAATAGTGTAAAGGCTATTGCCAAGGAGTCGATAAAGATTGGTAATGTCTATCGTATCAAGATGGATGAAAAAAATGGGATAAAGCCAAAGGCTGGGGATAGTTCACGAAATAAATATTTTATTGTACTTGGCTTTGACAGTGAAGGCAATGCTTATGGCGGGGTTATTATAAATTCCAATATTAACCAGAAAATACCACAGTCTATGAAAGATTGCCATATTCCTGTAAAATGTAGTAAGTATGGTTTTTTAGACCATGACTCATTTGTAGATTGTTCTAAATTAAAGACAGCAAGAATAGAGAAATTTGGAAAGTGGCAGTTTTTGGGGATTTTTTCTTTGGAAGATGTTCAATTAATAACAGCGACTATCAAAGAAAGTCCGAATGAAACAAAGGAACATCTTGCCTTGTTTGGATTGTAATTCTCCCTGCCATTCTGACAGCTCCCTCCCCCGCTTTTTTCTTCATTTTTCGCCAAAATGTACCCGTTTTCTTCCGTTTTTGTAAAAAAAAAAAAAAAAGATTTAGATGAGTA
>CALVFH010000034.1 GCA_944326775.1 uncultured Parabacteroides sp.
GCCTTTGCCGCCACCAACCCCCAGCTCACCCTCACCGCCAAGAGCGAAGCCGGTATGAGCTGCGCCGCCGTGGTGCAGAAGAGCGATGCGTCGAACCAGTATGAAGCCGACAAAGACGCGGTGACGCTGCTGGATTCGGAACTCGACGCGCCGACGGTCTATACCGTGGCAGGCAACTATGCCGCCGCCGTGAATGCCCTCCACGACTACAAGAACGTGCCGCTGGGCGTCTATGCCAAGGACGGGGAAGACGTGGAGCTGACCCTTGAGGGGGCGTCGCAACTCGTCGAACCGCTCTACCTCTACGACGCCGTGCTGCGGAGCACTACGCCGATAGAGGGCGACAGCTATACCCTCCGCCTGACGGGCAGCAGCCACGGCCGCTACTTCCTGACGACCGACGAGGGCATCCGCGCCGAGAGCGAGATCCGCATCTATTCGCCTGCCGACGGGCAGCTGATTGTCGCCTCCACCCTGTCCGACCCGCTGAAGCAGGTGCTGGTCTATGACCTGAACGGACGCCTGGTGGAAAGCCGGCAGAATCTCGGGACAACCCTGTGCCGGCTGAACGTGCCGGGCGGCATCTACATCATCCGTGCCGTGAGCGGGCAAGGCGAGGAACAGGCCAAACTGAAAGTAAGATAATTTATTTATTCCACCTGAGTTCGGGACTTATGCTGGGAAGGGGATTTGCCCATCTCCTTCTCGGCGTCCCGACGTAAGGCACGCCAGCCGGGCATCAGTTTCAGCTCGCGGCGGATGGGCGTGTCGTAAAGCAGGAAGAGGAGAAAGAGCAGCAGGCAGGCGTAGATAATCCAACCATAGATCTGCTTGATGCTGACTTCCATCATCCGGGCAATGAATCCCTCGATATATTCCCCCAAGACAAACGGCGAAGAGCCGGAGGTCGCCACGCGATCGACTGCCGCCCCGTAGCGGGCGATGTTGTCGGTCATGTAGTGGGAGAGGGCCTCGGTATAGATGGCCGACCCCATGACGCCGCCCACCACCATGTGGAGCATGTTGAAGACGCTCAGCGCCTGGAAGAAATGCTGGAACGTCATGATCTCCTCCAGGCAGACCATGAAGGTGGCGCTCAGCACGGCATAGGCGAAGCCCCGGCAGACGACGGGCAGGTAGAGCTGCGAGATGTGGATGTCGGTCGAGAGGGTGAAATAGAACCCCAACAGGTAGCCCGCCAGCACGGCGATGCCCACGGCGATGAGGCGCAGGTAGCTGAAGCGGCGGATATGCATCCACCAGTAGGCGAACAGGCAGCCGGAGAGGATGCCCGCCAACGCCAGCCAGTCCAGCCGGACGCTGACCAGCGCTTCGTAGTGCATCACTTCCTCATAGAACACTTCTTCCATCGAATGCTCGGTAGCGAGGAACATCTCGACCAGCATAATCAGGAACAACACCGGAAAGAGATTCTTGTAGCCCCACATCTTCGGCTCGAAGAAGGGATGGCGCACATGGAGCATCCGGCCGATGCAGGCCGCCAGTGTCAGCGCGATGGCACATGCCAGGCGGCAGATGACGGGGCTGTTCCACCAGTCGTAGTAGTTGCCGTAGTCGAAGAAATAGGCCACCTCCAGCAGGAGCAGCGACCAGAGAAGCGCCCCCAGCCAGTCGATGCCGAGGAGGGGAAACTTCTTGACGATGCGGAAATGGCGCAGGCAGAGGGTGACGAACAGCAGGTCGAGCATCATGATGCCCGCGATGAACCAGTGCATGTAGCTCCAGTGGTAATAATACATCAGGTGGGTAGCGACAAGGTCGGACACCTGCATGCTCCCGAGGATGATGATGTGGAGCATGGGGAAGAACACCGTGAAATCGCGCTTCGGCGTCATCCAGAGCTGGATGTTGGACATACATTCAAACGTCCCCTGGATCTTGCAGATGCCTTCCACGAAGCAGACCGCCCAGAGCAGGGGGAGGGAAGAGATATGCGGCACTGCGAGGTTGCAGGCCAGCACCCCCGTAGCCGCCGCAGCCAGCAAGGTCTTGTTGGTGAAGCGGAACTTCATGCGGAAGAGGAGGGGGAAGTAGATCGCCATCCCCGCGAGGTTGGCGTAGAGGCACATCAGCAGGTCTTCGCGCATCAGCGTCGTTTCGCCCATCATCTCGTTGAGGGTGCCCAGGTAGAGGCCGCCCGAGAGCTGGAAGGAGACCGCCATGAAGACGTAGATCCAGGGCTGGAGGCGACGGGGCACGAAGGGGCGCACCATCGGCATGGTGAAAGGTCCGTTCAGTACAGGTCCGCCCATCTCAGTATTTCACTTTACATTCGACATTGAACCCGGCACGGAGGCGCTTCAGCTTCTCGCTGTCGTTGCCCTTCAGGAGGATGCGGACCGGCACGCGCTGCTCCACCTTCACGAAGTTGCCCGTGGCGTTGTCTTGCGGGATCAGGGAGAACGCCGCGCCCGTGGCATCGGAAATCGACTCGACCACGCCGGTATAGGTGATGCCCGGGACGGCATCGGCGGTCAGCGTCACTTCCGCCCCGACGTGGATGTGGGGCAGCTGCGTCTCGCGGTAGTTTGCCACCACCCAGAGGTCTTTGCCGTCAACGATCTCCACCATGGTCTGGCCGGGCTGCACGAGCTGGCCTTCGTGGATATCCTTGCGGCCGGTCACGCCGTCGCAGGTCGCCACAATCACCGTATAGGAGAGGTTCAGGCGAGCCAGTTCCACGGCAGCCTGGGCCAGACGGATGTTGGCCTCGTTCTGTTCCAGGCGGTGGCGCTGCTCGTCTTTCGTCAGGGCGGTGGACTGCTTGACGTGGAGGAGCTGTTCGTAGCGGGCCTTGGTCGCCTCGTAGGCGGTATGCACCTGGTCGTATTGCTGGGGCGTCACGGCATCCTGCTGGAGGAGCTTCTCGTAGCGGTGCCATTCGCGTTCGGCGTTGAGGAGCTGCACGCGCACTTCCTCGATGCTCGCCTCGTTGACGCGGAGGTTGTTCTGCGTCGTGGCGATGCCGGTCGAGGTCGCCATCCGTCCGGAGAGGGCGTTGGCGAGGTCGGCTTCCGCCTGGGCGAGGCGCAGACGGAATTCCGCATCTTCAATCACCAGGAGCGTATCCCCCTTGCGCACCGGCTGGTATTCCTCGAAATAAATCTCCTTGATAAACCCCTGGACGCGGGTATTGACGGGCGTGATATGCTGCCGCACCTGAGCGTTGTCGGTATAGACAACCCCCGGATGGATAAAGCGGGAGCATACATAAACCAGGCCCACGGCGAGGAGGGCAATGACGACGGTATTATAAATCTGCTTTTTAACTTTTCTGGAAATCATAGTGAATCTTCTTTTGCGTTGTTCGTTATCTATCTATTATTATAAGGTATGGGTGACGTACTTCATCTGGTAATAATGGAAGACCAGGTCGATGCGGGCGTTGACCAGAGCGAGGTCGGCGCTCAGCTTCGTGTTGCTGGCATCGAGCATGTCGGTGAGCAAGGCCAGCTCGTTGCGGTAGCGGTTGCTGGTCACGCTGTAGTTCTCGTTGGCCAGCTGCACGTTCTTCTCCTGGGTGCGCAGCTCGGTATAGGCCGTCAGGAAGTTGGTGTAGCAGGCCTGCACGGCATTCTCGATTTGCTCCTGGGCCAGCTGATGGCTTTCCTGAGCCCGGCGCACGTTCAGCTTGGCCTGTTTCAGCTTGTTGTTGTTCTTGAAGAGCGAGGAGAGGTTGTAGCTTACGCTCACCCCGACGAACCAGTAGTTGAAATTGTTGTCGAGGACCGGCACTTCGATGGTAATCGGGCCGTCGAGGTGCTCGGAGGCGACCAGCGAAATCTTGGGCAACCGCTCCGAACGCTCCCGGACGACCTGCTGCTCGCGGATGTCAATTCCGGTTTTCGCCTGCCGGAGGTCGAGGTTGCTGGCCGAGGCGATTTCCTGCCAGTCGTTTTCGCTCAACGCCTGCACCTCGGAGTCCAGGAGCGTGGAGTCGGGGACGATGACGGTCCCTTCAGGCAGATGCAAGGTCGTCACCAACTGATGGTTCATGATGGAGCAGGCATCCTTGACCTTTTCCCGTTGCAGTTCCAGGCTCTGCAGCTGGAGCTCGTAGCGGGTGATGTCGTTTTGCAGGGCGGTACCCTGTTCGCGCCGTGCCTGCATGTCGGCAATCACCTGCCGGGTCAGCTCCAGGTTCTTTTCCAAGACCTGCTCCTGGTTGTTCAGCTTGTAGAGGTTCAGGTAGTAGCCCAGGAGCTGGAAACGGATATCCTGGCGGTTCTTCTCCCAGTCCAGTTCCGCAGTCTGCTGATCCAGTTTGGCCAGCCGGATACCACTGGTGATGGCGCCGCCGGCATAAATCATCTGCTGGGCTTCGAGGGCGAAGTTGTTTCCCCAGTGAGGCATATCGATTTTCGTGGCGTTGCTGAAATCCCGGTCCCAGAGCCTGCCGTTGCCCCAGTAGCTGGCGGACACGGAGGCGCTGATGTCGGGCAGGCGCTGCATTTGGGCGGCCTTCAGCGCTTCGGCGGCAGCTTCTTTGCCCGTGGCATACGTTTGGATGCTGGTACTGTTCTCGTCGGCAAGACGAAACATTTCATCGATGCCCAGGATGCGGGACTGGGCACACAGGTACGGACTGCATAGTACTACATAACCGAGCACTATGAGTCTGAATGTTCTACTCATAGAAATAATAAATATGTTAGTTGATTAATATAAAAAACGGTATGAATGGCGAAAAAGGGAGGGGAAAGGTCTAAATCAATACGGCAGCTCCCCACGTGTGGAAGTCGTGGATTTTATTGCTGAAACGGACGATATAGACTTTCGTAGGATTCATAGCTTATACTTGTTTCTGTTTATTTGCGGGGCAAAGGTAGAAAAACAAACGGTCCCTTGTAACCCGGAGCGCCTAAGGTTTTGTGGTTTTTTAACGGAACAAGGCCGCCGGAAGTACGGTCAGGAGTACTTCCGGTGCAGGATTTCCGAGTAGATGACTGCCTTCTTCAGTTCGTCGGCATCGAGCGAGAGAGGGCTTCCCGGCGTCTCTTCCGGCGCGTGGAGGCGCGTCCCATCCGCCTGCTTTTCCTTGAGCTGGCTGCTGTGGTGTGGCGGAGTATGGTGTGACGGCGCATGATGGGGGGCGAAGGAAGGCGATACATCAGAAACAGGAGGAACCGGGACAGGAGCCGCCGGTATGTCCTGAACGGGAGCAGGCACCTCGTCCGGCTTTTCTTTGTTTTCCGGTGCGGGGGAAGCCGTAGAGCCTTTCCCTAAAGCTTTTTGAGTTTTGGCCGTCAGCCAGCTTCCCACGATGAAAAAGATGATCATGGCGATGAAAAAAAGATCTCCAAAGTAGTCCATAGTGATGTGTTTTAAATGAAGTTCGATAATCTTCGCGAAGTTAAGCATTTAAAATGAATTCGGTAATTTGGCGCGGATTTTTTCGGTAATTTGGCACGGATTTGTTCGGTAATTTGGCACGGATTTGTTCGGTAATTTGGCCGGATTTGTTCGGTAATTTGGCATCAGACGACGTTCCGGTCCGGATATATCCCTTTATTTGAGAATTCTTTCTATTTTTGCAGCCGATTTGAAATGGAATAAGAAGTATATGAATCAGACGGGAAGGAAGCGAGAGGATAAAAAAGCAGTAGGAGATAACCTCACGGCCACCTCCTACTCAATTAACCAAAACCTTAACTATGAAAAAATTTACGTTTTTCTGTTTGCAAATATGCACCAATGTTTTTGAATGACCAAATATTTGGGAAAGAAAATACAGAAGATAGTTTACTTTTAACTTTTGTTTTATATTATGGTAGAAAAACAAGAAGGGGCAGACTTAAAATCTGCTGCCGAACAAGAGAAAAAGCTTTATGTGGAAACGTATGGCTGCCAGATGAATGTAGCTGATAGCGAAGTGGTTGCTTCCATTATGCGTATGGCCGGGTATGAAATGACGGAAAACATGGACGATGCCGATGCGATTTTTGTCAATACCTGCTCAGTACGTGATAATGCGGAGCAGAAAATCTACAGTCGTCTGCAATTTTTCCAGTCGTTGCGGAAGAAAAAGAAACACCTGATTGTCGGTGTGTTGGGTTGCATGGCTGAACGGGTAAAGAACAAGCTGTTGGAGGAGAATCATGTCAATCTGGTGGCTGGCCCGGATTCGTATATGGATCTGCCGAACCTGATTGCTGCGGCTGAACGGGGCGAGAAAGCGATCAATGTAGAGCTTTCTACTCAGGAGACTTATCGGGATGTGTTGCCGCTGAAGTTGCCGGGCGTGCATATTTCGGGCTTTGTCTCCATCATGCGCGGTTGCAACAATTTTTGCACGTATTGTATAGTACCTTATACCCGTGGACGCGAACGCAGCCGGGATGTGGAAAGCATCTTGAAAGAAATATGTGATATGCGTGACAAAGGATACCGCGAAGTAACCCTCTTAGGGCAGAATGTCAATTCCTATCACTTTGAAAAAGATGGAGTAGTGGTGAATTTCCCCCTGTTGCTTGAGCGGGTAGCCGAGGCAGTCCCTGAGATGCGTGTCCGTTTTGTTACTTCCCATCCGAAAGACATGAGCGACGATACGCTCCGGGTCATTGCAGCCCATGAAAATATTTGCCGGTATATCCATTTGCCGGCCCAGTCGGGAAGCTCGCGGATATTGAAAATCATGAACCGTAAATATACGCGGGAATGGTATCTGGACCGCATTGCCGCTATCCGCCGCATCTTGCCGGATTGCGCTATCTCGACCGACCTGTTCTGCGGATTCCATTCGGAGACGGAAGAAGATTACCAGCAGACACTTTCTCTGATGCGTGAGGTAGGCTATGACAGTGCTTACCTGTTTAAATATTCAGAACGTCCGGGTACATACGCCGCCAAGCATCTTCCCGACGATGTGCCGGAGGAAGTCAAGGTCAAACGCCTGCAAGGAATGATAGACTTGCAAAACCAGCTTTCGGAGGCGAGCAACCTGCGCGACGTAGGGAAAGAATTTGAGGTGTTGGTGGAAGGTTTCTCCAAACGGTCGCGTGAACAGTTGTTCGGGCGGACGAGCCAGAACAAGGTTGTGATTTTTGACAAAGGAAATTATCATGTAGGACAGTTTGTACGTGTCCGTATTATCCGGGCCACTTCGGCTACTTTGTTTGGCGAACCCGTATAATTGGCTGTATAGTAGAACAGGAATATGTATCAGACGAAACAAATTCGAATAGAAGATTACGATTATCCGCTTCCAGACGAACGGATAGCGAAGTTTCCCCTCGAGAAACGCGACGAGTCGAAACTGTTGGTGTATCGGAATGGAAAGATTGAAGAAAGTCAGTTTAAGCATGTAGCGGAGTTCCTTCCGGAAGATACACTGTTAGTGTATAACAATACACGGGTTATCCAAGCCCGTTTGCTGTTTCAGAAACCGACCGGGGCACGCATCGAGGTGTTCTGCCTCGAACCACTTGAACCCCGCGACTATGCCCAGATCTTTCAGCAGACGGAGCGTTGCAGCTGGACTTGTCTGGTCGGGAACCTGAAGAAGTGGAAAGAAGGAACATTGGAAAAGCAGGTACAGATACAGGGAAAGAAGGTTACGTTATGCGCTGAGCGGAAAGAAAGTCACGGAGACAGCCATCGGATTGATTTTACCTGGGATAATCCGGCTTATACTTTTGCAGACCTGCTGGATGCCGCCGGTGTGTTGCCTATTCCGCCTTACCTGCACCGCGAGACGGAGCAAAGCGACCTGACCACTTACCAGACCGTCTATTCCAAGGTGAAAGGCTCCGTGGCAGCCCCTACGGCAGGATTGCATTTCACGCCGGAAGTCTTGGCAGACATCGATCGACACGGGATGGAACGGGAAGAGGTAACCCTCCATGTGGGAGCCGGGACATTCAAGCCCGTGAAGAGCGAGACCATAGAAGGACATGAGATGCATACGGAATTCATCTCAGTCAGACGCAGTACGATTGCCCATATCCTTCAGAAATTGGGGCATATCGTAGCCGTGGGAACCACATCGGTCCGTACGTTGGAGAGCTTGTACTATATGGGCGTTATCTTAGCGAAGAATCCGGATGCCTCGAGCGAGGAGCTGGTGGTTTCCCAATGGATGCCTTACGAGGAAGCCAACAATCAGCTGACTCCGGCAGAGGCACTGCAGCAGATCCTCGATTATTTGGATCGACACGGGCTGGAAGCGTTGGTCAGTGCGACTCAAATTATCATCGCCCCGGGCTATGAGTTTCATATTGTCCGGGGGATGATTACCAATTTCCATCAGCCGAAAAGTACGTTGTTGTTGCTTATTTCAGCTTTTGTAAAAGGAAATTGGCGAGAAATCTACGAGTATGCGCTGGCTCATGGTTTCCGTTTCCTGAGCTATGGCGACAGTTCGCTTATCTTGCCGACACCCGAATCTCACGTTCCGGCTTGATGCGGTCGTAATCGATCACCTGGTGGGATTTCGCCCATTCAAAGTAAAGGGCAGAAAGATGGTTGACGATTTCCGGATGCTGGTCTGCTACATCTTGGGTTTCTCCCCGGTCGTTTTCCAGGTCGTAAAGTTCCCATGTCAGACTGGGATAGGAGGAAACCAGCTTCCATTTGCCTTCGCGGACGGCGCGATTGCCGGCACGTTCCCAGAAAAGCGGCGCTTCGCGGGAAACCGTCTGTTGCTTGCCTTCGAGGACAGGCCAGAGAGATTCGCCGGGGAGAGGCTGGATGTCGTGCCCAGCATACTGTTTCGGATATTCAGCCCCGGCCACTTCATAGAATGTCGGGGCGATATCAATAATATGTCCGGTGCCCTGTACTAACTGACCTTTCGGAATCCGTTTGGGATACCAAGCGATGAATGAGGTACAGAATCCGCCTTCATGGAAATCATCTTTATATTGTCGGAGTGGAGTAACAGACAGGTAAGCCCAAGGCTGTTCCTGGTAATCCCAGGATCCTGCCGTTCCGATAGGCCCGGAATTGCGCGGACGTTTGCTGAACATCGAGTGGTAGCCCCCTTCCGCTCCGTTGTCCGAAAGGAAAAGAATCAACGTGTTGTCGTATTCTCCGGTTTCTTTCAGTTTCTGGATGAGGCGACCCACGCTTTGGTCCATGTGGTCTATCATGGCAGCATAAACTTCCATTTTCTTTTGCCACAATTCTTTTTGTTCAAATGTCAGGTCATCCCAAAGCGGCACCTTCTCATCGCGTTTGGCTATCGTTTGTTCGGGAAGGAGAATCCCTAGCTCTTTTTGCCGCTGGAGGCGTTCTTCACGCAAAACGTCCCAACCTTTAGCGTAGCGTCCTTTATATTTGGCAATATCTTCGGCCGGAGCTTGGAGTGGCCAGTGAGGAGCATTGTAAGCCAGATAGAGGAAGAATGGGCGGTCGGTCTTTCGCTGGTCGATGAATTCAAGCGCGTTGTCGGTAATTGCATCGGTCAGGTAGCGGCCAGGTTCGAGCTGGGTCTGTTGGTTATCCTTGACCAAGGGGACCGTATTTCCATAAGCAGAGGTCTTGTCGGAGGCATATTCGCCAGCATCGTAATAGTTGCTAGCTCCATTGATGAAACCATACGAACGGTCGAATCCGCGTTGGGCTGGCCAACAGATGCTATCGTTTCCTACGTGCCATTTCCCGCTGATAAACGTGTTATATCCGGCTTCACGAAGCACCTCGCCAAATGTGAGCGATTCTCTGTTCAAGAAACCTTGGTATCCCGGTTGTCCTAAGTTGACATTGAAATAGCCGATTCCTGCACAATGAGAATATTGTCCGGTAATGAGTGAGGCACGAGTCGGGGCGCTAATAGAATTATTGTAGAACTCTCTGAAGCGGATACCTTCATTGGCTAAACGGTCAAGATTCGGAGTTTCAATTTCCGAGCCGTAGATACCTAAATCTGAATAGCCCATATCATCGACCAAAATAAGAATAATGTTCGGCCGGTCCTGGCTGTTCCCGGAAGCAGCCAGCATGGGAAAGCTTGCCATGTTTAAGAGTCCGAGACTGAAAAGATACTGTTTGTAGGACATAAAATAAGGGTTTAATGATGTTATTTCTGGTATTTAGCTTTAATTGCCGGCAGTTCTTTTTCGATGTCGGCTATACGGGTCGCATCACTTGGGTGAGTACTCATGAATTCAGGAACCGAACCATTGCTTCCGGCAGACATTTTCTCCCAAAAGCCTACGGCAACATCCGGATTGTAGCCAGCCATTGTCATGAATACCAATCCCATATAATCAGCTTCTGATTCGTGTTTTCGAGAGAACGGCAGCATCACCCCATATTGGGCACCGATACCATAGACTGTCTGTGCCGCATTCTGGATGGCCGCACTTTTATCGCTGACGACGGCTCCGAGAATGGCGGCCCCGTATTGTGCCATTACCTGCTGACTCATGCGTTCATTGCTGTGTTTGGCTACGGCGTGGGCTACTTCATGGCCAAGGACTACCGCCAGTTCATCGTCTGACGAGACGATGTTCATCAATCCCTCGTAAACAACAATCTTACCTCCTGGCATACAGAACGCATTTACCTGGGCATCTTGTACAAGGTTGAACTCCCAGGAGAAATTCTTTACTTCTGAAGCCATCCCGTTGGCTTCCAGATAGGCTTCCGTAGCTGCAGCTATTTTTTTACCCACTCGCACCACCATATCCGTTTCCTTGGTGTTGGTTGATTTTTTAGCAGTTTTCATGTAATCGTTGTATTGTGTTAAGCTGGAAGCAAGGACATCATTGTCTGAAACCAGCAACACTTGTTTCCGTCCGGTGAGCGGAACACTTGAGCAACCCGCCAGAAAGAAAAAGGCGAGTAAAAGAGATGTTAAATGTAGAATTCTCATGGTTAAAAAACTTTTGAACAAAGGTACGATAATCACGGAAATTACGTGTTAAAGAATTGTAAAAAGGATGTTTCCGCCATAATTATTCGTTCCTTTGCACAAAAATTGGGCTATGTGTTCTCTGAACAATTGAGTCTGATGGGAAGATAGTAAATTAGAATTATCCAGATGTCTGAAAAATATAAAGTTAGGTCTGCTACATTCTTTCATTCGCGGTTTACTTCCGTCATCAGTATTGCCTTGGTGCTTTTTCTTTTAGGGTTGATAGCTCTGATGGGGTTGCTCGGGAATAAGTTGTCGGTTTATGTGAAAGAGAATATCACTTTCTCTATTGTTTTGAAAGATAATTTGAGGGAGGCAGATATCAAGAAGATACAGAAGAATCTTGACGGACTTCCATTTATTAAGTCCACCGAATATATCTCGAAAGAGCAAGCGGTGAAAGAACTGGAGGAAGAACTGGGTGAAAATCCCGAGACTTTCCTTGGTTTTAATCCTTTGAAGGCATCGATAGAAGTACATTTACGTTCGGATTACGCCAATCCGGACAGTCTTCCGAAAATAGAACAAGCCATCAAGCAATATACGACCGTATCTGATTTGCTTTATCGGAAGGATATGATGGAGATGGTTCACCATAATATGCAGCGTATCGGGATCGTACTTTTCGTACTTGCAGCTATGTTGATGGCCATATCTTTTGTTTTGATTGGCAATACAATTCGCTTGTTGATTTATTCTAAACGCTTTCTAATCCACACGATGAAGTTGGTCGGGGCGACACCAGGATTTATCCGCAGGCCATTTATATATTATAATATGGTAAGCGGAATTGTTGCGGCATTTCTGGCTATTGGGATGCTGAGTGGGTTTTTGTATTATTTACAAGCGGAGTTGACCGGGTTTATCCAAATTCTGGATTTACCGACTTTGTGTATGGTTTATGCCATAGTTCTGATATTGGGAATACTTTTAACGGTCGTGGCAACCATTGTGTCTGTAAATAAGTATTTGCGGATGAACGTAAATAGATTATATTATATTTAACAAACAGATAAAACGAAATGAATAACAAAGATTTTGCATTCGGGAAGGATAATTTTCTTTGGATAGCGGTGTCGGTGGTATTGATTATTATTGGCTTTATTTTGATGAGCGGTGGCGGTTCGGCAGATGGCGTATCGTTCAACCCTGAGATTTTCAGTGCCCGGCGTATTGTCGTTGCCCCCATGATAACGGTATTGGGCTTCGTTTTGATGATTGTAGGCATATTGCGGAAAAACAAAGATAAAAGAACTGACGCATGAATATCATAGAAGCTATACTTATAGCTATAGTAGAAGGTCTGACGGAGTTTTTGCCTGTATCTTCGACCGGACATATGATTATTACCCAGAATTTGTTGGGAGTGGAGAGTACTGATTTTGTAAAGGCATTTACAGTGATTATTCAGTTTGGCGCTATCCTGTCGGTGGTATGTCTTTATTGGAAACGGTTCTTCCGTTTGAACCCGGGAAGAGTGACTGATGTAAAGAGCTTTTTGAATAAATTCGACTTTTATTGGAAATTACTGATTGCTTTCATTCCAGCAGCTATCATCGGATTCCTTTTCAGCGATGTCATCGACTCAATGCTTGAAAGTGTTTGGGTGGTTGCCGTCATGTTAGTAATAGGGGGTATTTTCATGTTATTTGTCGATAAGATTTTTAACCGACCGGATCCAACCGATCGATTGACAGAAAAGCGGGCATTTATCATTGGTGTATTTCAATGCATTGCGATGATTCCTGGAGTTTCCCGTTCAATGGCCACCATTGTTGGAGGTATGGCTCAGCATTTGTCGCGTAAGGCCGCTGCTGAATTTTCTTTTTTCTTGGCAGTACCTACCATGTTTGCGGCAACCGCCTATAAAATGCTGAAACTTTTTCTTGAGCCTGGAGGAGCAGAAGTCTTGCGTGAGAATATCGGTGTACTGGTAATAGGTAATGTGGTGGCTTTCGTAGTAGCCTTGTTAGCTATTAAGTTCTTTATCGGTTTTGTTACAAAGTATGGCTTCAAGGCTTTCGGTTATTACCGGATTATTGTCGGCGGAATTATTTTGTTGATGTTGATGTTGGGATATAATTTACAGGTTGTTTGATGGATTTTATAGCTGGAGAAGTTCTCTATTTTAACAAACCGCTTCACTGGACTTCATTTGATGTGGTTAATAAATTGCGTTATAAGTTATCGCGGAGGCTTAAGGTGAAGAAAATCAAAGTGGGACATGCCGGTACACTCGATCCGTTAGCTACAGGCGTGATGATTCTCTGCACGGGAAAGGCGACAAAACGTATTGATGAATTCCAATATCAGACGAAAGAATATGTTGCAACCTTGAAGTTGGGGGCAACTACTCCTTCTTTTGATTTGGAGAAAGAGGTGGATGCTACTTATCCTACAGAACATATTTCCCGCTCGCTGGTAGAACAGGTGCTTCAGTCGTTTGTTGGAGAGATTCAGCAAGTGCCTCCTGTTTTCTCTGCTTGCAAGATAGAAGGGAAGCGTGCTTATGAACTGGCACGGGAAGGAAAAGACGTCGAACTAAAATCAAAAACTCTTGTTATAGACGAAATAGAGTTGTTGGAATGCCAACTTCCCGTCATCAAAATTCGGGTGGTGTGTAGTAAGGGAACCTATATCCGGGCATTGGCACGTGATATTGGCATAGCACTTTCTTCAGGAGCACATCTTATCGCTTTAGAACGTACACGAATAGGGAATATTACATTGGATAAATGTATGGATCCGGAGCAAATAGACGAGTTCCTCATTCGTGAGATCCCGGAAGTTGAAAACAATGAAAAAATAAAAGTATAAAGAATTTAAGGAGGTCGTGTAATTATGAAGTTATCAAAATTCAAATTTAATTTGCCGGAAGAACAAATCGCATTACATCCTGCAAAAAATCGTGATGAATCACGCATGTTAGTGGTTAACCGCAAAACAGGGAAATTCGAACACCGCATTTTTAAAGATATTATTGAATATTTCGGCAAAGACGATGTCTTTATTTTCAATAATACCCGTGTCTTTCCGGCACGTTTGTATGGAAACAAAGAGAAAACGGGGGCTCGTATTGAAGTTTTTCTTTTGCGTGAGTTAAATCCGGATCTGCGTCTGTGGGATGTATTGGTTGATCCGGCACGTAAAATTCGCATTGGAAATAAATTATATTTCGGAGAAGATGATTCGATGGTAGCCGAAGTTATTGACAATACGACTTCGCGTGGACGTACACTCCGTTTTCTTTATGATGGAAATCACGACGATTTTAAGCAAGCACTCTATGCACTTGGTGAAACGCCACTGCCTAAATACATCAATCGTCCGGTAGAACCGGAAGACGAAGAGCGGTATCAGAATATTTTTGCTACGGAAGAAGGGGCCGTGGTTGCTCCTGCCGCCGGATTTCATTTTAGCCGCGAATTGATGAAGCGTCTGGAGATTAACGATTGTCGTTTCGCTTTCTTGACATTGCATTGTGGGTTAGGTAATTTCCGTGAGATTGATGTAGAGGATTTGACAAAACATAAGATGGATTCAGAGCAGATGTTTGTCGGTTCAGAAATGGTTGAAATCGTGAATAAGGCCAAAGATTCAAACAAGCAAGTATGTGCTGTAGGAACATCTGTGATGCGTGCCATCGAAACGGCAGTTAGTACCGACGGACATTTGAAAGAATATGATGGATGGACGAATAAATTTATTTTTCCGCCGTATGATTTTACCGTAGCAACCAGTATGGTTACTAATTTTCATCTGCCGCTTTCTACCTTGTTGATGATGACCGCATCTTTTGGTGGTTATGAACTCATTATGGAAGCTTATGGTGAAGCTTTAAAAGAAGGCTATAAGTTTGGAGCTTATGGAGATGCGATGCTTATTATCTGATACCTCCTGTTTTTATGGACGCTTACATCGCATTGGGATCTAATCTTGGTAATAAATGCCGCAACCTGGTACTTGCCGCAGCCCGACTGGCTGAGCGGGCGGGGAGTGTTGCGGCAATCTCCAGTTTTTACGAGACAGAGCCTTGGGGATTTGAATCGGAAAATTCCTTTTTGAACGCGGTCTTGCTTTTGGAAACCTCTCTTTCTCCGACTGACTTGCTTCATGTTTCGCAAGAGATAGAGCGCGAACTGGGACGTACGAAGAAGACCGCAGAGATCTATCAAGACCGGATTATTGATATTGATTTGTTGCTTTATGGGAATAAGATTCTTAATACTCCTGAATTGATTGTTCCTCACCCTTTGATGCATCGGCGTGATTTTGTAATGCGTCCGTTGGCAGAAATTGCCCCTAGTGTACGGCATCCAATCTTGGGAAAGACTATGATTGAGATTTGCCAGAAGCTTTCAAAAACAGAGATGTAAAGATGTTGATGAAGAAAATAATCAGACTTTAAAGCAATAGTAATTTGTCTATGAATGAAATAGAACGTATTATGACCGGAGGAGGGCAGGTGTTTAAAAAGAAAGCCTCTTCAACCGAAGGTGAACGTAAACCGAAACTTTCCGATTTTCTCCGAGGAACTCACGGGTCGGGTTCAGCAAAGTATAAGGCTGGTTTTAAATTAAAAAAAGCTTTGCGTAATACTAAAAAGAAAAAATAATCAGCTGCTTATATTTCAAGTTGTCGATTTTTTATATCTTTGTGCCCGATTTTATAGGCGTGGATAGATTTGTATTGCTTGCAACCACGGGAAAAAATGCTAAAAACATAACTTCCTTTCGTATGCCGCATTCGGGCAAATCGTTTTATCCCTCCTGTTTTTAATTATTAATTCTAATAACGGATTCATAAAGAAGATGAGTTATCTGTTTACCTCCGAATCGGTGTCTGAAGGACACCCCGATAAAGTAGCCGATCAGATATCGGATGCTTTGCTTGATGAGTTTCTGGCTTATGACCCGAACTCAAAAGTAGCTTGCGAAACCCTTGTTACGACGGGTCAGGTCGTCTTGGCTGGAGAAGTTAAATCATGCGCGTATGTCGATGTTCAAGATGTAGCACGTCGCGTGATAGAAGAAATTGGTTATACAAAGAGTGAGTATCAGTTTGAGGCAAAATCGTGTGGGGTTTTTTCTTCCATTCACGAACAAAGTGGCGATATTAACCGAGGCGTTGAGCGGGAAAATCCTTACGATCAAGGTGCTGGAGACCAAGGTATGATGTTCGGTTATGCTACAAACGAGACGGAAAACTATATGCCGCTGGCTCTTGACTTGTCTCATGCCTTGTTGCGCGAGCTGGCTCATATCCGTAAGCATGAGCCGGAATTGATGTCTTATCTCCGGCCGGATGCCAAGAGTCAGGTAACAATCGAATACGATGACAACGGACATCCATTACGTATAGATACGATTGTGGTATCTACCCAGCATGATGAGTTTATCCTTCCGAAGGGTATTTCCCAGAAAGAGGCGGATGAGGCAATGCAAAAACGTATTTTGTCGGATGTAAAGAATATCTTGGTGCCGCGTGTTCGTGCCCAATATCCGTCCCATGTGCAGGCTTTGTTTGATGATAAGATTCATTACCATGTTAATCCGACCGGTAAATTTGTTATCGGGGGGCCGCATGGGGATACCGGTTTGACAGGTCGCAAGATTATTGTAGATACGTATGGTGGTAAAGGTGCTCACGGCGGCGGTGCTTTTTCGGGAAAGGATCCTTCGAAGGTGGACCGTTCGGCTGCTTACGCAGCTCGCCATATCGCTAAGAATTTGGTTGCGGCAGGCGTTGCAGATGAGGTGCTGGTACAGGTGGCTTATGCTATAGGTTTGGCTCAGCCGATGAATATTTTCATCAATACTTATGGTAAATCTCATGTAGCCATGAGCGATGGAGAGATTGCCGAACGAGTTAAGACCTTGTTTGATATGCGTCCGAAAGCCATTGAAGATCGTTTGAAACTCCGCAATCCGATTTACTTTGAAACAGCTTCCTATGGACATATGGGGCGCAAGCCGGAAAAGAAACGTAAGGTTTTCACTTCTCGTTATAATTCTTCCCCGGTGATTTGTGATGTGGAACTGTTCACGTGGGAAAAATTAGATTATGTGGATAAAGTAAAAGAAGTGTTTGGTCTTTAAAGAGTTAATTCTTCATATTTTTATTGATGGGAGAATCCGTGCCGGATGGAAGAAGGGCATGGGTTCTCCTTTTTGTTTTATTTGTTTTGTTTGGAATATCCGTATGAATGCCGTAAATTCGCAAACTTGAAAGCTGTAGAGATACTACGCTTCAAATTGAAAAGTAAGAAAGATGATTGACCAACCCACTATAGACCGTATTCTTGATGCTGCCAATATTGTGGATGTAGTATCGGAATTTGTCACTCTTCGGCGTAGAGGAGTGAATTTTGTCGGTCTTTGTCCGTTTCATGCAGATAAGACCCCTTCATTTTATGTTTCGCCAGCTAAGAATATTTGCAAATGTTTTGCATGTGGAGAAGGAGGGACAGCTGTCCATTTCATTATGAAGCATGAACAGTTGAGTTATTACGATGCTTTACGCTGGTTGGCAAAAAAATATAACATTGAAATTCATGAGCGTGAATTGACTGAGCGTGAAAAGCAAGTTCGTAATGACCGTGAGAGCATGCTTATTGTCAATTCTTGGGCTCAGACATATTTCTCTTCTATTCTCCAGAACCATTTGGAAGGGCGTACGGTAGGTATGCGCTATTTTGTCGAGCGTGGATTCCGGGAAGATACCATTCGCAAGTTTCAGTTGGGGTATAGCCTGAATGAGCGGGATGCCCTTTTTAAAGAGGCAATGAGAAAAGGCTATAAGAAGGAATACCTTGAGAAAACCGGACTGGTGATTGCTTATGAAGATGGTCGGGTAAGTGATCGTTTTCGTGGGCGTGTGATGTTTCCTGTTCATTCTCTTAGCGGAAAAGTCGTAGCTTTTGGGGGGAGAGTTCTGAAAAAGGAGAAAGATGCCAAAACTGCGAAATATGTTAATTCTCCGGAGAGTGAAGTTTACCATAAAAGTAACGAATTATATGGACTTTATTTTGCCAAGCAGGCGATAGTCCGGGCTGACCGGTGTTATTTGGTAGAAGGTTATACCGATGTGATTTCAATGCACCAGTCGGGAGTTGAGAATGTCGTCGCCTCTTCGGGAACAGCCTTGACACAAGGGCAAATCCGTCTTATCCATCGGTTTACGAACAATATTACGGTTCTTTACGATGGGGATGCGGCGGGTATTAAAGCCGCTATCCGAGGAATTGACCTTTTGCTGGAAGAAGGTATGAATGTAAAGGTTTTGCTTCTTCCGGATGGAGAAGACCCGGATTCATTCGCCCGAAGTCATAGCGCGACGGAGTTTTGCGATTATATCAAAGCCAATGAAACCGATTTTATTCGTTTCAAGACAAAGCTTTTGTTGGATGAAGCTGGCGATGACCCGATTCGGCGTTCTCAGTTGATCAATGACATTGTGGGTACGATTGCCGTAATTCCCGATTCGATAGTCCGTTCGGTGTATATCCGCGAATGCAGCAGTACGATGGAGATTGACGAGCAGGTTTTGCTCAATGCCGTCAATAAAATTCGCTTGAAACGTCGCGAAACCAAACGGGAGCAGGTCCGCTCTGTGGTTCCCCCTCCGCCACCTGTTCTTCCAGATGATTCGGCGGACGGTTATTCCAATCCTGCGGGGCCTGCTTCACAGGAAGTGGATTCCCATGTGCCGGAACCGCCAACCGGTTTTCAGCCTCCTCTCCCTTCTGAGGAATTGCCTCCGGAATGCGGGCCTCAGGAAGCACCTCCGGTATCCGAACCGGAACTTGTCCGGATAGAAAAACCTATCGTCCAGCGTTCTCCGTTTGAAGCGTATGAGTTAAACCTCTTACGTTATATTATTCGTTACGGAGAGCAGATTCTTTACGATTATGTGGATGAAGAAACGCAAGAACCGGTCCGCTGGAAAGTAGCAGAATATATCAAAGCCGATTTGGAGCAAGACGAGCTGACTTTCTACAATCCGTTGTGCAAGCAGATCCTGGATGAAGCGGCGGAGCATTGTAAAGATGAAAGTTTCGTTGCTCATCGTTATTTCCTGGCACATCCTGATCCGTTGGTAAGTCAGTTGGCTGCTAATCTGATGAGTGATAAGTATCAGCTGAGCAAATATCACTTTAAGTATCGGGAAGTGGAAGAAGAAAAGGATATGCTTGATCAGCTGGTGGTGCGCGATCTTTTTGCCTTGAAGGATGCTTATATCATTCACCAGATTAAAGAGACTTTGGCGAAGATGAAGGAGGCGCAGGCAGCAGGCAACTGGGATGAGTCGATGTTGCTGATGCAAAAACTTTCTCGGTTGAATGCCATCAAGAGTGTGCTGTCGAAAGAGTTGGGTGAACGGATTGTATTGAAAATGTAGTTTAAACAGATAGAAATGTTAGAGGTAAAGAATATCATCAAACAATATAGCGGTCATCTGGCTCTTGATGGCGTTTCGCTGCAGGTCCCGAAAGGACAGATTTTCGGTTTGCTGGGGCCAAACGGTGCGGGGAAGACCACACTGATCCGCATTATTAACCGGATTACGGCTCCCGATAGCGGAGAGGTCTATTTTGACGGTCATCTTTCGCAGCCTGATGATGTTTTTCGGATTGGTTATCTTCCTGAAGAACGCGGACTGTATAAGAAAATGAAAGTAGGAGAGCAGGCCCTTTATCTGGCTCAACTGAAGGGCTTGTCGGCACGCGAAGCCCGGATTAACCTGGAAGAATGGTTTAATCGTTTTGATCTGATGTCGTGGTGGAACCGGCGGGTGGAAGAGCTGTCGAAAGGTATGCAACAAAAGGTGCAATTCATTACTACGGTCGTTCATCATCCGGATTTGCTGATTTTCGATGAGCCTTTTAGCGGATTCGATCCAGTTAATGCGGAACTGTTGAAGCAGGAGATCCAAGCCTTGAAAGAACAGGGACATACGGTGATTTTCTCGACCCACAACATGGCTTCGGTGGAAGAACTTTGCGATCATATCGCGCTGATAAACCATGCTCAGGTGGTTTTGAGCGGCAGTGTGCATGAGATACGGGAGCAGTTTCGGAGAAACCGTTACCGGGTGGTTATCCAGGATCCGGGGAGTGCCGTCCATGCGGAAGATGATGCTTATACCATTGAAAAACAGATGCGGGATGACCGATATATTCGGATGCTTGTTCGGAAAAATCCGGAACTTCGGAATTCGGAACTGCTGACCTTGTTGAGTGCTCGTTATGAAATCATATCCTTCGAAGAAGCTGTGCCTTCAATGAATGAAATCTTTATCCAGACTGTTTCATCAACCGGAAAATCAATAGAGAAATGAGTAAAATAGGCTTGATTATTAAGCGGGAATACAAGTTCCGTATTTGTCGGAAGTCTTTTATATTACTGACGCTTCTGATGCCGTTCCTTTTTGCGGCTTTGGTTTTTGTCCCGATGTGGCTGGCCTCTTTAGGGGAAGATGAAAATCAGACCATAGCCGTTATTGATGATACGGGACGTTATGCTTCCCTTTTTGAGAATACCGAGACTTATACATTTTTGCCGGTTGAAGGTTCGATGGCGATGTACCGAGAGCGAAATGACCGGGAAATCTTTGCTTTTCTGCATATCGCCGACGATCTGGCAAAGAATTCCGGGGCGGCGGTGCTTTATTCATCCCGTCAGGTGCCCCGGACGTTAGTCAATATCATTGATCAGACACTGACGGATGCCGTGCGGGAGGAAAGGTTACAGGCTTTCGAAGTTCCTCATATCGATCAGGTTATCCGGGTGGTTAATTCCGAATTTCATGTCCGGACGGTGAAATGGGGCGATGAAGGCGAGACGCAGGAATCCCGGTCTTTTGAGGTCGCGGCGGTGTTGGGCATGTTGACTACCTTGTTGATTTATACGTTTATCACCCTGTATGGCTCGATGGTGATGCAAGGCGTTATGGAAGAGAAAACCAATCGGATTATCGAGGTGATGGTGTCGTCGGTGAAGCCTTTCGAACTGATGATGGGAAAAATTGTCGGGATTGGTTTAGTCGGACTGACCCAGGTTTGTCTTTGGGGCATCTTGACATTTGTACTTCTTTGGGCAGCCCAATTTTTGGGCGGTGGCGCGGAACTTCTGGCAGAGGCGGAGCGTTTGTCCGCCAATTCAGCCGCATTGGCGGAACCGGAGATCATTGCCGGAATCGAGCAGCTGTTGGCATTGCCTTGGGCTAAAATTATGGTCTGTTTCCTGTTTTATTTCGTGGGCGGATATTTGCTGTATGCCGCTTTGTTTGCCGCTATCGGAAGCGCTTTGAGTCATCCGGAGGACAGCCAGCAATTTATGACGCCGGTTCTGGTCCTGATGATTTTCAGTCTTTATGCCGGCATCTATGGCGTGGAAAATCCGGATGGGCCGTTGGCTTTCTGGGCGTCGCTCATCCCTTTCAGTTCGCCGATGGTGATGATGATGCGTTTGTCTTTCGACGTACCTTTCTGGCAGCTTCTGGTTTCCTGGGTACTTCTGATTTTGAGTATTGTGCTTGCGGTTTGGTTTTCCGCCAAAATATACCGGGTAGGTATCTTGATGTATGGAAAGAAGCCGACTTTGCGCGAGATTTGGCGATGGACGAAAAAAACATGATTTTTTCTTTGGCATTTTAGAATAAGTCCATATCTTTGCACCCGCAAACGAGAGATGTTTGCTCCGCAATTTTGTTCTATGGTGTAATGGTAGCACAACAGATTCTGGTCCTGTTAGTCCTGGTTCGAATCCAGGTAGAACAACAATTTCCTTTTACTGTTTTCTTGATTTTCCATAATTCTGTTCTATGGTGTAATGGTAGCACAACAGATTCTGGTCCTGTTAGTCCTGGTTCGAATCCAGGTAGAACAACGAGAAGCCGCTTTCAGTCAATGGAGGCGGCTTCTCTGTTGTTATGCCCCTCCTGTTTCAAGGCAAAAGCGAGGTCGCCACGCGTTAGCAACACCGTTTCCAGAGCAAAGCGGGGTCGCAAAGTGGCATTGTAGGGGTACGATGGGGCAAAGCGGGGTCGCAAAGTGGCATTGTAGGGGTACGATGGGGCAAAGCGAGGTCGCAAAATGCCGTTGTAGGGGTACGACGGGGCAAAGCGAGGTCGCAAAGTGGCATTGTAGGGGTACGATGGGGCAAAGCGAGGTCGCAAAGGGTCATCGTAGGGGTACGACGGGGCAAAGCGAGGTCGCAAAGGGTCATCGTAGGGGTACGACGAAACGCCAGGACCGTGTTGAGAGTATTATGCGGGATTCCGGAAAAGGAAAATGCAGGGAAAAATTGGAGTTGGGGCGGAAAATCCGTGCAGGAAAGAGACCTGCACGGATGAAACTTTGTCTAAAAGTTCTTGATTACAGGGTAGCCTCGCTCAGCTCGGTTCCCAATTTCTTTATGGCCGCCATTATTTTGCGGGTAGTCTGCTCGCCGGCAAAGGCGGATCCGCTTTTGTATTGCCGCATTTTGCTTTCGTTGATGCCGGCATAACGGGCGAATTTGCTGGTGTTGATGCAATCGAAATAATTAAAGAACGAAGCCAGGTCGAACTTGAAGGTGACCTTCAGCCCGTCGAATTCTTCAGGGACAGACCCGGTTTCTTCCTTGATCATTTCCTTTGCCTCGTCAATGCTCTGCATGAAATCCGTTTTCGCTATTTCCACGCTTTCGCCGTATCCGCCTAATCCGTGGTTCCCCAGCTCCTGTTCCGAATAGATGGAAAACAGGCCGTCGTTGCCTTTCTCGATAATCGCTGTTATTTCCATGACTCTAAATTTTTACAACTAAAAGTTCTTATCGGTATGGCTTCAGCTGAATGAAAGGGCAGGGGCTTAAACCCCTGCTTGCTTTTTGATGCTTTTTTCAGTGCCTTTAGCTACTTCCTGGTTGTCATGCCTGGGCACCGGGAAGGTTTTCCCCGTGACGGGCGAAAACCATTGGTCGTGCCTCGCGCCATGCTTGATCAGATAGCACCCTTTTGCAGCGAGCATCTTTTTCAGTTCTGAAGTTTTCATACGTCAAAGAACTTTTAGACGTTGCAAAAGTAGCATTTCTGTTACTGTATAGCAAGGGAAATGCAGGAAAAAATTGGAGTTTGGGCGGAAAATTTGGTAAAAGAGGCTGCTTCGTTGGGTTTGGGCAGGAACGGCCATCGTAGGGATACGACAAAAGTCCAGTCCTCTGCCGGAAGTACTGAAATCATCTGCCGGGAGTACTGGAGTCCTCTGCCGAGAGTACTGGCTTCGAGGTTTGTCGGGCGGTTTAGCTTGTGCGGTTCACAAATATAGTCGTTTGAGGTATTAGGATTTGAGTTTGATCCGCATTACTTTAAAAACTTACCAACTAATTCCTAAGATACAAAATTATTCTACTATATTTGCGCATTAAAAACACATAATAGAAATAGATGGAAGAAACAAAAGCATTGGTACAGGCGATTGTGGAAGGCCTTCAGGAAAAGAAAGGCTCTAATATTGTGATTGTTGATATGACCCAGCTGTCGGGTGCGATTAGCCAATATATGGTGATAGGTGAAGGAAATTCGCCTTCTCAGGTATCAGCCTTGTCGGATTCGGTATGGGATTTTGCCCGGCGTAAAGCCAACGATAAGCCGCTGTCGATTGACGGAACGCAGGGGGCTACCTGGATAGGAATGGATTACGGCACGGTTCTTGTCCATATATTTATGCCGGATAAACGGAAGTTCTATAATCTGGAAAATCTTTGGGCAGACGCGAAAGTGACGGAGGTCCCGAATCTGGATTAGTGCGGCACTATTGAAATCGATTAGTTATAGTTTATGGATAATAAAGATTTACTGAATAAACAGCAACCGAAAAATAACAATGGAAATAAGCCCGGAAAGATGTTTAAATTCAATCTTTACTGGATGTACGGGCTTATCTTTGTGATGTTGATCGCGCTCTATATGAGTAATGGATCGACAACGACGAAAGAATTAGGATGGACGGAGTTCCAGCGTTTGGCCAAAGAGAATGTTTTTGAAAAGATGGTTGTTTACAACCAGAAAAATGTGGTTGAGGCTACGGTGAAAGCATCTCAGGCGACCAAAGTTTTTAAGAACCGGCAAGAGTTGCCGTCGGCCGGGCAAGCGATGACGGTAGTGGTGAAAATTCCTTCGGCCGATAAGTTTTCCGATTTTTACGATAAGCTGGTTACGGACAACCAGGTTGATGCGCAGGTCAGCTTTGAGGAGGGCGACAGTACTTTCTGGAATGTGGTCATCTCTCTCGGGCCGATGATTCTGTTGATATTGGTTTGGATTTACCTGATGCGCCGGATGTCGGGCGGTCCCGGTTCGGGAGCGGGAAACGTGTTTTCCGTAGGCCGGTCGAAAGCCCAGCTTTTCGATAAGGATAATGACCAGAAAGTTACGTTTAAGGATGTAGCGGGATTGGCAGGCGCCAAGCAG